>NZ_JBHWIW010000020.1:69330-111331 GCF_042731955.1 Streptomyces sp. NPDC059828 | reverse complement strand
GTCCCGCACCACGAGGCGACGGGGGTCTCAGCGATCCGGCTCCAGCAGCCAGGTGAGGATCCCCGGCAGGGCGTGCAGCGCGTCGAAGTGGGCGGCGGCCGGTTCCAGTACGGCCGTCGCACCCGGGATGCGCTGGGCGAGCCAGCGCGAGTGGCCGACCGGTGAGAAGACGTCCTTCTCGCCGTGCCAGAGCAGCACCGGTGGCTTGATCTCGGCAGGGTCGAAACCCCACGGGCTACAGAAGGCGAGGGCGTCGTCGATCCAGCCGTACGCCGAAGTGCGCAGTGCTTCCTGGTAGTTGCGCAGCAGCATCGTCCGGACACCGGCGTCCGCGACCACCATGCGGTCGGAGTCGGTGAGCTCTCTGCGCAGATCGTCGAGGAGCTTGACCGGATCCCTGCGGATCTCGTCGGAGCGCATGATGAAGCGCTCCGTCAGCCGGTCCGGGTCCGTGGTGGCCGTCGAGTACTCGAGGACATTGGACGCGGCCATGCCCTCGAACCAGTCGAGACCCTCAGCGTCCCGCGGGGCCAGCGTGACCAGTGCGGCTGCCCTGGTCACCCGGTCGGGCATCAGCGCGGCACAGGCCAGAGCATGCGGTGCGCCGCCTGAGCGGCCCACCACGGCGAAGCGGTCCAGTCCGAGGGCGTCGGCGATCGCCCGCACGTCCTCCGCGACATCGGCCACACTGCGGCCCGGCAATCGGTCCGAACCCCCATAACCAGGACGGTCGTACGCGATCAGCTGCATTCCGCGCTGGTACAGCACCATGCCCCGTGGTGCCGGGCCCAGCCGACTGCCCGGGGTGCCGTGCAGCAGGAAGACGGGCCTGCCACGGGGATCCCCGAGTCGCTCCACCATCAGGTGCCGCCGCCCGTCCGAGGCGCGCACGCGACGTCGCAACCCCCGCCTCCTTCACGCTATGAGCCCGTCGGTCCGTGTATCGGGCCGTATGTGCTGTGTGCAGCCATACTGTCCTGGCATTCCCCTCCGTCGTGATGATTACCCATCAACCGACCGGAAACAGTGGGCCCGACAGCGTCGAAATCAGGACAGGACTAGTCCTTACGGGCCGCCCACCGTCCGATTGCAACGGGTGTTCGCAAAAGGAACTGGTGGGTGATGTTCGACGGTTGTGAACGAACAAGGGGCACGTTCGGTCGGTCGTGTGTGCGTCCTGAAGTCGACCTTGTGTGTTACCGGCCGGTCTCGGAATAGTGGACGGCTCATCCTCCGTACTCGGCCACCCCACTTGGCCGCGCACGGTCCCCCACAGGAGGTTGATGTTGAAGCACCGCCGCATATCCCGGAAGCGCGCGACGATAGCGGGCGGCGCCGTCGTGGCGCTCGCCGCCGCCGGAGTCACCTTCCAGACTGCGAACGCCAGTGAGGAAGCCCCGAAGCCCACCCTCAAGACCCTGACGGCCACGGCGGCCGGAAACCTCGCCTCCACCCTGGTCAAGGATCTCGGCGGCGACGCGGTCGGCGCGTACTACGACGCCGAGGCCAAGGCCCTGGTGATGAACGTGGTCGACGAGGAAGCGGCCGAAGCCGTGCGCGAGGCGGGCGGCAAGGCCAGAGTCGTCCAGAACACCCTGGCCGAGCTGAAGTCGGCCCGGAAGACCCTGACCGACCGCGCCACCATCCCTGGTACGTCGTGGGCCACCGACCCGGTGACCAACAAGGTGGTCGTCACCGCCGACCGCACGGTCAAGGGCGACACCTGGACCAAGCTCCAGGCGGTCGTGGAGGGCCTCGGCGGCAAGGCGGAGCTCAAGAAGTCGGCCGGCGAGTTCAAGAAGTACATCGCTGCCGGTGACGCCATCCACAGCGGCGGCGGCCGCTGCTCGCTCGGCTTCAACGTCGTCAAGGACGGCGCGCCGCACTTCATCACGGCCGGTCACTGCGGCGAGTCCGGCAGCGAGTGGTCCGAGTCCGCGGACGGGCCGGCCATCGGCTCCATGGTCGAGTCCCAGTTCCCCGAGAACGACTTCGCCCTCGTCAAGTACAGCGGTGACGCCGAGCACCCGAGCGAGGTGAACCTCTACGACGGCACCACCCAGAAGATCACCAAGGCGGCCGAGGCGACCGTCGGCATGAAGGTGAAGCGCAGCGGCTCCACCACCCAGGTGCACGACGGCGAGGTCACCGGCCTCGACGCCACCGTGAACTACGGTGACGGCCAGGTCGTCAACGGCCTCATCCAGACCAACGTCTGTGCCGAGCCCGGCGACAGCGGCGGCGCCCTCTTCTCGGACGACTCCGCGGTCGGTCTGACCTCGGGCGGCAGCGGTGACTGCACCGCCGGCGGCGAGACCTTCTTCCAGCCGGTCACCGAGGCGCTCCAGGTCCTCGGCGCGGAGATCGGCTAGGACCGGACAGGGCCGAAGCCCGGACGGACCTGCTGAGGACCGAGCGCGATCCCGAGCCCGGGTCACCCTGAGGGGTGGTCCGGGCTCGGTACGTCCGTCTGCTCCGGTGTGTTCGTCCTGCGCAGGGCCTGGCGTACGGCCCAGAGCACCGACACCAGGGGTACGGCCACGATCGCACCGATCACCCCTGCGGCGATGGCCCCGCCGACGACCGTGAGGGCGACCACCACCGGGTGCAGTCGGACGGCCCAGCTCATCACGATCGGGTGCAGCACATGCCCCTCGATCTGCCCGATCACCACGATCAGCGCGATGACGACGGCCGCGATGACCGGGCCCTTGGCCGCCAGGGCCACCACCGCCGCCACGGCGAGCGCGATGGGGGAGCCGATCAGCGGGATGAAGGCGGCGAAGAACTCGAGCAGCGCCAGGGGCAGGGCGAGCGGCACGCCGATGAGGTAGAGCGCCACGCCGACGAGTACCGCGTTGGTCGCCGCCACCAGCACGATGCCGTGGGTGTATCCGGTGAAGGTGCGCCATGCGGCGCGGCCCGCCACCGCCACCCGGTCCCGGGCGGTCAGCGGCAACTGGGCGCAGAACCAGGCCCACTGCCGGTCACCGGAGTGCAGGAAGAACACCGCGCAGAACAGCCCGAGCGCGAGTGTCGTCAGCACCTCCACCAGTCGTCCGGCCCCGCTGAGGACCCTGCTGGCCAGTGTGGAGCGATGCTCGGACAGAAAACGCCCGATGCGTGACTGAATATCCGTGAGGGCCCCCGGGTCCAGCCCGAGCGGCGACTGCTCCAGCCAGCGCTGGATCCTGCCGATCCCGGCGCCGAGCTCCCGCTGAAGCGTGTCCCATTCCCTGGCGACCGTCTCCCCGACCAGTGCCAGGATGCCGAAGGCGACGATGATGCTGCCGATCAGCGTGATGGCGACGGCGAGCGGCCGTGGCAGCGTCCGGGCCAGCAGATCGGCCACCGGCCGCAGCATCGCCGTGCCGACGAGTCCCAGGAAGACGGCCACGGTGAGCTCGTGGAAGCGCCCGAGCACCGAGAAGACCGCATAGACGACGATGCCCACGGCCAGCAGCCGCCAGCAGTAGGCGGCTGCCGTGCGCAGGGCGGGTGTGACCGCGGGTTCGCCGCCTGGGACGGGGCGCGCCGGGCGTACGGGACGGCGCGCAGTGCGCGACGGCCGGTGCCGGCCGCTGCCGTGCCGTGCGGCGGTTCGCCTCGGCATCTGCCGTCACCACCTCCCGGTACGCCCGGACTCGTACCACCCGGTGGGGGCGGTCCAACGCCTCCGCTCCGACATTCCCCCGATGGCACCCCGCACGTCTGTGCGTCCCGGTGGGATGCCCCCACCTCTGATTCGCACGGACGTTCGAAACTTGGTCTATGGTGGAGGTGAGGGGGAGGTGAGAGCGGATTGAGCCAGGAGGTGCGGATGCCCGGTTTCACGCATCTGCACAGCGCGTCCGGGTTCTCCATGCGGTACGGGGCCTCACACCCGGAGCTGCTGGCCGCGCGCGCCGCCGAGCGGGGCATGGACGCGCTGGCCCTGACCGACCGCGACACCGTCGCGGGGGCCGTCCGGTTCGCCAAGGCCTGCGCCAAGGCGGGGGTGCGCCCGCTGTTCGGCGCCGGGCTCGCCGTACGGGGCGGCGAGCGGCACGGGGAGAGCCCCGGGCAGCACGGTGCGCCGGGCGGGCGTGCCGCCCGCCGGCGCACCCCGGTGCGTGGCGGCGCCTTCATCGATGAGTCGACTCCCCGGGCCACCTTCCTCGCCCGTGCCGGCGCGGCCGGCTGGGCGGAGCTCTGCCGGCTGATCACCGTCGCGCATGCCACCGCCACCGACGGCCTGCCCGCCCTCGAGTGGGACGCCCTGGGCGAGGCCGCCGACGGGGTCACCGTGCTGCTCGGCCCCGGTTCCGGGGTCGGCGGGGCGCTGGCCGCGGGCCGCCCCGACCGGGCCGCCCGACTGCTCGCCCCCTGGCGGGAGCGTTACGGCGACGCCCTGCGGCTCGAAGCCGTCCACCACGGGACCACGGGGACCGGGCCGGGTTCGCTGCGGCTCGCCGCCCGTACCGTCGGCTTCGCGGCCGAACAGGGCGTCCGGGCGGTGCTGAGCAATGCCGTGCGGTACGCCGACCCGGGCCAGGGTCCGGTCGCGGACGTACTGGACGCGGCCCGCAGGCTCGTCCCGGTGGACCCGTCCAGAGGCCTGGACAGCGGGGAGCGCTGGCTCAAGGGGCCGGACGAGATGCACCGCACGGCCGAGCGGATCGCCGAGGCCGCCGGATGGCGACGCGACGCGGCGCACCGGCTGCTCGCCGCCACGGAGGAGACCGCCGCCGAGTGCCTCGTGGACCCCGAGGACGACCTGGGCATGGGATACGCCTACTACCCGGAGCCGCATCTCGTCGGTGCCGACCGGCGCACCGCGCAGCGGGTGCTCGCCTCCCGGGCCGCGGCGGGAATGGTGCTGCGGGGATACGACCGGATCCCCGGCGCCCGCGCCTACTGGGAGCGTATGCACTCCGAGCTGGACGTCATCGCCGCCCACGGCAACGCCACCTATTTCCTGACGGTCGCTCAAGTAGTCGATGACGTGAGAAAGATGGGCATCAGGGTGGCCGCACGCGGCTCCGGGGCGGGCTCCCTGGTGAACCACCTGCTCGGCATCGCCCACGCCGACCCGGTCGAGCACCACCTGCTGATGGAACGCTTCCTGTCCAAGCGCCGGTTCGTGCTGCCCGACATCGACATCGACGTCGAGTCCGCGCGCCGCCTGGAGGTCTACCGCGCGATCATCGACCGCTTCGGCGGAGAGCGGGTCGCCGCCGTCGCCATGCCCGAGACCTACCGGGTGCGGCACGCGATCCGGGATGTGGGCGCCGCGCTGAGCATGGACCCGGCCGAGATCGACCGGCTCGCCAAGGCGTTTCCGCACATCCGCGCCCGCGATGCCCGTGCCGCGCTGGCGGAGCTGCCCGAACTGCGCGAGGTGGCAAGGGAGTACCGGCCGGACGGAGGCAGGTACGGCAGGCTCTGGGAGCTGGTCGAAGGGCTGGACGCGCTGCCGCGCGGAGTGGCCATGCACCCGTGCGGGGTGCTGATCTCGGACGCCTCGCTGCTCCGGCGTACGCCCGTGGTGCCGACCAGCGGTCTGGTCCCGCAGGGCCTTCCGGGCGAGCCGGGCACCCCCTTTCCGATGTCGCAGTTCGACAAGGACGACGTCGAGGACCTCGGGCTGCTCAAGCTCGATGTGCTGGGCGTGCGGATGCAGTCGGCGATGGCCCATGCCGTCGCCGAGGTCGAGCGGGCGACGGGGCGCCGGATCGACCTGGACGACCCGGAGCAGGTGGTGCCGGACGATCCGGCGACCTACCGGCTGATCCGCTCCGCCGAGACACTGGGCTGCTTCCAGATCGAGTCCCCGGGCCAGCGCGACCTCATCGGCAGGCTGCAGCCCGCGGACTTCCACGACCTCGTGGTCGACATCTCGCTGTTCCGGCCGGGGCCGGTCGCCGCCGACATGGTGCGGCCGTTCATCGAGGCCCGGCACGGGCGGGCGCCGGTCCGCTATCCGCACCCGGACCTGGCCGGACCGCTCGGGGAGACCTACGGGGTCGTCGTGTTCCACGAGCAGATCATCGAAATGGTGAACATCCTGACGGGATGCGGGCGGGACGAGGCCGACCGGGTGCGCCGGGGGCTCTCCGATCCCGAGTCGCAGGGGCGGATCAGGGCGTGGTTCGCACAACAGGCGGAGCGCAGGGGATATACGGCTGAAGTGATCGCACGGGCCTGGGAGATCATCGAGGCGTTCGGTTCATACGGATTCTGCAAGGCGCACGCGGTGGCCTTCGCCGTGCCGACGTACCAGTCGGCGTGGCTCAAGGCCCACCATCCGGCTGCCTTCTACGCGGGGCTGCTCACCCATGACCCCGGGATGTACCCGAAGCGGCTGCTGCTGGCGGACGCGCGGCGACGCGGGGTGCCGGTGCTGCCGCTGGATGTGAACCGGTCGGCGGTCGCTCATCACATCGAACTGGTGTCCGATGACAATGGTGGTGGGGTGTGGGGCCTGCGGCTGGCGTTCGCCGATGTGCACGGCATCAGCGAGTCGGAGGCAGCCCGGATCGAGGCGGAGCAGCCATACGCGTCCCTGCTGGACTTCTGGGAGCGGGCGCACCCCGAGCGTCCCGTGGCGGAACGGCTCGCGCAGGTGGGTGCGCTCGACGCGTTCGGCGCCAACCGCCGCGACCTGCTGCTGCACATCGCCGAACTCCACCGCACCCGGCAGGGGCCGGCCTCCCACGGACGCGGCGGCCAGCTTCCGCTGGGCGGCGGTCGCAGGACCGCGTCCGTCGGACTGCCCGACCTCAACGAAGCCGAGCGGCTCAGCGCCGAGCTGAACATCCTCGGCATGGACACTTCCCGGCATCTGATGGCGGACCACCATGTCTTCCTCGACGAACTCGGCGCGATCCCCGCGAAGCGGCTGCGCGAGGCCGAACACGGCGCCACCGTGCTGGTCGCGGGGGCCAAGGCGGCCACTCAGACCCCGCCGATCCGCTCCGGCCGCCGGGTCATCTTCACCACCCTGGACGACGGTACGGGCCTGGTCGACCTCGCCTTCTTCGACGACAGCCACGAGGCCTGCGCCCACACCGTCTTCCACTCCTGGCTGCTGCTGGTGCGCGGAGTGGTCCAGCGCCGCGGCCCGCGCAGCCTCAGTGTGGTCGGCTCCGCTGCCTGGAACCTCGCGGACCTGATCGAGATCCGCCGCGAGGGGGGACTCGACGCGGTGGCGCGGCGGCTGGCCGCGGGCGGTCCGTCCACCGGTACTCCGTCCACCGGCCGCAGCATCCGTATGTCCACCGGCTACGAGATGAACGCCTGGGCCGACCTCCGCCCGGCCGGTGAAGGCACCGCGTCCACCAGGAAGCTGTGGCATCAGAGTCCGGGGAGCGCGGGATGACGGCGGAACCATCGATCCTGTGCCTGCGGTTCCGCGTGGCCGGGGGCAAGCACCCTCCGGACGAGGCCGCCTACGCGGGACTGCTCGGGCTGCTCGGCGCGTTCACCCCCGTGGTGGAGGCCCTGCCACCGGACGGAGCGCTCGCCGACGTACGGGGCGCGCTGCGGTACTTCGGCCGGGACGCGGCCGGACTGGCCGCGGTGATACGGGTACGGGCACTCGCCCTGTACGGGGCCGACTGCGTCATCGGCGCCGGCCCCAACCCGCTGCTGGCCCGGATGGCGGCACGCGAGGCCGGACCCGGTACCACCCTGGCCGTGGGCGACGCGGCGGAGTTCCTCACCGGACGCCCGGTCGCCGCACTGCACGGGGTCGGCCCGGCGACCGCCCGTGTCCTGTGCGGATACGGACTCGACACCGTCGACCGGGTCGCCGCCGCACCGCCGGCCGTGCTCCAGCGCATCCTCGGCGCACGCACCGGGCGCGAGGTCTACGAGAAGGCCCATGGCACCGACCGCACCCGGGTCGTCCCGAACGCCGCGGCCCGCTCCACCGGCGCCGAACGAGCCTTCCCCCGGGACGAGCTGGACCCGGCCGGACACCGCCGCGCCCTGGTCTCGCTGGGTGAGGAACTCGGCGCCCGGATGCGTGCGAAGAGCCAGGTCTGCCGGTCCCTGAGCCTCACCGTCCGCTATGCCGACCGCACCACGACCACCAGGTCGCGTGCCCTGCCCGAGCCGACCGCCCACTCCGCGTCCCTCACCGGCACCGCGTACGGACTGCTCGACACCCTCGGCCTGCAGCGCGCCCGCGTCCGCGGCATCGCCCTGCGCGCCGAGGGACTGCTCCCGGCCGAGCGGGCGACGCGGCAGCTCACCTTCGATCCCGCCGACGAGAAGGCCCGCCGGATCGAGGCGGCGGCTGACCGGGCCCGCGCCAGATTCGGACCCCGGGCGGTCATGCCGGGCTCGCTCGCCGCGTGAGCGGGCGTGCCCCCACCCGATCGCTCCTGCTGTCGGGTCTGGTCGCAGAGCGCCGGGCTTTGGCCCGGGGGAGCGGAAGTCAAAGCCTCAAGACCATGACCAACCGGTCGTCTCCGGGGCCGAAGTAATCCGGATAGTGGTCGACCTTGTCGAAGCCCAGCGACTCGTACAGCTCGATGGCGGCGGCGTTGGCCGGTTCCACGGTCAGCCGGACCTCGCCCACCTCCTGCGCGCGTAATCGTTTCAGCGCCTCCGCCATCAGCCAGCGGCCGAACCCCCGGCCCCGCGAGCGGCGGTCGATGGCCAGCCCCAGGATCCAGCTGCGGGACCTGTCGGGCGCGGTGCCCATCAGCACGTATCCGAGCAGCTCTCCGCCGTCATCGACCACCAGCAGCTGGTCCCCGTAGACGTCGTAGAGCTGGCGCAACACAAAGAAGGGGTAGGCGTGTTCGGCGAAGACCTCCTGGTCGAGCCTCGCCAGCGGACTGAGGTCCTCGTCGGTGACCGGTCTCACCCGCGGTGGCCGGCCCCGGGCGGCCAAGGACACCGCGGCGGGGCGCGACGGGGGACGATCTCCGGGCGGAGGAGTCATGCCACTCCCTCACGAAGGGGTCGGAGGCGATGCGTATCACCCACACGAGTGATACGGGCCGGGTGACCCGGTGCCGTGCCCGCCGGACCGCGGGCGGAGGTGGTCGGATCAAGCATTGCCCGCCCCAGCAGGACCTTCAAGGTGGGAACGGGCCGTCGACGGCTCCACGCACCCACGCGCCCCCCGTGCTTCGGAAGTCTTGCGTAGTGCAGGACCTGACGGTGTTTCTCCATTACCATTGGAAGATGGTTCTGAAACCGACTGGCCGTCCGGAGATCCGCGAGTCCGGGAAACCGGAGCTCAACGACGAGGCTGACTGGAACTCGTTCGACTCCGACGCGTATGTTGATCACAACTATCGCGAGCTGCGTCCCGATGACGAGCAGATCATTCGCATCGTCCGTGATTACTTCTGTGATCACTTCCAGCGGAACCCGGGACGCCCTGATTCGGGCATTGACGTCGGTTCAGGTGCCAATCTCTATCCCGCCCTCACCCTGCTTCCCTGGTGCACGGGGATGACCCTCTTCGAACGGGCCGGGACCAACGTCCAGTGGCTGGAGCGCCAGGTCCCCGGCTACGACGCCAACTGGGACGCGTTCTGGGACGTGCTGTCCGAGGTGAAGCCGTACGCGGCGGTCGAGAACCCGCGCCCGGCGCTGCGCCTGGCCGCCCATGTCAAGCAGGGCAACCTCTTCCACCTGCCCGAGCGGCGCTGGGGCATCGGCACGATGTTCTTCGTCGCCGAGTCGATGTCCACCTCGATCGAGGAGTTCCGTGAGGGCGTACGGCGCTTCGCGGAGTGCCTGACCCCGGGGGCTCCCTATGCCGCCGCCTTCATGGAGGGCTCGAAGGGCTACTCGGTGGGCGATGAATTCTTCCCTGCGTGCAGTGTCGACGCGACCGACGTACGGGACAGCCTGGCGCCCTTTACGGAAGGGGAGGTTCAGGTTTCGTCCATCGGAATTCCAGAGGATCCGCTCCGGGTTGGCTACGACGGAATGATCGTGGCCTGCGGCAAGCGGAATTCCGCATAGCGTCAAGCCACTTCGCGTCACTCAACAAGAACGGTCGATTCATTCACTTCACGCTGCCGGGCAGCAGTACGAGGGGTATGGGGGATGCAGATCAAGCCGCGCCAGCAATTGCTGGACATCTGGCGGGCCATTGCACGCCACTCGTTCAAGGACGGTGAATGGGACTGGGGTGAATGGGGTGGGCGAAGCAGCGTCGCGGACGCCGAGCGCCTGCTCTGCCTCATGTACCCCGCCACCGAGATCCCGGCGTTCCGCCTGGACGATCCGGACACGACGGACCGCGACGTACAGGACACCCTCAAGGGCGTCGGTGGCCGGTTGGAGATCCCCGGGAAGCTCCTGACGGTGCTCGCCGAATTCATGCGCACCCACACCGCGGGTGACAAGCAGCCCAGTTTCGCGGGTGGCCACTACTTCGTGTCCGGCGACGCGGAGCGTGAACTCACCAAAGAACAAAGGGAGTTGGGAGTTGTTGACTCCTTCTCCATGTCGATCACACTGTCCCTCGCCACACTCGGCTTTCTCAAGGTCTATCTCAGCAAGCCCCGGCGCGCCGAAGTGCGGGCCCTCGCCGACGAACTCAGAGCGGCAACCGAGGCACGGCTCACCGCCGCGATGGTCAGCCTGCTGCGCTCCTTCACCATCAACGTCTTCGACGCCGACGCCCCCCAGGGCCGCACGCTCTGCCGGCTCATCGGCCAGGACCAGATCTCGGACCGGATCGTCGTCCAGCAGTTCCAGCGCCGCTTCAAGTCCCTGCGTGCGGTCCTGCGCGACCAGTTCGTCCTCGGTGTCGACGTCGCCGACGGCCTCAACGACGAGAACCAGCTCTTCGAATGCGGCTGGGCCTGGGGCCTGGTGCAGGATGCCCCCGTCGTGGAGACCAGCGAGCCGATCGGGCCGCAGCCCTCGGGCATCGCCAAGCCCGTCCCGTACCTCTACTTCACCGTGGTCGCCCTCGACGGCATCCAGGACCTCTTCTCCGACCGCACCCTCACCCTCGGCCTGCTCAATCCCGAACAGCAGCGGCTCGCCGAGGCCCTGAGACTGCGCTGGGAGATCACCCAGCAGTACTGGTCGGCCATCGCCCGTTTCGGGGACGGCGCCTGGCCACTCGAGGACATTCCCTGGCGTACCACAGGACAGCGGCTCGAATCGGAATACTTCTCGCTCTGTGTGGCCGCCATCCTCGTCTACGACCTCGTACGCCGGCGCGCCACCGACGACGACCTCACCCGCACCGTCGCCATCATGGAACGCCTCGCCGAACGGGGCCGCGTCACCAGCCGGATGACCCAGCGGGACAGGGCCATCACCCTCCACAACCCCGGCATCGAACTGCCCTTGCAGGGCAGTGACGCACTCGGGCCGCCCATGCAGTGGAACATGACCGACTTCTCCGCACAGTTGCTCAAGCGGACCATCCAGCTGTGCGCCCTGTCCCGCAACGTGTCCTCGCACGACCGGCTGCTACGGCTGGGCGAGCGGATCTTCGACCATGTGTGGCAGCGCCGACTGAGGGTCGGTGAGGGCGTCGGCCTGTGGGACAACCCCCGCGCCGTCTATCCCGACTCACCGGAGCGCACCGGCCCGCTGTCCTGGAATGTCACCGAGCGCGTCACCGAGTGCATGGTCGCCGCGCGCCAGCTCTACACCCAGTCGCCGATCCGCAGCGCCGACCTCTCCGCGCTCGCCGGCGATCTGCTCAGCGAGGCCACCCATCTCCTCGGCAGCGAACAGCTGGAACCCACCTCGGTCGCCGAAGGCTCCCGGGGCATCGCGCTGAAGAGCATCGAGGTCAAACTGCGGCGGGCTCGCGAGATCATCGACGAACAGCCGGGCACCGCCTATGCGTTGACCATCGAGGTGCTCGGGCAGCTCGACACCCTGGCCCTGGCCAGGCACACCGCTTCCAGGGGAGTGTGAACGGTGCTCGTCTTCGCCGCATCCGACAAGGGGGGCACCGGACGCTCCGTCACCAGCGCCAACCTCGCCTACCGGCGTGCCATCGCCGGTGACAACGTCTGCTATCTCGACTTCGACTTCGGTTCACCCACCGCCGCCGCCGTCTTCGACGTACCCGGTGCGCTGCGCGGAATCGACCACGGCGGCCTCCACTCCTACCTCCAGGGCAAGATCCCCGAGCCGGTGCGGATCGATGTCTGGGCCGAGACCGAGCACGACGTGCTGCGGCACCGCCCCACCGGTTCCGGCGACCTCACCCTGCTGCCCGGTGACCTCAGCGGCGGCGAGTTCGGTGTCACCAAGGACGTCCTGCGCCGCTGTATCGATCTCTTCCTCACTCTGAACAGCGAGTACGACCTGGTCGTGGTGGACCTCAGCGCCGGGCGCAGCTACGCCGTGGACATGGCCCTGGACGCCACGTCCCAGATGCGCAAGGTCAGGGCACGGTGGCTGGTCTACCACCGCTGGACCAGGCAGCATGTCATCGCCGCCGCCGGTCTGGTCTTCGGCCAGCGCGGCATCGTCTCCGGGGGTGTCGCCCGCGGCCACGACGAGGAGGAACTGCGGGGCGCCATCCGCTTCGTGCGTGCCGCGGTCCCCGACCCCGAGTCACCGCTCTGGTCCCAGGTGCCGCCCGCACAGTCCGCCTGGATGCGCATGTGCGACCAGGACCTCAACGACCTCGCGGGCGATCTCGACATCGGATTCACCAAGGTGCTCGGCTCGGTGCCACTGGAGCCCGTGCTCCAGTGGCGGGAGCAGCTCATCACCGACGAGGACGTGCTGGCCAGCCAGATCGCCAACATGGAGACCTGGCAGGCGCTGGAGGAACTGGCCGCGAAGCTCACCGACGACGAGTCCTGGGGGCAGCCGTGAGCGATGCCGTGTTCCGCGAGACCACCGCGGAGCCCCGCACCCAGTCCGTGCCGCTCTCCCATGTCTCCCTGGAGCTGGGCCACCTGTACATGGAGGACTTCGAAGCCGGCCCCGAGCGGCTTGGGGAGCACTTCGCGATGGTGCGGCCCTGGGTCGAGGCGGTACGCGGCACGGCGGCCGCAAACGGCAAGCGGGCCCGGGTCAGCACCTGCTTTCTCATCGACGACTACTTCACCCGTTTCTCGACCCCGGCCGAGCTCGTACCGGTGCTGCTCGCCGAGGCCGAACGGCACGGGCTGACCATCGACTACCTGGCCCGGGAGTCCGGCTGCGCCGTCGCCGACGGCATCGGCATCGCCGAGGTCGTGGAACACCGGCTGGTCGAGTCACCCCCTCCCGGCAGCGACGGATCCCGCCCGCCGGCCAGGGAGATAGGGTGGCTCGCCAACGGCGAACGCACGCCCGGCGTGGAATCCCTGGAGGCCATGGCCAACGTTCCGTCGTGGCGCCCGCCCACCGAGACCGCCGCCCGCCGCCACTCGGTCTTCATGGACGTCGAGCTCTGGGACGACCTCGACCAGCGCCGCACCTGGTCCTGCCCCTTCCTCGCCGCCGTCTGGCAACTGGCCCGGATGGGGCTGCTGCGTTACCGGGGCGAACCGGTGCTGCGCCCCAAGCCGTGGCCTGGCAAGGATTTCCCGCGCAGCTGGGACGACCTGCCCCCGCTGATCCAACTCAACGCGACCGCCGCGCCCTTCTGCGCGTACCGCACCCACTCCGTGCTGCCGTCCCGCTTCCTGCCCGTGGAACACGCGGTACGGGTCATCCTGGGCCAGGTCGAGGTGGATGCGGTCGCGCTCGGTCAGATCGCCGAGCGCTCCGCCCGCGAGGGGGTGTCCGTTCCCGACGGCATCGCCGACCGGGCCGGCTACGTGTTCTACCCGGGACCGTGACATGGGCGGACCTGAAGAGCCCAGGACATACGCGCTGGCCTGCGGCGAGATCCGCACCGGCCTGCTCAGGACCCACCAGTCGCTGCCCGCGGCCGGGGCCCTGGAACTGCTGCGACTGCGTGCCGACGAACGGGTCCGAGTCTCCGAACGCCCCAATCTGCACGCGGTGTCACCGGATGTCCTCACGGGTGTGGACTGCCGGCTGCCCACGGCGTCCGGTGCGAAGGTACGCGTGGTCGGCACGGTCGCCGCGCATGCCGTGCTCACCGAGGGCCGGGTGCTCCAGGCCACCGCGTACTTCCGTGCCCCGGCCGCGGGCACGGAGCAGCGGCAGCCCTGGGACCATTATCTGGTCCGGCCCGGGGTGATCGAGCCGCTGGGACGGCTCCCCGGACAGGACGCGGCCGAAGCCTTCCTGACGGGGGAGCAGCGCCCGGGGGAGCTCGACCTCGGCACCATCGCGGAGCAGCTCCTGGGGAACGTCATGCGCCATCCCCTCCTCGACCAGTCGCCGCCCTTCAAGTCGGGCCGCACCCGGCTGCGCTGGACGGCGCTGCCGTCCGGCGCCGCCGGACCGGCCCCGACGATCGAGGGCTTCACCCTGGCCACGGACGGGCTGCGCACCGTGGAACTGCGAGTGCCCAGGGACATGGAGCCGGCCGCGATCGCGGGGCTCTGCGAGGACCTCGCCCTGCACGACTGGCTGCTGACGACCCTCGTCAGGATGGTCGAGCGCAGTCGGCTCGGGTCGGTGGACGGGCACGACGCCGTCATGGCGCTGCGGCCGGCCGTCGATCACCTGCTCCATCTGTGGATGCCCAAAGCACGTACGGACAGGGCCCTGGGCCCGCTCTGGGAGGTACTCGAGAGGGAGCCGGGATTCACCCGGCAGTGGCAGACGCTGGTCCAGCGGATCCGGGACCAGTTGGCTCTGCAGGCCATTCCGTTGCTGCGCGAGGCCTTGACGGCACGCTGACACGCTGCTGGGAGTGTGGGCACGCGCGACCCTAACCGGGGGAGTAGACCGAAGTGAACGCATCGACGACAGGGCGCGGAACATCGGACTCCTTAGCGCGCCCGCAAGGGGGCGGCATATCACCGTTCCTGCTGAAGACCCTGATCACGGTGGTGATCGGCGGATTCACCTACGCCCTGACGAACGCCACGGACCAGCCCGAGGTGTGGAAGCTGACGGCTTCCATCTTCCTCGGCGGGGCCGCCATGATCATTCAGTACATGATCGACTTCGAGCGGCGGCTGGGTGCCGTGGAGTCCAGCCTGACCGTACACAACACCGAGATGAAGGGCCTGGTCGCCGAGGGATTCGCCAAGATCAACCAGGCCACGGAACTGTTCGGCCTTGTCGAGGGGTCCGCACTGCGTCCCGACGGTGTGACCCGGCTGGTACGCAACGCCACCTCGGTGGGTTCCGACGGACCCCCGATCATCCGGGCCTTCGCGCAGGCCGAGATCAACCGGCTCGCCACCCTGATGGCCAACCTCAACCAGCAGCACACGGACTACGACGGCGAGGACCACGACTGGATCGTCTCGCTGACCCAGTGTGCGAGCGGCAGCATCGATGCCACCAGCACCTCGGTCGACCATGACTTCTGGCCCAGTGAGCTGGGGCAGCGCTACCTCCGAGCGCAGCGTGACGCCATCCGCAGTCGAGGAGTGCGGATCCGCCGGCTGTTCATCGTGAACACCCCCGACCAGATCGACCGCGCGCTTGAGAAGCTCGTGGAACGTCAGCAGAGCCTCGGCATCCACGTACGTGTGCTGGCGCTGTCCCAGCTGCCGCCGGAGGCCGGGATCGACACCACGAACGACTTCATCGTGTTCGACGATTCCCTGTCCTACGAAGTCGAGCCGGATCTCCAGGGAATGAACGCCAAAACCACGTTGGACCTGCGGGAGGACCGGGTGGCACGGCGCGTCAAGCGCTTCGAGGAACTCTGGGAGGCAGGGGACGGAGACCCCGAGGGCGAGTGACCCCAGCGGCTCTGTGCCGGCCAGAGGGCCGGTGACATCCGCACCGTGCGACCACCGGGAGGCGTCATTCCCGGTGGTCGTTCGCGTGTGCGCTATCAGATCGCACGGTGACGGGCGGTCAGTTTTTACCAACGCGTAACTTCCCAGTTCTGGTTACTCGTGCGTACGTTGGCAGTGGTACAGCTCTCACTTGTGGTCCGGGCCGCAGGGAATCCCCACATCCCCATCCCCAGTCATCGCCATTTCCCTTGAGCCGCAAGGAGATCGCCCGATGCTGTCCTGGAAACGTGCCCTCAGACCATTCGCCGCACTCGCACTGGCCGCCGTCATCGGCCTCACCCCCGCAGCCACCGCGACCGCCGCCCCTGCCGCCTCTGGTCCCAGCAGTGGCTGGAACGACTACTCCTGCAAGCCGTCGACCGCCCACCCCCGCCCGGTCGTCCTCGTCCACGGAACCCTCGGGAACTCCTGGGACAACTGGCTCGCCCTCGCGCCGTACCTCGTCCACCGCGGTTACTGCGTCTTCTCGCTCGACTACGGTCAACTGCCCGGCGTCCCCCTCTTCCACGGCCTCGGCCCCATCGACAAGTCCGCAGAGCAACTCGACGTGTACGTCGACCGGGTACTCACCGCGACCGGGGCCGGCGAGGTCGACATCGTCGGGCACTCCCAGGGCGGGATGATGCCCCGCTACTACCTCAAGTTCCTGGGCGGCGCGGACAAGGTGAACGCCCTCATCGGCCTCGCCCCGAGCAACCACGGCACCACGCTGAGCGGGCTCACCGGCCTGCTGAAGTACTTCCCCGGCGCAGCCGACCTGCTGAACGCCGCCACCCCGGCGCTCGCCGACCAGATAACCGGGTCCGCCTTCCTCGCCAAGCTCAACGAGGGCGGGGACACGGTCCCGGGCGTGCGCTACACCGTCATCGCCACCAAGTACGACGAGGTGGTCACGCCCTACCGCTCGGCCTTCCTCAGCGGGTCCGACGTCAAGAACATCACGCTCCAGGACCTGTGCTCCGTCGACCTCTCGGAGCATGTGGCGATCGGTCTGTGGGACCGGATCGCCTACCACGAGGTGACCAACGCACTGGACCCCGCGCACGCCAGACCCACCAACTGCGCGTCGGTCTTCGACTGAACGACAGCCGGGGTTGCCGCCCGTAGGGGCAACCCCGGCCCTTCGTCCATCAGGCCCTGCGGCGCCTGGCCCCGAAGACCGCCGCGGCCCCGAGCGCGAGCACGGCCGCACCGCCCACGGCCAGATAGGGTGTCGCACCGCTGCCACCGGTCTCGGCCAGGTCCGCACCAGCGCTGTTCATCCGGGGGGCGCTCTCCGCCGGAGCGGCGTCCTGGCCCTCAGCGCCGTGGCTGCCATGGCCGGCGTGGTCCGCGGTGGACTTGTCCCCGCCCTCCGCTGTCTGGTCCTCCGTCGGCGCGGACGCGGTCGGCGCCGGCGCCCCGCCCACCTCGGGGGACGGCGGTGCCGAGCCGCCGTTGTCCCCGCCGAACACCACGTCCGAGCAGGTGTAGAAGGCCTCCGGTGAGTCGGAACGCTGCCAGATCGAGTAGACGAGGTGGCGGCCGGACTTGTTCGGGACGGTCCCGTCGAAGACGTACTCACCGTTGACCAGCTTCGGGTCGGTGACTCTGGCGAACGGCGCCTGTTCCAGATCGGACCACGTGAGCGGCTTCGACGGGTCGTACCCGTCCTTGGTGATGTACAGCTCGAAGGAACCCTTGTGCGGTGCCGTCCCCTTGTACCGGAAGGTGTGACGACCCGCGGCCAGCTTCGACGCCGGCCAGTCGGCGCGCGGCAGATCAAGGCCCTTGTACTTGTCCCGCCCGGCGCTGCACAGCTTTCCGTCAGGGACCAGCTGCCGGTGGTTCCCGGCCGCATTGGCGATGTTGACCTCGTTCCAGTCGTAGAACGCCTGCGTTCCACTGGCGGCGACCGCGGCCCTGCACGCCGCCGACTCCGGGCTTTCCGGTCCTTCCGCGTAGCACGAGGACACGCGGCTCACCGGGTCCGTCAACGAGCCGTGCGCGACGGCCGGGGCGGCGGCCAGGACGGTCAGCACAACCGGAACGGCACCGAATGCGGCGAGCGCGACGGTCCTGTGGCGAGCGGTCATGGCGGGGGATCTCCTTCGTCGGCGGCACGTGGGGGAGGGGCGCGGGGCACCCCGACTGACAGCAAGCTAGCCGCACATTTCGCTGAAAACCGCTGCTGGGAGCGGGTGGAGGGGATCCTTATGCTTCCTTTAAGGGGGGCGTAAGCAGGGGCTCAGGAACGCACGGTGCGTCGTCGGCGGACACCAGCGGCCGTCCGCAGTGTCAGGAGTGACAGGCTGGCCGGGAACAGCCGTTTTGAATCAAAGAGGCCCAACGGCGGGTCAGTTGTGGCGCCAAACTCTTGTCCATCGAGTGTTCGTTCCACATAATCGCTAGGCGCTCTGCGAACTCATCCCCCACTGGGTTCGGACGCCTTACGCCGTGCTGCCGTCGTTTCGCCGTGCATCAACGGTGGCGACTTCCGTTTCCCGGACGCGGGTCTGGGCTCGTGGCGCTCATCCCCCCACGAGAGGAAGTCCCTTGACCAGTTTCCTGAAGCACCTCAGGACGACGACCGCGATCGGTGCCGTCGCCCTTGCCGCCTTCAGCCTCCAGTCCAACGTCGCCATCGCAGCCCCCGAGCCGACCCCACGCGGCGACCTGGGCCCGGCGGTCGTCGGTGGAACCCCGGCCGAGCAGGGCGAGTTCCCGTTCATGGTCCGGCTGTCCATGGGGTGCGGCGGTGCGCTGTACGCCAAGGACATCGTGCTCACCGCAGCTCACTGTGTCGACGGCAGCGGTCCCAACACGGGGATCACCGCGACCGCCGGAGTCGTCGACCTGGAGGACTCCGGCGCGGTCAGCGCGAAGTCCACGCAGGTGCTCCAGGCACCCGGATACAACGGCAAGGGCAAGGACTGGGCGCTGATCAAGCTCGACAAGCCCATCGACCTGCCGACGCTGCCGATCGCCGAGGACGACAAACTCACCAACGGCGACTTCGACATCGCCGGCTGGGGCGCGGACAAGGAGGGCGGCTCCCAGCAGCGTTACCTGCTCAAGGCCAAGGTGCCGTTCATCGACGACGCCACCTGCCAGTCGGCGTACGGCGACCAGCTCACCCCCGGTGAGGAGATCTGCGCCGGAAACCTGGACGCCGGTGGCATCGACACCTGCCAGGGCGACTCGGGCGGCCCCATGTTCCGCAAGGACGAGGCCGGGGCGTGGATACAGGTCGGCATCGTCAGCTGGGGCGAGGGATGCGCTCGCCCCGGTAAGCCCGGCGTCTACACCGAGGTGAGCACCTTCGCCGCGGACATCAAGAAGGCCGCTGGAGAACTGGGCGGCTGAGCGGGCCGCGTGTCCTGCCCGGACTGACCTGGGCATCCGGTGCCGGTGGCGGAGAGTTGCCGCCGCCGGCACCGGAATGCCGGTCAGCCGCGGGCCGCCGAGAACCGGCCGGCGTATCAGTGTCAGTGGTGGCTGCGAACATCGGACGCATGACGACGATCGACTGGGACGCTGCCGCCGACACCTTCGACGAGGAGCCCGACCACGGGCTGCGTGACCCTGCCGTACGTGCCGCATGGGCGGCGCGGATGGCAGGGTGGTTGCCCGATGAGCCGTCCGACGTGCTGGACCTCGGCTGCGGCACGGGCAGCCTGGCCCTGCTCGCCGCCGACCAGGGCCATCGGGTGACCGCGGTGGACCTCTCGCCCCGGATGACCGACGCCGCCCGTGCCAAACTCGCGGGCACCGGTGCCGAGGTGCTCACCGGGTCCGCTGAGCGGCCACCGGTGGGGGAGCGGCGCTTTGACGTCGTGCTGGTCCGGCATGTGCTGTGGGCGCTGCCCGACCCCGAGGCCGCACTCGGTGATTGGGCGGCACTGCTGCGTCCGGGCGGCCGGCTGGTGATCATCGAAGGCGTGTGGAACGGCACCGGGCTGCCCGCGCGGCGACTGACGGAGGCCCTCGCACCGCTCACCGTCCATGTCGAGCTGGAGCGGCTGTCGGGAGAGCCCGCGCTGTGGGGCGGACCCGTGGACGACGAGCGGTACGCACTGGTGGCACGGGTGGCGCCGCCCACGCGGCACCAGGAGGTGGTCGACGTCCATCTCATTCTCCGCAAGGGCGATGAGATCCTGCTGGCACGGCGTGCGGGCACCGGCTACGGCGACGGGTTGTGGAACGGGCCGTCGGGACACGTCGAGGACGGGGAGGACGTGTGCGAGGCCATGGTGCGCGAGACGTCCGAGGAGATCGGTGTGGAGCTTGGGCGGGAGGACCTGCGGGTCGCCCTCGTGATGCAGCACCGGGGGCCCGGCGGTCCGCCCCGGACCGGCTGGTTCTTCGAAGCCGCGTACGGCAGCGGCGGCGAGCCCTACAACCGCGAGCCGCACAAGTGCTCCGAGCTGGCCTGGTATCCGCTGGACGCACTGCCGCGCGACGTGGTGGCCTACTGCCGCGCCGGGATCGAGGCCTACCGCGCCGGTGAGCGTTTCGTCATCCACTGGCACGAAGACGGTGACGCGATCGGATACGACCCGGGCACACCCGATCGCGCGCTGCCGCTTCCCGTCACTCGAACAGCGACATGAACCGCCCATCGAGGGCGAGGCGTTCAAGGGCGTCCAGCGCCCCGGTGGCCTCCCGGGCCGCCGCGGGGTCGGTCCGGGCAAGGCCGCTCGCGGCGAACTCGTCCTCATCCAGCCGGACGGTCAGACGGCCGTCGGCCGAGACCCAGAGGTCCAGATCCAGGTCCTCCGAAATCACCTCGGTGGCCCCTGCTTGCTCCGTCACCACCACGGGCCTGGTGATATCGCAGTACCAGCCCTTCAGCTCCCCCTCGCCCGCCCGTACCTCCTTCACGGCGTACCAGCGGTCGCGCCAGTAGTGCTCCGTGAACACATCACCGGGCTCAAAGCGAACGAAGCCGAAGTCCCGTGCACCCTCCCCGGCCCAGGGCGCACGGACCGTGATCCGGGAGCCGTCGTCCGAAACCAGCCGGGCCGGATAGCGGATCTTCGTACGCCCCGCCTTGACGAGCACGACCTCTACTTCTCGGGCTGCCACCGGATCAGCCGAGACCGCGGACATACCGCACCTCCGTGGCGCAGACCCGGTAACCGAACCAGGTGTTGACCGCCAGCATCGGGCCGTTGCCCGTGTCATTGCCGGTGAACGCCTCAGTGAGCCCCGCGGCCCTGGCCCGGTGCAGGGAGTCGTTCTTGGCGAGCTTGGCCAGGCCCCGGCCACGGTAGGCGCGGGCGGTGCCCGTCATCGCCGTGGAGTAGCGGGTCGAGCCGTCGGTGTAGGCCGCGGTGAACGCGACGGGGCGGCCGTCGGCCACCGCCACGGAGGTCAGCTCGCGGTTGAGCAGCGGATGGCCCCAGGTCTGGCCCAGCCAGTGGTCGTAGTCGGAGAACTCCACGTCCACATCGCTCGGTTCGTCCGCCGAGGTCTCGGCGTCGAGCTCGTACAGCGGCCGGGGGTCGTCCTCGAACGCCGTGCCGGGGACGATCTCCACGCCGGTCGGCGACTGCTGAAGCGGCGGCAGTGTGCCGCCCGCGAGATCGAGTCTGAGGAAGTGGGCGGAGCGGCTGGGACGGTAGCCGTGTCGCTCCGCGAAATCACGGTTGGCGGGCTCGTCGAACACCCAGGAGTACACCGTCGTGACGCCCTCGTCCGCCAGATGCCGCTCGGCGGCGCCCACGATCAGCGAACCCGCGCCACGCCCGCGACGCTCCGGGTGCACATAGACGTTCGCCTGCCCCACACCGGGCTCGACGCTCTCGAAGTCGACGCTCACCTGTGCCGTGCCGATGATCTCGCCGTCCTCCTCCGCGACCAGCGGGCGCCAGTGTGCGTCGGGATGCGCATGGGTGCAAGCGAAGGCCACGGACTCGGCGGTGGCCAGCATGAACGGCACTGCCGCTCGCCGGACGCGGGCGAAGCCCTCGGTGTCCCGGGGATCATCCGGGCGTAGATCACGCACGATTACTGTCATGGGCCGCCACGCTAGGCGCGGGCCGGGGCGTGCGCCTCCCATTTTCCGCCACCCGGGCGCAGGGATGGGGGACAATCGCCCGGTGACTTTGCACATCGTCATCGAAGCCGGCTCCACCGCCGCGCCCTATGAACAACTCCGCGCCCAGATCTCCGAGCACGCCCGGTCGGGTGCCCTGCCCGTCGGCTACAAGCTGCCCACCGTACGGGGCCTCGCCGAGGAACTCGGCCTGGCCCCGAACACCGTCGCCAAGGCCTACCGCGCACTGGAAGGCGACGGGGTGATCGAGACCCGCGGCCGTCACGGCACCTTCGTCGCCGCGGCCGGCGCCGCGGCCGAGCGACGGGCGGCTTCGGCCGCGCAGACCTACGCGGAGGAGGTCAGACGCCTCGGGCTGCCGCGGGCCGCTGCGGCAGCCGCGGTGGAGGAAGCGCTGCGGGCGGCGTACGGGGACTGATGCACACGAGGCCCCGGTGCCACGGGAATTCTCCAGTGGCACCGGGGCCCGGTCCAACAGCGGCGTGGGCGGGGATCCGAACCCGCGACCTCCGGGTCATGAGCCCGGAGCGCCGCCGAAGCGCACCACCCGGCAGCCTCCTGCACCACGGCCAACGTCCCTACAGGACAACGGAACTGACGGCGCCGCGCAGCACACGTACACCGCGGCGCGACCGGCGGACCATGGCGTAGCCCTTCGTCAGGGCCCGGTCCCGGGCGAAGGAACGGACAAGGGCGCGCCCCTCTACCAGCCGCTCGAACTCCTCGATGCCGGTGGTCCGCCGTACCGTCACCCGCTCCAGCGCATGGGGCCCCTGCCTGCGGCGGGCCAGGGCGTTGCCCACGGCGAGCGACTGTGTGAAGCCCGCCGCGCGCACGATTCGGCGCACCCGGCTGCTGGAATAGCCGTACGGGTACGCGAACGAGACCGGGGCCGCGCCCAGTTCGCCGGTGATGATCTCCCGGCAGCGCCTGGCCTCGTAGCGCAGTCGGATGTCGTCGAGCTGGTCGAGCTGCGGATGGGTGTGGGAGTGCCCGCCGATCTCCGCACCGGAGGCGGCGAGCTCCCGCACCTGGTGCCAGTCGAGCATGGTGTCCAGGGCGCCGCCCGTCTCGTGTCCGCCCCGCAGCCAGCCGGTCGACACGAACAGCGTCGAGGCGAAGCCGTGCCGGGCGAGTACGGGAAGGGCGTGCCGGTGCACGCCCTCGTAGCCGTCGTCGAAGGTGATCAGCACGGGCCGCGGCGGTAGCGGCTCACCCTGCCGCCACGCCCGGGCGAGCCGGGCCGTGGTGACCGGGGTGAAGCCCCGTTCGCCGAGCAGCTCCATCTGCTCGGCGAAAGCCTCCGGGGCCACCGAGAGGTCGAAGGCAGGCGGCGCCGGCCGGTGACCCACGGCGTGGTACATCAGGATCGGGACGGCCTCGTTCATGCCGCACCGCCTTCCGTCGGGGCGGGAGCGTAGGCGGACACCGGGCCGTGTGAGAACGCCACCGCCGAGCGGGCGCGCAGACCGGCGAGCAGGTATCCGGCCGCGGCGGTGACCACACCCGCGACGATGGCACCGGCCCGCGCGGCCCCGCCGGGTCTGCCCAGCAGGGCGTCGCGCAGCCCGCGTGCGACGCCCGCCGGAAGCACCCGGGTGGTGTACCTGCGTTCGGACTCAAGGCCCTTGCCGCTGCCCACGCTGCGGGCGACGAGGGCTTTGGACAGTCCTTCGGCATAGGTCCGGGTGCGGAAGTAGCCGAAGCGCTCACGTGTGGAGGGGACCTTGTGATGGATGACGGCACGGTCGTCGATCAGCAGGACCGCGTGCGGGACGGCCCGGCTGAGCCGGATGCACAGCTCGGTCTCCTCGCAGCCCAGGGGCCGTTTGTCACCGTCGCGTCCGATCCCGGTGGCGAAGCCGCCCGAGGCGTCGAAGGCCGTGCGCCGGAAGGACGCGTTGCCGCCGAGGACATTGCGCACCCGCACCCTGCCGGGTGGCAGGCCCCGGTACGTACAGCCCACCACCCAGTCGAACTCCTCGGGGAACCAGTACGGGCGCCGGCCCGAGGCCCAGAGGGGCAGGGTCCTTCCGCCCACCGCCATGACCCGGGGGTCGCCGTACCCCTCGGCGAAGTGGCGCAGCCAGTCGCCGTCGGCCACGGCGTCGTCGTCGAGGAAGGCGACGAACTCGCCGTGTGCCGCGGCGATTCCGGTGTTGCGCCCGGCGGAGAGGCCGCGGGGGCCCGCGTTGGCGAGCACCCGAACCTCTCCGCGAAGGTCTGCGAACCGCTCCGCCAGCCGCTCCAGCAGCACGGGGTTGTGGTCCACCACGACCAGCGTCTCCAGCGCGGGAAGCGACTGCCCGCGCACCGAGGCGACCGCGGCCAGGATGTCCTCCCAGCGGTCCTCGGTGTAGGCGCAGATCACCACCGAGAAGGTCCGGTCGCTCAAGAGAGCTCTCCCTGGGGCGCCTTGAGGGTGAGTGGCGGGGTGCTGCGCCCGGTGCGGCGCGGAATCCCCTTCTCCCGCAGGATCACCCGGAGCACACGCAGCCCGTCGCGCACGGCGCTGAGGTTGCTCACGCCGTGGATGCGCACGTACTCGTGGCTGGGCACCTCCTGGACCCGCAGCCCGGCCCTGACGACCCTGATGTTCATCAGGGTCTCGATCTCGAAGCCGGTGCAGTCCAGGGTGATCCTGTCGAGGCAGTGCCGCCAGAAGGCGTTGTAGCCGTAGCACAGGTCGGTGTATCGGGCGCCGAACTTGGCGTTGACCACGGCGCACAGGACCCGGTTGCCGAGTCTGCGGATGGGGGTCATGTCGTCGGTGCCGCCGCCGTTGGCGAAGCGGGAGCCCTTGGCGAAGTCGGCCCCGCCGACGAGGGCGGAGACATAGCTGACGATCTCCTGGCCGTGGGCCGAGCCGTCGGCGTCCACCATCACGATGATGTCCCCGGTGCAGGCGGCGAATCCGCTGATGAGCGCGTCGCCCTTGCCCTTGCCCGCCTGCTTGACGACCTTGACCCCGGGCCACAGCTGTCTGGCCACGTCCACCGTGCCGTCGGTGGAGTTGCCGTCGACGAGGACGACTTCATGGATCCAGTCGGGGAGTGTGTCGAAGACGTACGGAAGGTTCTCCGCCTCGTTCATGGCGGGGATCACGACGCTGACCGGCGGAGCGATCGCGAGATGGGAGGAGATCGGACGGTACTGGGCGGGGTCGGCGGAATTGGCGGACTGGGTGAACTCGGCGGAATCGCCGTCCAGTATGGCGGTGGCCGTGGCCCCGGCCGCGGCAGAAGCCGCGGTGCCGGTCTCATGGACCGCCGGGCGCAGGATCGAACTCATGAGTCGGTTTCCCTCTCGTCCGGTGGACCGCCCGCCCCCGGGCGGTCCGGATGAGTGTCCGGTTCGAAAGGGGGGTTCTCACCCCGGCCATGACGGCGTCGAACTCCGTACAAGCCGGGTGAGCTGGCATTGCTGGCCGCGCGGCCCGTGGACCGGCGCATGCGTGAGCACACGACCGATCACGGCACCCCCCTACCGCGCTCCGCTCCGGACCATCGCGACGATGACGAGCCCCTCCCCAGGAGTCGCTTTGCATGAGGGTCCGTTGCGGGTGGATGTACGACGGTATTGATGAATAGGACTGTATGACAAGACCTGGAACGAGGTCTCACCTTTTCGCTTCTTTATTCCTCCCTGGTGGAAATGTGCAAGCTGCTTCCATATTTCGGTAAAAGGGAGAAGTGGGGGGATTGATGCGATTGGCGCGATCGGTGAGGCGGTTGTGATGGCCGGTTTCAAGCGGCCGCTTGATCGCGTTGACGGTTCGTCAGGGAGGTCGCACTAAACCTGGATTGTTCTTGACGTGAACACTTCCAGTGAAGTATGCGCCGTGCTACGACAGTTGAGACAGAACTCCTGCTAAAGGGAGGTTCCATGAAACTGTCCCGAATCGCGGCATTCTCCTCCTCACTCCTCCTCGGTGCCGTCCTCGCTCTCACCGGCGCCGGCCAGGCACAGGCAGCCCAGAGCGCGGCAGCAGTGGACTACGTGGCCCTCGGGGACTCGTACTCCTCCGGTGTCGGAGCCGGTGCGTACATCGGCTCCAGCGGCAACTGTCTGCGCACCAACCGCGCCTATCCCGCGCTCTGGGCCGCGGCGCACTCACCCTCGTCGTTCGCCTTCACCGCCTGCTCAGGCGCTCGTACGAGTGATGTGATCGCCAATCAGCTGGGCCCCGTCACCTCCGCTACCGACCTCGTGTCCATCTCCATCGGCGGCAACGACGCCGGCTTCGCCGACGTCATGACCACCTGTGTCCTCCAGTCCGAGAGCACCTGCGTCGCCCGCGTCGCAGAAGCCAGGCGCTATGTCGACACCACCCTGCCGGGGCGGCTCGACTCGGTGTACTCGGCGATCAGATCCCGGGCGTCGGCGGCTCATGTCGTCGTGCTCGGCTACCCGCGCTTCTACAAGCTGGGGGGCAACTGCCTCACCGGCCTCACCGAAGGGGAACGCGCCGCGATCAACGGCGGTGCGGACTACCTCAACGCGGCCGTCGCCAAACGCGCCGCCGACCACGGCTTCACCTTCGCCGATGTCGCCCCCGGCTTCACCGGGCACGAGATCTGCTCCGGTTCCGCCTGGCTCCACAGCGTCAACTGGCTGAACATCACCGAGTCGTACCACCCGACCGCGTCCGGACAGTCGGGGGGCTATCTGCCGGCCCTCAGTAGGGCGGTGTGACGGCCTCACTCGGGTAGGTCCGCCGGGAGGACTCACCGGAACCGGCACTGCCCGTATCGCCGGTACCACCCGCATCACCGGAACCGTCGGTACGGCCCGAAGGGGACGGGGACTCCTCCCGCTCGCACGTCACCGAGAACGCCAGCCAGTTCGACCGCGCCTCGACCGGACTCCGGACCTCCACCCGGATCCGGTCGTGGTGTGTCGCGTCCTCGGCGTACGTCCGCTCGGTGTGGTGGACGTCCTGTGACGCACCCCCGCCTGAAGGGAAGGCGAGTGTCCGCCAGCCGTAGGCGGAACTCCGGCCGCTCTCGGTCACCCAGCGATAGGAGACGGTCGCCGGGACGCGGCCCACGGTGATCGTCGCACTGAACGAGGGCGCCTCCGCCTCGGGCGGCGGACAGACCCCGTGATAGCTGTCCCGCACCGACCGGGCGTACACCTGAACGGTCTGCGGCGGCAGGTGTGTACGCGATGCCGTGCCGCCTGTGCCGGTTGCTCCGCCCGTGGCCTCCGGAGCGCCGGTCGACTGCGCGGACGAGCCGCTGCCGCTCGCGTCCGGCCCACTGGACGCCGCCCCCGCGTTCTTGGAGCCGCCGTCGTCGGCCGCGCCGCTGCTCACCGACCCCCCGCCCCCTGTACCGCCGTTGTCGGTGCCGTCCCGTGCGTCGCCGTTCGTCACCAGCGCGTACGTCAGGCCGCCGATCGACAGCAGAAGCACCGCGATTCCGGCGATCAGCGCTGCCAGCGCACGTCGCGGCCTGCCGGAGCGCAGGGTGGTGGCTCCGGTGGGCGGGGTCGGCGGCCCGAAGCCCCCCACGGGTGTCGCGGCCCCGGCCGTTGTCGCAGAGGCGGCGGGACTCGGAGCGGACGATGCCACGGTGGGGGCGTACACGCCCGCGTGCGCCCGGGGAGTGGAGCCGGTGCGCGGCGCACCACCCGCTCCCACGATCCGCAGCTCGCGTTCCGCATCGGCGGCGGACACCCGCTGGGCCGGATCCTTGCGCAGCAGCCCCTCGATGACCCCGGCGAGTGCGCCTGCCCGGCGCGGTGGCGGCAGCTCCTCGTCGACCACCGCGCGCATGGTGCTCAGCGGTGTGTCCTGACGGAACGGCGACCGCCCTTCCACCGCTGCGTAGAGCAGCACGCCGAGGGACCAGAGATCGGACTCCGGGCCAGGAGTGCGCCCCAGTGCACGCTCCGGCGCGAGGTACTCGGGGGAGCCGACCAGTTCACCGGTCATCGTCAGGTTGGTGGTGCCCTCGACCGTGGCGATGCCGAAGTCGCTGAGCACCACGCGCCCGTCGTTGGCGATCAGCACATTGCCGGGTTTCACGTCGCGGTGCAGCACCCCGGCCTCGTGCGCTGCGCGGAGCGCGGCGAGCACCTCGGCTCCGATGTGCGCGGCGCGGCGCGGCGCCATCGGCCCCTCGGCGTCGAGCACGTCGGAGAGCGAGAGCCCCCGGATCAGTTCCATCACGATCCAGGGGCGTGCGTCGTGCGTGGCCACGTCGTAGACCGTGACCACATTGCGCTGGGAGATACGGGCCGCCGCCCAGCCCTCCCGTTCCAGCCGGGCGTACAACCGCCGAATGTCGGCGGCGCCGAGCGCGGCGGGCGCCCGGACCTCCTTGACCGCCACCTCCCGGCCCAGCGTCTCGTCGCGGGCCCGCCAAACGACGCCCATCCCGCCTTCGCCGAGCCGGCTGAGCAGGCGGTAGCGGCCTGCGACCAGCGCCTCGTCGATCCGGCCGCCGCCCGGCACTTCACTCATGACGAACCCCCCATCCGCAGCAGAGCGACCATCACGGTGGAAACCCTTCCAAGTTAGCTCAACTGATGGCGCCGACGGCCCCCCTGAACACCAATCCGCATCCCAGGACCAACACGGCGAGCGCCGTACTCAGCGGCGCGGTCCGCTGGACGAAGCCGAGGAACCGCCCGCTCGTACGGCTCGCGGCCCGCCGCCGGTCGAGCCATGCCGCCGCGCGTCGTCCGAGCCGTACGACGGCGAATCCGGCCGCGGTGAGGGTGAGCGCGAGGCCCGCCCCATACGCCACGACGAGCAGCAGTCCGAACCAGGCGTGCCCCAGCGCGGTGGCGCCGACCAGCACCACCACGGCGGACGGGCTGGGCACGAGACCTCCGGCGAAGCCGAGGAGCACGGTCCGGCGCAGTGGCTGGGAGGGCGCGGATGCGGGAGCGTGCACATGGGCGCCGTGATCGTGGCCGTGCGGGTGGTCGTGCCCGTGGCCGTGGGGACCGGCGTGACCGTGACCGTGGCCGTGGGGACGGGCGTGGTCGTGGGCGTGTTCACGGCTGTGGTCATGTGCCGTGCCGTGACCGTGATCGTGGCCACCGGCGGGTGCCTCGTGCCGGTCCCGGCTGTGGGCGTGGCCATGGCCGTCGTCGTGGCTGTGGCTGTACGCGCGTCCGCCCACCCAGTGCACATGGGTGTGTCCGTGCCCGCTGGCGCGCTGCTGCCATGCCCGGCGTACGAGCAGTGCGCCCGCCACCGTCACCAGGCAACCGCTCGCCACGCCCAGCCAGCCCACCACGGACGGGCTGACGGCCGCGCCCGTGGCCACGAGCGCGCCGAGGGCGAAGACACCGAGGGTGTGGGTGACGGTCACCGATGCCGCGAGCGTCAGGACGTCCCGGAGCGAGCTGCGGCCACCGACCGCCGCCGCGGCGGCCATCAGTGTCTTCCCGTGCCCGGGCGCCAGCGCGTGCAGGGCACCGAGACCGAGAGCGACCGCCAGGGCGAGGGCCGCGAAGGGCGGCGTCAGCTCACGGTGTTCGACAAGCCCGGTCAGCTGCTGCGTCCAGCGGTCCACACCGCGCGGCAGGATCGAGGCCGGAGCCGCGGTCTCCGTGCCGTCCTCCGCCAGCGCGGGCCCTCCGGGTACCGCCGTGACCTCGGCGGTCGTACGGTTCGGAGGGGAGTCCAGCAGCCCGTCCGGGTAACTGGACAGCCGGTTCGATACGGAGTCCCGGGGCACGGACGAGGACTTCAGGGTCCTGCGGTCGCCCCGCGCGGTGATCTCGCGCCAGCCGGGACCGTCCGCACCCGCGGCCCGGAAGACCACGGCCGCCGCACGCTCGGGCAGCGGCGCGGTCATCCCGCACTCCAGGCGCAGGGTGGGCAACCCCGCTTGCCCGGGACGCACTTCGGCCCGGGCCGGGCCGGCCTTGAGAGGCAGCACACGGCCGTCCACGCGCAGCTGCGACGTCCGTGCCGCCTCCGCGCAGCGCTCCGTCGCCCATGCCGCGAGACCGGACGCGGGGAGTTCCTTCGGACGCACCCTGGCGGTGGGGATCTCCGCCAGGTCCTCGACATGGTCGACAGTCAACTCGCCCGCGTGGAGGACGAGTCCGTCGAATCGGTTGACCGTGAAGTTGCCGAGCGGATGCGCCATCGCGGGCGTCGTGCCACCCGTGAACAAGGCGGCGAGCACCAGACCCAGTACGGCGGCCGCCCGTGCGAGCGGCCGCCGCAGGCCGACGGTGCCCGGCTCCCGGGCGGGGACGCCGCTGCCGACCGCGTACGTCGGCGACATACAGCCCGCCCCGGCGATCACCCCGGTGCCCCTCGTCGGGAAGTTCATGACCCCTCCAGGGCGTCGAGCGCGCGCCGGGCATCGCGCGAACCGAGTGGTGAGAAACCGGGGTTCAGCTCCAGGGCGCGGGAGAGCGAGGCCCGTGCGCCGGCCGTGTCACCGACTGCCCGCTCGATCATTCCGCGATGGAACAGGAACGCGGCGTTGCGGTAGCCGGTCGCCGTCGCACGCTTGGCGTGTGCCAGCGCCTCTTGTGACTCGCCGGACCGGTGCAGTGCCCAGGCCAGCGCGTCCTCTGTGTGCACCGTGCGGCGCCGCTGCCACTCGGCCCGCGCCGCGCGCAGTGCCGCCGCCTTGTCACCGTGGTCGGCCGCGGCCAGCGCGGTGTCCAGATCCGGGTTCACCCCGCCCGCACGGGCGAGACCGGTGTACGTGCCGACGACGGCGTACTGCTCCCGGGCACGCTCGGGCCGGCCGGTCGCCTCGTACAGCTCGCCGAGCGCGACCAGCCGTCCCGGCAGCGGATAACGCCCGACCAGGTCCTCGAACTCCTTGATCGCGCCCTTCAGATCTCCCTTTCCGGCGAGTGCCCGTGCCCGGCAGTCGCTTGCTTCCGGGTTGCCCGGCTCGGCCTTGAGCGCGACGCCGCAACGACGCAGCGCCTCCGCGTAGTCGCCCTGCGACCAGGCGAGCTGGCCCAGCGCGGTCGATGTGTAGGCGACGTCGGCGCGGCGGGCGGCCGAGTCCAGAGCGAGCTCCAGCACCCGGCGCGCCTCCTTGGTTTCCCCGCGCAGCTCCCGCACATAGGCGAACCGCGTGAACACCGGGATGCCGGGGCGGCGCGCGTCCGCCAGCCTCGCCGCGGCCAACGCTTCCGGATAGCGGCCGAGTTCGACCAGCGCGTCGATCCGCACCGCCAGGGCACGCTCGCTGTACGCGTTGACCGCCAGCGCGCCGTCCGCCGCGCGCAGCGCCCCGGGGAAGTCATGGCGGGCGGCTGCGAGCGCGGCCCGCCCGGCGATGGCGTCCGCATTGTCGTCGGGACGCAGCTCCAGCGACCGTGCGAGGGCCTTCTCAGCCTGCGGATACCGGGCCGCGTCCCCGCTGACCCTGGCTTCCTCGACATACGCGGAGCCGAGCGCCGCCCAGGCGCCCGCGTCCTTGGGCTGTTCCTTGAGGTGCGCCTGGAGGGCGCGTACGCCCTGGCCGGCCGCCGTCCCGGTGGCGGCGGCCGGGACGGCGGGCACCTCGCCCTCGCCGCCGACGACCGCTCCCACGGCCGTCAGTACGAGCGCCAGACCCGCCACCCCGGCCGCGAGCCGCCCCGCACGGGCGTGCTTGCCGAGCTTCACAGAATGCCCCTGCTGCGCCGGCGCATCCGCCACCAGCCGAGACCCAGGGCCACCAGCACCACTCCGGCGCCCGCGGACACCAGCGACGTGACCACGAGCTTGTTGTCGCCACCCGTCAACGCCGAGAGCTCGGAGGCTCCGCCCTTCAGCTGGCTCTCGGCGCCGTTGCCCTTGGCCACCTCGCCGCGGGAGCCGGACGTCGGCAGCGCCACATACGGGAACTTCTTCTCGAATCCCAGGTCGTTCGCGTCCACCGCGTCACCCAGGTCGTTCTTCTGTCCCAGCAGTTCGCCCTCGACCACCTGGAGCGAGATGTCGATCACGTCGTCCGTCAGCCGCCGCCCGTTGGGGAAGCCGGCCTTGTCACCGTCCAGCACCCCGAGGCGCTTGGGGTCATGGGTCGGCGGGATCGAGGTGTTCAGACGCAGCGCCTCGGCGGGCTTGACCTCCGGCGGCTGGTTGAGGTCCTTGACCCCGGTCAGGAACACCGACACCAGATCGTCGCGGGGTGTGGCGGGAGCCTTGATCTTGTAGATGGACTCGATGAGCTTGGGCAGCTCGGGTTCGGTGACGAACGGCAGGAACTCCGCGTCGTTCCAGGGCGACGAGGCGTTGAACTTGTCCTTCGCCTTCACCGGTACGACGACCTCGTTGACGAGAGGCATGCCGAGGCGCGACACCTGGGTCCAGTCGCCGCTCGCGTTCTTCCGGGACGTGGTCGACCAGATGCCGACCACCGGCTGGCCCTCGGACTCCCGTAGGTGCTCGGTCGGCACCTGGAGCGCGATGCTGTTGACGTTGTAGCCCTTGAGCGTGTCGTTGCCGACCTCGGAGAGGTCGCCGCCGTACAGCAGGTCGAAGACACGCAGGTCCAGGAAGAAGGGGTCGTCGGCCTGGCCGGCGAACACCGATGAGCCGTCCTCCATCCGGTGCACGGCCTGGGCGCGCAGCTGCGCGTAGTCCGGCATGGACGCTTTGCCCACGTTCGAGGGGGCGACCGGCACATGGTCGGCGATCTTCGTGTGGGAGATCACATGCTGCTTGCGCAGCTTCAGCAGTTCGAGGTCGTAGGTCTGCGTGATGTTGAGGTCCGGGTCGTCGACGCTGGTCACCGGTCCCGTGTTGTACAGGAAGGTGTCACCGTTCTTGACCTGGTCGTGGAAGGTCCAGCGGTAGAGCAGATCGCCCTGTGCGTCGCCGTCCGAGTCGACGTGGATCTCGTAGCGGGCGTCCTTGGCGAACCGGTAGAAGTTCGGCCCGCCCCCGGGTTCCTCGAAGGGCAGCCAGTTGGCGACGATCGTCGTGGTGTCCGGGCGGTCCGGGCTCACGAAGGCGTAGACGTCGGTGTTGTCGAGCTGAGGCTGGCCCGATATCAGCGGGGCCTCCCGGTGGCTGGAGGCGTGCGCGGCCCCCGGCGCGAGCGTGGTGGTGACTCCCGAGGCCGCGAGCCCCCCGGCTGCCAGCGCACCACAGACGAGCGCGGCAAGATTCCTGCGCCCCCGCGCGCTCCACTTGATAGCGGTCATCGCGTCCATCCCGTTCCTGTCCGAGGACCTTGGTTCAGTCCTGCCTGATGACCGGTGTTCGGGGCAGGAGACCGGATGGATTGGCGTGGATCGGAATTGGATTGGCGGCGGACTCGAAACTGTCCAACTCGCCCTGGAATCAGTTGGATTCGCTGAGTAACCGTCAACACCCGTACAGGGGTGGTGAATCCTGCGACCGGGATACACGAGTGTCACTACGGGACGATAGGGTTAACCTGCCCGGGCCGGGTGCCCTCGTACGGGTGGGGAGTGAAATGGAACAGATAACGGTGCGCAGCAGGGCGCGAGTGCCCGCGATCACCTGTGGAAGCAACGCGACCAGCTCGCGTCTCGACCGCCATCTCGCGGTGCTGGGCGGCCCTGTCGTCCCGCAGCGGGAGTCGGCGGAGGCGACGTCGCTGATGCGCGAGCTGACGACACGTGATGTGGCGCACACTCGCGCGAGCAAGAGTGAGCGGGTCTCGCTCTTCGCGCCGCTGCGCCGGCTGCGGCGCTCGCTGTTCGGCAGCCGCCGACACTAGGTCACACAGACCTCGCAGCTTCCGGCCTGGGTGGCCGGCAGGCGGAGCCGGGCTCGCGTGACCGCTTCACGCGCACCCGTCCCCCGCTCGCCCGTCCGGCTCCGATGCCCGCCCACCCAGGCCGTGCACCACACCGGGGCAGCCCCGGCCGGCACCCACCGCCCCGCCCGGACGCCGCACTAGAGCGGCAGAGCCGGCAGCTTGGCCTCGTACAGCCACATCGCGAACAGCCTGTCCAGTGGTAGCGCCGAATGCCGCCGCGCGAGGGCGATGAACCCCTCGGTCGTCACCACCCCGTGCCGGTGGGTCGCGGTCCACTCCCGCAGCAGCCCGACGAACGCCGCATGCCCCATCTTGGTGCGCAGCGCGTGCAGGGTGAGCGCACCCCGTTCGTAGACCCGGTCGTCGAACAGCCGCCGCAGTCCCGGATCGGCGATCCGGATGTCCTGCCGCATCATGGCCAGCCTGGCGCGCGACCTGGCCGCCAGTGCCGAGGTCGAAGGGCCGCCCGACAGCTCGGACCACAGCCACTCGGCGTACTTGGCGAAGCCCTCGTTGAGCCAGATATGCCGCCAGTCGGCCACTGTCAGACTGTTGCCGAACCACTGGTGGGCCAGCTCGTGCGCGACCAGCCGCTCGCTGCCCCGCCGGCCGTCCACATGGTTGGCGCCGAACACCGACAGGCCCTGCGCCTCCACGGGCACGTCCAGCTCCTCGTCCACCACCACGACCGCGTAGTCGTCAAAGGGATACGGGCCGAACAGGTCCGTGAACACCAGCATCATTTCCGGCTGCCGCGCGAAGTCCCGCTCGAAACGGCCGAGGAGGGTGCCCGGCACCGCGGCCGGCTGCGGCACCTCACCCGCGTGCGGCACCTCCACCAGCTCGTACGGCCCGATCTGGACGCTCGCCAGATAGCTCGCCATGGGCGCGGGCTGCTCGTACACCCAGGTCGTGGTGGACGCGCTGATGGTGCGCGAGGCGAGCGTCCCGTTCGCCACCACCGTGTACGGGGTCGGGGCGGTCACCGTGATCCGGTAGGTCGCCTTGTCGTCCGGGCGGTCGTTGCAGGGGAACCAGGAGCGGGCCCCGTTCGGCTGCGAGGCCACCAGTGCGCCCTCGTCCAGCAGCTCCCAGCCCAGATCGCCCCAGTCGCGCGTACGCACGGCGCGGGGGACACCCGTGTAGCGCACCTCCACCGTGAAGGGCGTACCCGCGCGCAGCGGCTTGGCCGGCCGTATCCGCAGTTTGTCGCCGCGGTGTGTGTACTTCGCCGGGCGGGAGCCGTTCACCAGGACCTTGGTCAGCCGGAACTGCCCGAGATCGAGCACGATCTCGGGCAGTGCGCGTTCGGTTCCCACCACGGCGCGGATCGTCGCCCGGCCCGTGAGACGGCCCGTCTGCGGACGGTAGTCCAGCTCCAGGTCGTACTCCGTGGTCCGGTGGCCACCGTCGCCGTGCTGCGGCAGATACGAATCCGTCACCGTGGTGCGTCCTTCGGTCGTGCCCTGTGCCCGTGTGCTGTGTCCCGTGCCGTGCTCACGTCCGCCATGCGGCGATCGGGTTGCCCAGCCACCGCGTGTCGGCGGGCACCCGCTCCCCGCGCATCACCAGCGACGCCGGACCGACCGTGGCCCGGTCCCCGATCATCGCGCCTGGCAGCGCGATCCCATGCGGACCGAGTGTCGCACCCGCACCGAGAACCACATTGTCCATGCGCATGATCCGGTCGTGGAAGAGATGGGTCTGCACGACACAGCCCCGGTTGACACTGGCACCGGCGCCGATCGCGACGAGATCCGCCTCCGGCAGCCAGTACGTCTCGCACCAGGCGCCCCGTCCGATACGGGCACCGAGGCCGCGCAGCCACAGGTTCATCAGCGGGGTGCCCGCGGTCGCGCCCACCAGCCAGGGCACGGCCAGCACCTCCACGAACGTGTCGGCGAGTTCGTTGCGCCACACGAACGACGACCACAGCGGCTGCTCCACCGCCCTGAACCTGCCCACCAGCAGCCACTTCGCGGCGATCGCGACCAGCGCCGCCACCACCCCGCAGGCGAGGATCACCACCCCGCCGAGCAGCACCGCGACCGCAGGCCCGAAGCGCCCCGCGATCAGGGTGAACGCGGCCAGCGCGAGCACGGCCAGCGCCACCCCGCACATCACCGGGACCAGCCGGCACAGTTCCACAGCGGCCCGCGCCAGCTTCAGCCGGAGCGGTGGGGCGAAGGTGCGGCTCTGGTCGCCCTGTTCGGCCGCCCGCGGCAGCTTCATCGGCGGCATACCGAGCCACGAGGAGCCCGCCTTGGCCCGCTTGGGCGCCGCCGACAGCACACCCACCAGGCCCCGCTTGGGCACCCTGCGCCCGGCCGCGGCCATCCCGGAGTTGCCGAGGAAGGCGCGCTTGCCGACCCGGGCCTCGGCGATGCGCAGCCAGCCGCCGCCGAGCTCGTACGAGGCGACCATGGTGTCGTCGGCCAGGAACGCCTCGTCGCCGACCGTCGCCATACCGGGCAGCGCAAGGACGGTCGACGCCTCCACCCCTCGCCCGACCCGCATCCCGAGCGCCCTCAGCCACACCGGTGTGAACAGGCTGGCGTACAGAGGGAAGAGATGCACCCGCGCCATGTCCATCAGCCGCTCGGTCGCCCACGCCTGCCACGCGACCCGGCCGTGCACCGCATGGTGCCCTTCGCACAGTCCGGCGCCCAGCAGCCGCACACCCGTCACGATCAGTACCGCGTACGCGGTCATGGCGACCAGCGTCGCCAGCGGCACCGCCGCGAGGGCCGCAGTCAGCGCCTCGCCGGCGCCACCGCCGGTACTTTGCAGGAAGTCACCCATCACCAGCAGACCCGGCAGCGCGGCGACCGCGGGCAGCAGCCCGATGAGCAGCGATGACACCGAGTAGACGACGGTCCAGCGACGTCTGCGCACCGGACGCCCGCCGCCGGGCAGGCCGCGCCCCGCCCTGCCCTGTCTGCACGCCGGGGCTCCGGCCCAGCGCTCGCTCGCGGGGACGGCTCCGGTCACGCCCGAGCCGGGGGCGACCTCCGCCCGCTTGCCGATCCGGGCGCCGGGGAACAGCGTGCTGCGGGCACCGACGGTGGCCCCCGCCCCGATCCGAACCGAGCCGACGCGCAGCCGGTCGCCGTCCAGCCAGTGACCTGACAGATCCACCTCGGGCTCGACGGCACAGCCCTTGCCGAGCCGCAGCATCCCTGTCACGGGCGGCAGCGCGTGCAGATCGACATCGTCCCCGACGCGGACACCGAGAGCCCGCGCGTAATAGGTGAGCCAGGAACCGGCGAGCCCCGTCGCCCCGCTGAGCTCGGCGAGCCGCTCCGCCGTCCACAGCCGCAGATGCGTGCGGCCCCCACGGGGGTACGTGCCGGGGCGCAGACCGCGCAGCAGCAGCCGCGCCCCGCCCGCCGCGATCACGATCCGCCCGGGTGGGCTGACCACGAGCAGCCAGCCGAGCGCGACCCACCACCAGGACACCGTGGGCGCCCAGGGCAGCCCGATGACGTTGTTCACCGCGGCGGCGACCACCGCCCAGCGCAGGCCCAGGACACCCATCAGCGGCAGCGTCAGCAGCAACTGCGCGACACCCGTGCGCAGCGCCACCGCACGCACGGCGCGGATCCTCGCACCGCGCCCGGACGCCGCCTCCAGGGTGCGCGCGAGGGCCCCCAGGGTGGGGTTCTGGTAGATGTCGCCGACCGAACCGGTGCCGTAGTGCTCACGGATCCGCGAGACCAGCTGGGCGGCGGCGAGGCTGCCGCCGCCGCTCACGAAGAAGTCGGCATCGGGCCCGCCGACCGGGGCCCCGAGCACCTCCCCCCACTGCCCGGCCAGCCAGGCCTCGGTCTCGCTCAGCCCGGACGTGTCCGTGACCCCGCCGTCCGGCAGCGGCCAGGGCAGCGCGTCGCGGTCCACCTTTCCGGAGGTACGCGTGGGCAAGTCGGCCACGACGGCGATCACGGGGACGAGCGCGGCGGGCAGCTCCTTGCGGAGCCGGGCCACGGCATCGGCGGTGTCAAACGCGTCTTCGGCCCTGCCCGGCACCACGTACCCCACCAGCAGCTGATGGCCCGCGGCCGTGGTACGGACCGCAGCGGCGGCGCCCGCGGCCCCGGGGAGCGCCTGGAGAGCCGCGTCGATCTCACCCAGCTCGATACGGCGGCCGCCCAGCTTGACCTGCTCGTCCGCGCGGCCGACGAAGACCAGGCCCTCGGACTCCGCGCGCACCAGATCACCACTGCGGTAGCCACGCTCCCAGCCCAGCGCGGGCAGCGGGGCGTACTTCTCCGCGTCCTTGCCGGGGTCCAGATACCGGGCGAGACCGACACCGCCGATCACCAGCTCACCGGTCGCGCCCATCGCCGCCGGCTCGCCCCGCTCGTCCACCACCGCGAGCTCCCAGCCGTCCAGCGGCAGCCCGATGCGCACCGGGCCCTCACCGGTCAGCGGAGCGGCGCAGGCGACCACCGTGGCCTCCGTCGGGCCGTAGGTGTTCCACACCTCGCGCCCCGGCACGGCCATCCGCTCCGCCAGCTCCGGCGGGCAGGCCTCGCCGCCGAAGATCAGCAGCCGCACCTCGTCAAGGGCCTCCACCGGCCACAGTGCGGCGAGCGTGGGCACCGTCGAGACCACGGTGATGCCCTGTTCGACCAGCCAGGGCCCCAGATCAAGACCGGTGCGCACGAGCGAACGCGGCGCCGGCACCAGGCAGCCGCCGTGCCGCCAGGCCAGCCACATCTCCTCGCACGAGGCGTCGAACGCGACGGACAGCCCGGCGAGCACCCGGTCACCCGGGCCGAGCGGCTCGTCCACGGCGCCCGTGAGGAAGAGCCGCGCCTCCGCGTCGACGAACGCCGCCGCGCTGCGATGGCTGACGGCGACACCTTTCGGCTTGCCGGTGGAGCCCGAGGTGAAGATGACCCAGGCGTCGTCGTCCGGCGCGGGCCTGCGCTCCGTGTCCCCACCGGGGCTCCCGACCACCACGATGCGGCGCCCGGCCCCGATCACGGCCGCCACCTCGGCCTCCCCGAACACCAGCTCGGCACGCTCGTCGGGGTCCTCCGCGTCCACGGGGACGTACGCAGCGCCGCTGGCGAGCACCGCGAGGATGGCCACGTACAGGTCGACGGTCCCGGACGGCACGCGCACGCCCACCCGGTCACCGCTGCCGACCCCCCGCTCGGCGAGCCGCCGACGCAGCTTCCCGACCTCGTCCACCAGGCCGCGATACGTGAGGGCCTCGCTGCCGTCGTCCACAGCCGGCGCCCCGGGGTGCCGCCCCGCGGTCTCCTCCAGGATGTCGAGCAGGGTCCGCTCGGCTGGAGCGGCTCCCGCGACGAACAGCGCCGGTACGGGGGCCGCGCTCGCATCGAGGAGCGGGTCGAGCAGCGCCGGCGTGTCCGGGACGACGGTCATACGGCGCGCCGTTCGCCCACCTGCATGACGCGGTTCTCGTTCCTGCGCATCGCTCACTCTCCGTCCGTGTGGTGTGGAGTGCGCCGCGAATCGTGGTACCTCCGCGCGCATGGCAAACGAGGAGTTTATCGAGCGTTCACCCGGGTGGCCTGTTGAACGGGTAGTCCCGATTCCGCGGGCAGACGGGTTTCGCGGTGTGCCGCGCCCCGTGCGGTGGCCGTACACCCGGGGGCGCCGCACGGGGTGCGGGCACGCCGGTGGCTCACCCCACCACTCCGTCCTTCCGCAGCTCCGCGATCTCCGTGGCCCCCAGTCCCACCTCCCGCAGCACCGCATCCGTGTGCTCCCCGAGTGCCGGGATCGGGCCCATCCGGGCATCAGGGCCGCCCGGCAGGTTGATCGGAGGAAGGAGCGCACGCAGGGGGCCCGTGGGGGAAGGGACCTCGCGCCAGCGGGAGCGGGCCGCGAGCTGGGGGTGGTGAGCCAGGTCGGTGACGGTGTTGAGGCGGGCGCAGGCGATGCCGCCCGCCTCGAGGCGGGCGACGGCCTCGTCGGTGCTGAGACGGGCCAGGGCCTCGCCCACCACCGCATCGGTCTTCGCCCGGTTCGCCGTGCGTGCCGTGTTCGTGGCGAAGGCGGGGTCCTCGCCCAGCTCGGGGCGTTCCAGCACCTGCTCGGCGAGGCGCCGCCACTCGCGGTCGTTCTGCACGGACAGCAGCACCTGGCCGCCGTCGGACGTCGCGTAGGCGTCGTACGGGGCGATCACGGCGTGCGCGAGGCCGGTGCGGGCGGGGGGCGTGCCCCCATGCATGCCGTGGTGCAGGGGATGGCCCATCCACTCGGCGAGCGACTCCAGCATGGAGATCTCCACCGGTCCTCCGAGTCCGGTCGTGGCGCGGCGCAGCAGCGCGGCGAGCACCCCCGAGAACGCGTACATCGCCGCTGCCACGTCCGCCGCCGGGATGCCCGCCTTCACCGGCTGCTCGGGCGTCCCGGTCACGGACACCAGGCCCGCCTCGCACTGCACGAGCATGTCGTAGGCCCGCTTGTGGGCGTACGGTCCTTCGGCCCCGTATCCGGAGATGTCCACCGCCACGAGCCGGGGAAACTCCGCGCACAGGCCGGCCGCGTCCAGGCCGAGCCGCGCCGCTGCGCCCTGTGCGAGGTTCTGTACGAACACATCGGCGCCGGTGATCAGCCGGCGCACCACGGCGATTCCGCGCGGGTCCTTCAGATCGACCGCGAGTGACTCCTTGCCGCGGTTGCACCAGACGAAGTGCGAGGCGAGCCCCTGCGCCGCGGTGTCGTAGCCGCGGGCGAAGTCACCGCCGTCCGGCCGCTCGATCTTGATCACCCGGGCTCCCAGGTCCGCGAGCTGGCGGGTGGCGAACGGAGCCGACACGGCCTGTTCGACGGCGACGACGGTGATGCCTTCGAGGGGCAGCGGCTGGCTCATGTCAGCCGTACTACCGCCTACCGGCCGTCTTTGTCATCCCGGCTCCGCCGGGGTGGCGCTCAGATCAGCGCGAACTGCCCTTCCGGGCCCTCCTCGTGGTGGTCCAGCACTGATGCGGGCCTGCGGGCGGCGTCCGTCACCGGTGCCAGTTCCGGGTCGGCCGGTCCGGTGGCGGCGATGGCCTGCGCCAGTGCCCTGCGCGGGGCCTCCAACCGGGCCAGCAGTGCCAGCACGGTGATGAGTTCGAGCAGCTCCGATGTCCGTTCCTGGGGCCAGGCGCCCGGCCGGATCGCGTCCAGGGTCCCCGGCTCCGCCTCGGTCGTACGCCGTGCGAACCAGCTTTCGAGCACCCGCACCCCGGCCACCGTGAAGTCCCACGCCTCCGCGGGGACGGGGGCGATCCGCCCCTCGCCGAGCAGCAGGGCCTCCTCGTCGGCGTCGTAGGCGATGCCCTGGGGCCGTGCCGGGAGCGACGCCCGTACATACGGCCGTTGGCCGCCGGGCAGTCTGGGCCGCTCGCCGCCATGGGCGCCCCTGAGCTGGATGTCCAGCAGCCGCTGGCCCAGCCGTGCACCGTCCGCCCACACCCCGGAGTCCGTAGTGAACGGCACCTCGCACCCCCGGCCCGAGGCCGACGGCTGTCCTGCGGCGACGATCCAGGCGAGGACCTCCGCCGAGGTGACCTCCTGTCCGTAGCGCGCACGCAGTGCATCCAGCACGCCCGCCGTCAGATTGGGCTCGGCCCCACCGGGCCGCCGGTACAGCGGTCGTATCCGCCCGGGCCGTCCGGCCGGTGAGCGGCCATCGGGCAGCGCCGCGGACACCAGCAGCACGGGGCCATCGGCTCCCGGCACCCGGCCGGTTTCCTGCAGGAACAGCTGCCGCCCGTCGGCCACCCGCCACAGCTCCGGCCGGGCGTTGTCGATGAGGCGGTGGTCGGGGATCACCCACTGCTGGTCGAAGGGCCCGTGCATGAGCGGAACGGGCTCGGGGCAGGGGCCGTCCTCCCCGGCGAACCGCGCGGTCCCGGTGGACTGCCCGGGCAGGGCGGCGACGCCGCTGCGCAGCGTCCGCGCCCGCGTCTCCCCGAAGAGCGTCCGGCGTTCATCCTCGCCGGCCCGTGTCAGCGTGTCCCAGCGGGCCCGCAGTGTCCGTGCCTCCGGGGCCACCACCCAGTCGCGGCCCAGCCTGAGCGGTCCGGCGGACCAGGGCATCAGATCGTCCAGCAGCATTGCGGCAATCACTCCGCCTCGACGGTCACCGAGAACGAGAACCGGTCCCCCCGGTACCGGATGCGCGCCACATCCACCACCCGCCCCTCGTCGTCGTAGGTCACCCCGGTGTAGTGCAGGATCGGCGACAGCAGCGGCACCTGGAGCAGCTCGGCCGTCTCCGGGTCGGCGAGCCTCGCCTCCACCGTGTCCGTGATCCGGCTGATCCTTACCCCGACGACGTCCCGCAGCACCTTCGTCATCGGCCAGGGGGCGAGGGAGCCGACCGCGAGGCGCCCCGCCCTGTGCGGGCGGAACCCGTTAAACGCCCCGTTCGTAGGTTGGCCGCGGGACCCCGG
>NZ_JBHWIW010000020.1:0-69320 GCF_042731955.1 Streptomyces sp. NPDC059828 | reverse complement strand
CCATGGCGGCGATCGAGCGGCTGGCCGGACCCGGGCAGTGACGGCCCCCCCCCCGCCCCCCCCCCCCCCCCCCCCGGGGGCGGCCCCCCCCCCCCCCCCCCCACCCCCCCCCCCCCCCCCCCCACCCCCCCCCCCCCCCCCCCCCCCCGCCGCGATGTCCGGCCGTACCGCGTTCTCCGCCCAGTTCGTCGGTTCGCCGCTGTCCCCGTCGCAGCGGAGCCTGCGGTACGTCACGACCTCGTCCACGTCCGTGAAGAACTCGGCGAGCTCACCGGGCACCGTGGACGTCCCATGCCCCAGGACGGTGGTCCGCTCGCCCGACTGCTGGGCCACGATCGCGTCGATCGAGCCCAGCAGCCGCCGCGGGGCACTGCGTCGCGCGCCCGGCTCGATGAACGTGCCGCGCCTGCGGTGCCTGCTGATCAGCCCCTCGGCCTCCAGCTCCTTCAGCGCCTGCCGCATGGTCAGAACGCTCACGCCGTAGTGCTCGGCGAGCTGCTCCTCGGTGGGCAGCCGCAGCGGGTCGTGCGGCCCGCGCCCGAGTATCGAGGCGCGCAGGGACTGCGAGACCTGGTACCACAACGGCAGTTTGCGGTTCAGGACGAGCGAGTCTGGGGCGAAGGCGGTCATGGCATCTCCGTACTACGACCGGAAGTGGCGCTCAAGACCCTGCCATACGTCGTCGTACCCCTCCTGCAGATGCCCGGCGCTCGCCGCCTGCTCGGTCGCGGTCACCGGCCAGCGCGTCTCGAACATGAACGCGAGACCGTCGTCGATCCTCTGCGGCTTCAGCTCGGCGGCACTGGCCTTGTCGAAGGTCTCCCTGTCGGGGCCGTGCGCGGACATCATGTTGTGCAGCGAGCCGCCGCCGGGGACGAAGCCTCCCTCGCCCGCGGTCTTGGCGTCGTAGGCGCCCTCGATCAGGCCCATGTACTCGCTCATCACGTTGCGGTGGAAGTACGGCGGGCGGAAGGTGTCCTCGCCCACCAGCCAGCGTGGCGCGAACACCACGAAGTCCACACTCGCGAGCCCGGGGGTGTCGGTCGGCGAGGTGAGCACGGTGAAGATCGACGGGTCGGGGTGGTCGTAGGAGATCGTGCCGATCACATTGAAACGGTGCAGGTCGTAGACATACGGCAGATGGTTGCCGTGCCAGGCCACCACATCGAGCGGGGAGTGGTCATAGGTGGCGGCCCACAGGTTGCCGCAGAACTTGTTGACCACCGCCACGGGGCCTTCGACGTCCTCGTACGCGGCGACCGGGGCGCGGAAGTCCCGCACGTTGGCGAGCCCGTTGGCGCCGATCGGTCCCAGGTCCGGGAGCTGGAACGGCGCACCGTAGTTCTCGCAGACGTAGCCGCGGGCGGTGTCGTCGAGCAGCTCGACCCGGAAGCGTACGCCGCGCGGGATCAGCGCCACCTCGCCCGGCCGGGCCGCGAGCAGGCCGAACTCGGTGCGCAGCAGCAGCCCGCCGTGCTCGGGCACGATGAGCAGTTCGCCGTCCGCGTCGCTGAACACGCGCCGCTCCATGGAGGCGTTGGCGTGGTAGAGGTGCACGGCCATTCCGGTGCGCTGGGCGGCGTCGCCGTTGCCGCCGAGGGTCCACAGGCCCGCCAGCCAGTCGGTGCCCGGCGCGGGCTCCGGCAGGGGGTTCCAGCGGAGCCGGTTGGGGTCCGGCACGGTCTCCGCGAAGGGCGCGGAGCGCACCGCGTTGTTGTCGACGCGGACGAACGGCGGGTGGGCGGCGGACGGCCGGATCCGGTACAGCCAGGAGCGCCGGTTGTGGGCGCGCGGCTCGGTGAAGGCGGAGCCGCTGAGCTGCTCCGCGTAGAGGCCCAGCGGGGCCCGCTGCGGCGAGTTGCGGCCCAGCGGCAGCGCCCCCGGCACGGCCTCGGAGCTGTGTTCGTTGCCGAAGCCCGACAGGTATTCCAGGCCTTCGGCGGTCTTCCTGGCCTGCTCGGTGCTGTTGCCGCCGCTCGTCCCGTTGCCGCTCATGCGTACTCCCGATGCGTCCGCTAAGGAATCCTATGCTCAACAGTAGGATTCCTTGGCAGTGCGGTCACGTCAACGGCATCGCCCCCCGACACCGAAGAGCGACACGATGGGCGGTGTCTCCGCAGTGGCGCCGGCGGTGCCTCCGTCGTGGCGCGGCGTGTCCCGGTCATGGCGCCGAGTGGTGCCTCTCGGTTGTCGCGCTACCCCTCGCCGTCATGCATACCGGTCGGTATGCTCGCCCTGCCCGCGCGCCAACGCCACCGCCCACGGGAGACCCCCATGCCAGAAACCGACGCCACCCGCACCGCCCTGCGGATCTGCCCGCTGTGCGAAGCCACCTGCGGGCTGACCCTGACCATCGAGGGCAGCCGTGTCACCGGCGCCCGGGGCGACCAGGAGGATGTCTTCAGCCAGGGCTTCCTCTGTCCCAAGGGCGCATCCTTCGGCGAGCTCGACGCCGACCCCGACCGGCTGCGCACCCCCCTGGTCCGCGCCGCATCCGGTGAGCTGCGCGAGGCGACCTGGGACGAGGCGTTCGACACCGTCGCCGCGCGGATCCGGCCGCTGATCGAGGAGCACGGACCGAACGCGGTCGGGGTCGTCCTCGGTAACCCGAATGTGCACACCATGGCAGGCGGGCTCTATCCCGCGGTCTTGCTCTCGAGCCTGCGCACCCGCAACCTCTTCACCGCGTCGACGCTCGACCAGATGCCCAAACACGTCTCCAGCGGACTGCTCTTCGGCAGTGCGACGGCCATACCCGTCCCCGATCTGGACCGCACCGACCATCTGCTGCTGCTCGGGGCCAATCCGCTGGAATCCAACGGCAGCCTGTGCACCGCGCCCGACTTCCCCGGCAAGCTCAAAGCGCTGCGCCGCCGCGGGGGCAGTCTCACCGTCGTGGACCCGCGGCGCACCCGCACCGCCCGGCTCGCCGACCGGCACGTGAGCATCCGCCCGGGCGCGGACGCCCTGCTGCTCGCCGCACTCGCCCATGTCCTGTTCGAGGAAGGACTCACCGACCTCGGCGATCTTGCCGGGCGGGTGGAAGGAGTGGACGAGGTCAGGGCGGCCGTACGGGACTTCGCCCCCGAAGCCGTCGCGGCGGCCTGTGATGTGGAACCCGCGGAGATACGTGCCATCGCCCGCGAGCTGGCCGCCGCCCCGACCGCCGCCGTGTACGGGCGCATCGGCAGTTGCACCGTCGAGCACGGCACCCTGGCCAGCTGGCTCGTGGACGTCCTCAACATCCTCACGGGCAACCTCGACCGGCCCGGCGGTGCTCTTTTCCCCCTCGCCGCCACCGACCGGGCGCCTCGACCGGACGGCCCGGGCAAGGGCTTCGCGCTCGGCCGCTGGAGCAGCCGGGTGAGCGGCCATCCCGAAGCCAAGGGTGAACTCCCCATGTCGGCACTGGCCGAGGAGATCGAGACCCCGGGTAGCGGGCGGATCCGGGCCCTGATCGCGATCGCCGCCAACCCCGTGCTCTCCGCGCCGGACGGGGACCGGCTGGACCGCGCCCTGAGCGGCGGCCTCGACTTCATGGTCAGTGTGGACCCGTATCTGAACGAGACCTCGCGCCACGCGGATGTCGTGCTGCCCCCGCCGCCCCCGTCCCGCAGCGCCCACTTCGACTTCGCCTTCAACGCCTTCGCCGTGCGCAACCAGGCGCGCTACACACCCGCCGCCATCCCGCTCGACCAAGGCGCGATGGACGAGTGCGAGATCCACGCCCGGTTGATCCTCGCCGTGGGCGGGATGCACGGAACCGACCCCGCCGCGGTCGACGAGACGGTCATCGAGGCCTCGCTCGTCAAAGCCGTCGCCGACCCGCACTCACCGGTACACGGACAGGACCCCAAGGCGCTGGCCGCCGGGCTGGCCGGCGCCACCGGTCCCGAGCGGCGACTGGACATGATGCTCCGCCTCGGCCCCTACGACCTCACACTCGGCGATCTGCTCGACCGGCCGCACGGAGTCGACCTGGGCCCGCTGCGTCCCCGGCTCGGCCAGGTGCTCAGGACCCGCAGCGGACGCATCGAGCTGCTGCCGGGGCCCGTCGCCGCCGATCTGCCGCGACTGCGCCGCGCCCTGGGGGAGCGGGGCGGGGGACTTGTCCTGGTGGGCCGCCGCCATCTGCGCTCCAACAACAGCTGGCTGCACAACGTCCCCGCGCTGAACGGCGGTTCCAACCGCTGCACCCTCCAGGTGCATCCCGATGACGCCGCCCGGCTCGGTCTCGATGAGGGTGCCGCCGCTGTGATCGTGGCGGGAGGAGGACGGCTGGAGGTGCCGGTGGAGGTCACCGACACCGTGCGCACCGGTGTGGTGAGTCTTCCGCACGGCTGGGGACACGACCGCCCCGGCATCCGGATGACGGTGGCGGCGGCGCGGCCCGGAGTGAACGTCAACCAGCTGCTCGACGGCTCGCTGCTCGACCCGCTGTCCGGCACGGCTGTGCTCAATGGCTTCGCCGTGGACGTCGCTCCTGCCGCGCCTCCTCTTTCCGTTCGATGAGCTTTCTGTTCGATGAATCGCTCTCGCGTTCGTGCGCGTGCTGAACGCGAGTTGGTGCCGCTGCGTACTAAGGACTGTCCGCGTCCGGAACAGACGCGGCGGTACCTCTCACTCCGGCGGGTCTCCGGGGCGCGGTTCTCCGGTGCGGTGACACGTCTGAGCGCGAACGACAGGAGCGGCAATGACTGATGGTGACGGGCCGATCATCCACGGACTCCCGGACGGCGGCGCTGAGTTGTCCGTCGTCCTGCGGCTGCGCTGGGACGATGTGGCCGCACTCGGCCGTGAGGCCAGCCGGCTCGCGGAGCAGCGGGGGGCGCCGGTGAGCCTGGACGAGGCCGCGAGTCACCGGCTGCGCACCTGGTCGTCGGTGGCCAAGGGGCCGGACGAGAAGGTCCAGGCCGCACAGAGCGCCCCCGCTGCCGCCCAGACCGCCCCCACGGCTGCGGCGATCTCGGCGGCGCCCGCCGGCGACCGGTCGCGGGTCCAGGTGGGGACGATCGGCGAGTCCGCCCGGGTCGCCTCGATCTCGGCGTCGCCCGCCGCAGCCCGCCAGGTGCAGGCGGCCCCGGCGGCGGCTGGTCAGACGCCGGCCTGAAACCAGCTCGCACAGGCCTCGGGTCCCGCATCCCCAGAGTCTCCCCACCCCGCTACAGGAAGGAGCGGGGTGGGGTGGGGGAGAAACGGGAGTGGGGGGAGAATCACAGCACCACCCGGGCACGTGGACGTGGCGCTGGAAAACTAACACCGCTAGTTTGGGCGTCGGATCGCGAGTACTGCCGTGCCACGCCCAAAGGAGACAGCGGATGAAGGCCCACGACGGGATGTACATCGGCGGCGCCTGGGAGCCCGCCGCCGGTACCGACACCATCGCGGTGGTGAACCCAGCGGACGAGCAGGTCATCGCCCATGTCCCGGCCGGTACGGCAGAGGACGTGGAGGCGGCGGTACGCGCCGCCCGCGCCGCTTTCCCCGCCTGGGCCGCCACACCGCCCGCCGAACGCGCGGCCGCCCTCACCGCGCTCCGCGACGCGCTCGCCGCCCGTACGGCCGAGATCGCCGAGACCGTCACCGCCGAGCTCGGTGCACCCGCACAGCTGGCCCAGACCGTGCACGCGGGCCTGCCGGTCCTGGTAGCCGGCTCGTACGCGGAACTCGCCGCTTCCTGTTCGTTCGAGGAGCAGATCGGCAACTCCACCGTGCTGCTGGAACCGGTCGGTGTCGTCGGCGCCATCACGCCCTGGAACTACCCGCTGCACCAGATCGTGGCCAAGGTCGCCCCCGCACTGGCGGCGGGCTGCACGGTCGTGCTCAAGCCCGCCGAGGACACTCCGCTGACCGCCCAGCTCTTCGCCGAGGCCGTCCACGAGGCGGGCCTGCCGGCGGGAGTGTTCAACCTGGTCACCGGGCTCGGCCCGGTCGCCGGACAGGCGCTCGCCGCACACCCCGGAGTGGACCTGGTCTCCTTCACCGGCTCCACCGCCGTCGGCCGCCAGATCGGCGCGACCGCGGGTGGCGCCGTCAAGCGCGTGGCTTTGGAGCTCGGAGGCAAGTCCGCCAATGTGATCCTGCCGAGCGCCGACCTGGCCAAGGCCGTGAGCGTCGGCATCGCCAACGTCATGTCCAACTCCGGCCAGACGTGCAGCGCCTGGACCCGCATGCTCGTGCACACCGACCAGTACGACGAGGCCGTGACGCTCGCCGCGGCGGCCGTCGCCAAGTACGTACCCGGCGAGCGCATCGGCCCGCTCGTCAACGCGAAGCAGCAGCAGCGGGTGCGCGGCTATATCGAGCAGGGCATCGCCGAAGGCGCCCGGCTGGTCGCCGGCGGTCCCGAAGCCCCGCACGACACCGGTTACTTCGTCGCCCCGACCGTCTTCGCCGACGTCACCCCCGAGATGGCCATCGCCCAGGAGGAGATCTTCGGGCCGGTCGTCTCGATCCTGCGGTACGAGGACGAGGACGATGCCCTGCGGATCGCGAACGGCACCGTGTACGGCCTGGCGGGAGCGGTGTGGGGGGAGAGGGACGAGGCCGTCGCGTTCGCCCGCAGGATGGACACCGGACAGGTCGACATCAACGGCGGTCGCTTCAACCCCCTGGCGCCGTTCGGCGGTTACAAGCAGTCCGGCATCGGCCGCGAACTCGGCCCGCACGGTCTGGCCGAGTATCTGCACACCAAGTCCCTCCAGTTCTGACCAGTCCCGACCAGTTCTGAAAAACACCGAGGAGTGCCCAGCGTGGTCCGCGCCGCCGTACTGCCCGCCATCGGCTCCCCCCTGGAGATCATCGGGATCGAGCTCCCCGAGCCCGGTCCCGGACAGGTGAGGGTCCGTATCGCCGCCGCAGGGGTCTGCCATTCCGATCTCTCCCTGTCCAACGGCACCATGCGGGTACCGGTACCCGCCGTGCTCGGCCACGAAGGAGCGGGGACGGTCGTCTCCGTCGGCGAAGGCGTCACCCATGTCGCCCCCGGCGACGGGGTCGTCCTCAACTGGGCGCCGTCCTGCGGGAAGTGCCACCACTGCTCGATCGGCGAGGTCTGGCTCTGCGCCGACGCCCTGACCGGCACATCAAGGGTGCACGCGGTCGCCGAGGACGGCACCGAACTCCACCCCGGCCTCAACGTCGCCGCGTTCGCCGAGGAGACCGTCGTCGCCGCCAACTGCGTCCTGCCGGTCCCGGACGGGGTGCCGCTCGTCGATGCCGCGCTCCTCGGCTGCGCGGTGCTCACCGGCTACGGCGCCGTGCACCACAGCGCCCGGGTCCGCGAGGGCGAGTCGGTGGTCGTCCTCGGTGTCGGTGGCGTCGGGCTCGCGACCCTCCAGTCCGCCCGGATCGCCGGTGCGTCCACGATCATCGCCGTGGACGTGTCCCCCGAGAAGGAGGAACTGGCCCGCCGGGCCGGTGCCACCGACTATGTCGTCGCCTCCGACACCACCGCCCGTGAGATCCGCAAGCTGACCGGCGGCCAGGGCGCGGACGTGGCCGTCGAGTGCGTGGGCCGCGCCGAGACGATCCGCACCGCCTGGGACTCGACGCGGCGCGGCGGCCGTACGACCGTCGTCGGCATCGGCGGCAAGGACCAGCAGGTCACGTTCAACGCCCTGGAGATCTTCCACTGGGGCCGGACCCTCTCCGGCTGCGTCTACGGGAACTCCGACCCGGCGCGTGACCTCCCGGTGCTGGCGGAGCACATCCGCATGGGCCGGTTCGACCTGAGCGCGCTGGTCAGCGAGCGGATCGGCCTGGACGGCATTCCGGCCGCCTTCGACAACATGATCGCGGGGAAGGGAGCCAGGGCGCTGGTCGTGCTCTGAGCAAGTCCGGCGCGGGCGCGGTGGGCTCTACCGCGTCCGCGTTTCTGAAGTGGTTCCACGGTTCGGTCCTAGGGCTTGGTGCCGCCTTCGGAGTCGCCGTTCTCTGCCTCCGAGGCTGTCGTCACCGCGTCCGCCGGCTCCTCGACGCCGCTCCGTCCCTCCCGCGCCGGGCCCCCGGACCTCGACCGGGAGACGGCGACACCCGCCAGACACAGGGCACCCCCGATCAGGGTCAGCCAGCCCGGCACCTCGTCCAGGAGCAGCCAGGACATGAGCACCACGATGGCCGGTACGGCGTAGGTGGTCGCGCCCATCCTGCCCGCAGTGGTCCGCGCCAGGGCGTACGCCCAGGTGGTGAAGGCCAGCGCGGTCGGGAACACCCCGAGGTAGATCATGTTGAGCGTCGCGGACAACGGCGCCCGCGCGGCCTGGTCCCACAGCAGCGCGCTGAACGGAAGACAGGCCACCGCACCCGTGACACACCCCCAGGTGGTCACCTGCAACGCCGACGCGTGGCGCAGTGCGGGTTTCTGGGCCACCACCCCGCTGGCGTAGCTGATCGCGGCCAGCAGGCACAGCAGCACACCCACCACGGAAGCCGACCCGTCGCCCGCCATCGACAGACCCACCACCACGGCACCGGCGAAGGACACGCCCATCCCGGCAAGCAGCCGCGGCGGCAGCCCCTCTCCCAGCAGCCACCCGGCGAGCAGGGCCACCACCAGCGGCCCGACATTGACCACCAGCGCCGCGGTGCCCGCGTCGACCTTCTGCTCACCCCAGTTGAGGGCGACCATGTACACCCCGAACCAGAGCAGTCCCGAGACCGCGATCCCCGGCCAGGCAGCCCTCGAAGGCAGTCCCTCCTTGCACAGGGCGCAGATCACCCCCAGTACCAGCGCCCCCGCGAGCAGCCGGCCGAGCGCGAGCGCGCCGGGGGAGTACGCGGCACCCGCGCTGCGGATCGAGACGAAGGCCGAGGCCCACAGGACGACGGTGGTGGCGGCTGCGGCCATGGCGCGCCATTCGGTGCCCGAAGCGGCATGGCCGTACGCCTGCGGCTTGTCGGTGTGCACCGTTGTCCTCCGCAGCGTTCTGCTCACCGCAGTGCCTCGCTTTCGATGTCCAGGAGCTCGCGCAGCGCCCGCTCCCCGTCCGGTGTGACCTTCACGGCCCGCTGCGATCCGATGCGTATGCACCATCCGACCGCAAGAACGTGCCGGCACAACTCGGCGCCCGCGACCCCGGCCAGATGCGATCTGCGCTCCGTCCAGTCCAGACAGGCCCGGGCCAGCGGTCGGCGTCCGCCGTGCGGCAGCGCGATCCCCGCGTCCCGGAACCATTCGAGACCGGCGTCGGTCAGCGCGAAACCGGTGTCCTGGAGCAGCAGCCCGCGCGCGGTCATGGCTTCGGTGATCGCGATGCCGAGGCGCCCCGCGAGATGGTCGTAGCAGGTGCGCCCTCGTGCCATGGCGCTCTGGGCGTTCGCCGTGCGCAGCGAACGCGGAGGCTCGGCCACGGGAGCGGTGTAGGCGGCCAGCTCCTCCACGAGGTGCGCGGCCCGCGCGTCGGCCAGCCGTGCATAGCGGTGCCGCCCCTGCCGCTCCTCGGCGAGCAGACCGCCCGCGACCAGCTTGCCCAGGTGCTCACTGGCGGTCGACTGGGCCACTCCGGCATGGCGCGCCAGTTCACCCGCGGTCCAGGCCCGGCCGTCGAGCAGGGCGAGGCACATGGCGGCGCGGGTCCGGTCGGCGAGCAGCGCGGCCAGTGCGGCGAGGTCTTCGGGAGCCATGTCCCCAGGGTCCCGCGACTACGCTTCGGTGTCGGCCGAAGTGTCCGGTCGCCGTGCGTACTGCACTGCGAGCCCGTCCAGCAGCGCCCGCAGTCCCGTCGTGAACGCCCCCTCGTCCACCTGCTGCTGCCGGTCGGCGAGCAGATGGGCCTGGCCGAGGTGCGGATAGTCGGCCGGGTCGTACGCGGTTTCGTCGTCGACGAAACCGCGGGCGAAGGAGCCGAGCGCCGAGCCGGTGATGAAGTACCGCATCAGCGCGCCGATATGGGTCGCCTGGTGAGGTGGCCAGCCGGACCGGACCATCGCACCGAAGACGGTGTCGGCGACCTTCAGGCCCGCGGGCCTGCGGCCGGGGCCGCGAGCGAGTACCGGGACGATGTTGGGGTGCTCGGTGAGGGCCGCGCGATAGGAGAGGGCCCAGTCGTGCAGGGCCGTGCGCCAGCCGCGGCCGTCCGACGGGTCGAACATCGACAGGTCCACCTTGGCGCTGACGGCGTCGGCCACCGCGTCCAGGATCTCGTCCTTGTTGCGGAAGTGGTTGTAGAGCGAAGGGCCGCTCACGCCCAGCTCCGCGGCGAGGCGGCGGGTGGAGACCGCGTCCAGTCCTTCGGAGTCCACCAGCGCGCTCGCCGCCTCGACGATGCGTTCTCTGCTGAGGAGGGGCTTGCGCGGTCGGGCCATGCGGCACATAGTAGGCCCTGCCAACCAGAAACTAGCAGTGTTAGTTAAAGTGGGGAGTGCCCGGTGGATCTGGAACTCGGCGATGAGCACGAGGCTGTCCGGAAACTCGCCCGCGACTTCGTCGAGCGGGAGGTCACGCCCCATGTGGCCGCGTGGGACCGGGCCGAGGACATCGACCGGGCGATCGTGGCGAAGCTGGGTGCCGTCGGCTTCCTCGGGCTCACGATCGATGAGGGGTACGGCGGTTCGGGCGGTGATCACCTCGCGTACTGCCTGGTCACCGAGGAGCTGGGGCGGGGCGACTCATCGGTGCGCGGGATCGTCTCCGTGTCCCTCGGGCTCGTCACCAAGACCATCGCGGCCTGGGGGAGCGAGGAGCAGAAGCAGTACTGGCTGCCCCGGCTCGCCTCGGGCGAGGCCCTCGGCTGCTTCGGGCTCACCGAGCCCGGCACCGGGTCCGACGCAGGGAACCTCGCCACCAGGGCCGCAAGGGACGGCGAGGACTACGTCCTCAACGGTTCGAAGATGTTCATCACCAACGGCACCTGGGCCGACGTCGTGCTGCTCTTCGCCCGCACCAACGACAGTCCGGGCCACCGGGGCGTCTCTGCGTTCCTGGTGCCCACGGCCACCCCGGGGCTGACCCGCCGCGCCATCCACGGCAAGCTCGGGCTGCGCGGTCAGGCAACCGCCGAGCTGGTCCTCCGGGATGTCCGGATCCCCGCAACGGCGATGCTCGGGCCCGAGGGGAAGGGATTCTCGATCGCCATGTCCGCGCTGGCCAAGGGGCGGATGTCGGTGGCCGCCGGCTGTGTCGGCATCGCTCAGGCGGCGCTTGACGCCGCCGTCGGCTACGCGGGTCAGCGTGAGCAGTTCGGCAAGCCCATCGCCTCCTACCAGCTGGTGCAGGAGCTCATCAGCGACATCGCTGTCGACGTGGACGCGGCGCGGCTGCTGACCTGGCGGGTCGCCGATCTCGTCGACCGGGGCGAGGACTTCGCCACGGCCGCGTCCAAGGCCAAGCTGTTCGCCTCCGAGGCCGCGGTGCGCGCCGCGAACAACGCACTCCAGGTCTTCGGCGGATACGGATACATCGACGAGTACCCGGTGGGCAAACTGCTCCGCGACGCACGGGTGATGACGCTGTACGAGGGCACCAGCCAGATACAGAAGCTGATCATCGGCCGTGCGCTGACCGGGGTCTCGGCGTTCTGAGTACCGGGCCCGCATCGGAGCTGCCCCCTAAGCTGACCGTTCATCTGAGATGTTCATCTGAGTACCCGTACGGATGTGGCGGCCGTCACGCGCGCCGATGCTGGTCCCATGAGCGACAGACAGATCACCCAGCAGAACACGGCGGCCTACTACGCCCAGGCCGCGATCTCCTTCGGTATCGCGCTCGGTGCGGTCACCCTCGGCATCGTCAACCTGGACGCCGATGTCTGGGTGCGTGCCTTCCTCGGCATCGCCGTGCTGTACCTGACCACCTCGTCCTTCACCCTGGCCAAGGTCGTACGGGACAAGCAGGAGGCAGGTCAGATCGTCAGCCGGGTGGATCAGGCCAGGGTGGAGAAGCTGTTGGCCGAGCACGACCCTTTCCAGAAGCTGTGAGCGTGTTCTAAGCGCTTGCTCAGGTTCAGGGTATGGTGTTCGTCCGGCCAGGAGGCGGAGACGAAGGGGCGGAGCGAGCGATGAGTACGGCGGAGGAACGGGCCGGCGTCGATGACATGCCGTGGGGCGAGGTCACTCCGGAGGCGGCCAGAAGGCTGCTCGTCGCCGCCGTCGAGGCCTTCGCCGAGCGCGGCTACCACGCCACCACGACGCGCGACATCGCCGGCCGCGCCGGGATGAGCCCGGCCGCGCTCTACATCCACTACAAGACCAAGGAAGAGCTGCTCCACCGGATCAGCCGCATCGGGCACGACCGTGCGCTGGAACTCCTGGAGGAGGCGGCCGGCGGGGAGGGCACCGCCGCCGCACGGCTCGCCGACGCCGTGCGCTGCTTCGTCCGCTGGCACGCCGAGCGGCACACCACGGCGCGGGTCGTGCAGTACGAGCTCGACGCGCTCAGCGAGGAGCACCGCGCAGAGATCGTCGCCCTGCGGCGCAAATCCGACGCGGTGGTCCAGCGCCTCGTCAAAGAAGGCGTCGCGGCAGGGGAGTTCGACGTACCGGACGTCCCGGGCACGACTCTCGCCGTGCTGTCCCTCTGCATCGACGTGGCCAGGTGGTTCAGCGCCCAGGGGAGCCGTACGCCGGACGAGGTCGGAGCTCTCTACGCCGACCTCGCGCTGCGCATGGTCGGTGCCACTACCGCTCAGGAGAAGCAAAGGCCCTAGTACTCCAGCAGTACTTCGTGGTTTGACCTGGGGAAACGTCGGGCGGTGGGAGTGTAGCGGGCAGAACCCTTCCGTGAACGGCACTCTGCCCGCTACCGACCCCCTCGGTCGGCCCCGTGTGGATGTACTGGAACGAGACTGGCCACGGCGTCGACAGCCTCCGCCGTCGTATCGTGCGCCTCGGCCCGTCCGGCCGTCTCCGCGCTGCCGACCGGACCGTCTCCGCCCTACCGTGCGTTCAGCACGGACGCGACGATCTTGCCCGCCGGCCCGCTGCCGTAGCCGCCGGACTGGACGACCGAGCCGGCGGCCAGGTCGTCCGCGTAGCCGGTGAACCAGCTGTTGGAGTCGCTCTGCCCGTCGACCTCGGCCGACCCGGTCTTGGCTCCCTTGTCGCCGCTGACCTTGGACATCGCCTTGGCGGCGGTGCCGTCGGTCGCGGCGGCGCCCATCACGCTGCGCAGGGTGGCGGCCATGTTCCCGGGCAGCGGCTGGGCGGTGGTCAGCTCGCCCTTGATCATCTCCCTGGGCACGATCACCGGCTGGCGGAACGCGCCGTTCTTCACGGTCGCCGAGAGGGAGGCGACGCTGAGGGCGTTCATGGTGACCTTGCCCTGGCCGATGTAGGAGGCGGCCGTCTCGGGGCCCTTCGAGACCGGGATGCGGGCGTCGGTGGAGACGATCCCGATGGACCACACCCCGCCCAGGCCGAAGTACTTGCGGGCCGTCTGGCTCAGGGCGATGTCCTCCACGCCCTTGGCGTTCAGCGGGCCCAGCGCCTTCATGAAGAAGGTGTTGCAGGAGCGGCGGAAGCTGTCCCGGAAGGTGCCGTTCGCGATCGAGAAGTTCTTGTTGTTGTGGAAGGTCCGGCCCGACCAGGTCACCTCCTTCGGACACTCGACCGGGGAGGTCGGTCCGCCGACCAGGCCGTGCTCCAGCATCATCGCCGCGGTCACGACCTTCATCGTGGAGCCGGGGGCCTGCGCCCCCTCCATCGCCACGTTGAACCCGCCGGCCGGGCTGTTGGCGACCGCGCTGATCTCGCCGGTGCTGGGCCGGACGGCGACCACCGAGGCCCGGTCGTACTTCTTCACCGCCTGCTCGGCGGCGGCCTGTACATCGGCGTCCAGCGTCGTCTGGAGCTTCTTCGTCTTTCCCTTGGCGAGGGTGAGCAGCGTCCGGTTCGGCGCGTCCGCGTCGGCCGGCTCGATCCAGGTCTCGACGCCGGGCTCGCCCGCGGCCCCGTCCGCGTACCGGGTACGCAGGGTGTCCAGCACGGGGGCCAGCGACGGGTACCTCTCGGCGGTCAGCTCCCGGCCCTCGCGGTCCACCGCCTGGATCGTCTTCGCCTCACCGGTCCGCAGGGTCGCGCCCTCGATCAGCTTCGGGTGCAGCACCGTCGGCCGCCAGTCCACCAGCGCCCGCCCACTGCTCTTGCCCCGCACCACGGTCAGCTCCGAGGCGTACGCCAGCTCCTTCTCGTGCCCCTTAAAACTGATGGTCGCCTTCACCGTGTACGGCACCGTGGCGCCGCTCGCCGCGCCCGGCGTGACCACGGCGTTCTCCACATGCCCGGTCTCCCGGAAGCCGCGCAGCGCCTCCCCGGCCGCCGCCGGGTCGTCGGTCAGCGTCCCCGCCGCGTCCGCGTCCCCGCGAGCCCACGCCGCCAGGAAGTCCCGCGATGTCCGCTCGACCTCCTTGGCAGTAACCTCCCCGGACCTGGACGAGTTCAGCGGCGCGGCGTCCGCGCCACCGAGGCCCGCACCATCCGAGTCCCCGCCCAGCATCTCGTAGCCCGCGAACCCCACCCCGCCCGCCACCAGGACGAACACCCCGCCGACGAAGGCGGTCTTCACTCCGCTGCGCATGGTGCAGTCCCTCCCCAAGAGCCCCGTACGGACGACCCGGCGTACGAACATGTTCACTTGAACATGTTCAAGACATAATACGTATGCTCTACGGGGCCGTATGTCACCCCAGAGTCGCCAGAACTGATCGTTACCCGACCGGAACGCACACCGAATCGTGCCTTACGCGGACTGAAGCTGCGAAGCGACCGTCCGCGCACGTAGTCCCGCATCCGGCGGCGGGGTTCGACGCGGCCGAAGTGGTGCCCGATGGTGGTGAAGGGGTGGTCCAGGTTTCGGTCCCAGGCCTCGGCCTGATCGGTGATCATGACCCGGCTTCCCCGACCCGGGGTGTTCACGTCGTCGTGTGCACTCCTTCGAGGGGCCGGCGGGCAGAACCCGTCCGTGACGGCACTCTGCCCGCTACACTCCCACCGCCCGACGTTTCCCCAGGTCAAACCACGAAGTACTGCTGGAGTGCTAGTGGCCCGGAGGCGGCGGCCCGGGAGGCGTGGCGCTCAGAAGAAGTAGCGCGACACCGACTCGGCCACGCAGACCGGCTTGTCGCCGCCCTCGCGCTCCACGGTGACGACGGCCGTCACCTGGACGCCGCCGCCCGCCTCCTCGACGCCCTTCAGTACCGCCGTGGCGCGCAGCCGGGAGCCGACCGGCACGGGCGCGGGGAAGCGGACCTTGTTGGTGCCGTAGTTGATGCCCATCCTGATGTCCTCGACCCGCATGATCTGAGGGACGAGCGCGGGCAGCAGTGACAGGGTGAGATAGCCGTGCGCGATGGTCCTGCCGAACGGGCCGGCGGCGGCGCGCTCGGGGTCCACGTGGATCCACTGGTGGTCGCCGGTGGCATCGGCGAAGAGGTCGATCCGCTTCTGGTCGACCTCCAGCCAGTCGCTGTACCCGAGCTGCTCACCGACCCCGGCGACCAGTTCATCGGCGGACGTGAAGATCCTCGGCTCGGCCATCTTCTCTTCCCTGCCTCTCATCCGTGGCGATCGCGCATCTAAGCGACTGCTTAGCATGGTGGGCCGCCGGTCGTCTGTCAACGGATGCCCCGGCCGGGAGAACGGCGGCGCGGGGCGGCCCGCACCCCCGTGTCGGCCCACCCCGCGCCGGACCGGTCACTCGTACTCGGTGCCGCCCTTGCGGGTCAGATACGCCGGGCTGACGGCCTTGGCTATCGCCCGGCCGCCCGTCACCGGGCTGTAGCGCTCGGCGGCCGGACGGATCACCACTCCCTCGCGCAGATGCAGCTCCCGGCCGGAGACGGTCTCGCGACCGCTCGCGAGCTCCAGCACCTTGTCCAGCGCGAACGGGCCCTCGTGCAGCCTCGGAACCAGGGGCAGTTCACCGTCGAGCAGCTCCGCCGCGTCAAGCCACTCGACCCGCCCGCCGATCTCGGCGCACACGTCGAACGCCGCGAAGCCGAGCGCGGCCGAACGGGCGTCCGCGCCGTACACGAGGTCCTGCACTCCGGCGCCGTACACCTCGCCGAAGATGCCCACCCGCTCCGCGCCGAACCGCTCGGCCAGCCGTGCAGCGACCTCCGCCACGCCGTGGCCCCGCACGGCGCGCCAGTACAGGTTGCGCGGGTCCTCCCTCAGGGCGAGACCCTTCGACCCGAAGCCCTTCGACGACACCAGCAGCCTCCCCGTCGAGGCGACATAGGTCACCAGGCAGGCCGTGCCGTGCAGCTTCTCCGTGAGCACCACGGGCTCATCCGGAGCGAAGATGTCCGGATAGCGCTGGAGATTCTCGATGTCGACCCAGGGCAGCAGCTCGGGAGCCGACTCGACCTCGCCACTCATCGTGGGCGGGATCGGCGGCGACCACTTGGTGATGCCGAGCAGCCCGGCGAAGTCGGTGCCCTCGGTGGCCGCGCGCTCCAGGTCGGTCTCCGTGAGCGCCTTGGGTCGGCACACGATCCCCTGTGACAGCTCGCCCCGCAGCCGCACCGCCTTGACCCGGTCGGAGGCCCGCCCCGCCAGTCGTCCGGTCAGCCCCAGCTCCTCGATCAGCCCGGCAGGCAGCACGGCCTGCTCCGGGATGTAGACGGCGATGTCGCCGCTGCGGTAGGCGCCCTTGGCGACGACGGCCCGGTACAGGCCCACCTGGGCCAGTTCAAGGGCATCGGCGTTCGGATGCTCATGGATGGTCAGCACTTCGGCGGTGACGCGCAGCGTCGACATGTCACGGCTCCCTGGACGTGGTTCGCATAACAACGCCACTGTCGCCGTGGGGAATTGCGGTGAGCCACCGAATTTCGCTCTGCTACGGTCGCACCGCGGCGCAGGGGACCGGCTTCGCACCGCCGGTGCCCCGCGCCCGCCGTGCGGGAGTCAGGCCACCGACGCCAGTGCCCTGCCGCACGTCCGCTTGGCGCTCCTGAGCGCCTCGTTCGTCAGCACGGGCTGGGGCACCACGACCCCGCAGCCCGCGCACACCGGACCGAAGCCCGGGTCGTGTTCGAGATCCTGCCGCCAGACGATGCGCCGGTCCGCACACACCGGGCACACCGCACTCGGGCGCGACCCCAGCGCCTTGATCAGCCGGCGCAGCACCACGTCCAGCGGGTCCGTGGGGTGCACCTCCGGGTCGTCGCACCGCGCGATCCCGTTGCCGCCCCAGGTGCGCCGGTGCCAGTCGTCGATCGACCCGGGCCGCCGCAGCCCGTCGTGCTTCTCGCGTTTGCGGCGCTCGGCGAACCGTTCCTCGTAGGCGAGCCATACGGCCCGCGCCTGCTCCAGTTCGTTGAGCGCGGCCACCAGCCGCGCCGGATCGGGAGCCCGGTCCTCGGGCTCGATACCGTGCCTGCTGCACAGATGATTCCAGGTCGCCCGGTGTCCATAAGGAGCGAACCGCTCCAGGCACTTGCGCAGGGAATAGCGCCGCAGCGCCAGATCACCTCGCGGGTCGCGGACCTGTCTGGCAAGACTCCGGAAACCGGCCATCGCACGCCACCTCCGTCGCTCGTACTTCATGGCTCGTACTTCCGCGTTGAGGAATGGACGTACGACTACCCAATCCGGCTCCCTCGAACATCCGTCCCGGGATGCGGGGCTGAATTCAGCCGGATGGTCCCGACAGGCGGCGCGAGACAGCGCGGACGCAAGCAGAAAAAGTGACGGTCACTCATCTTACCGACGGGTCATATGGCCAGTAGCCTGCGCCGCACCGGCTTCACCGAGGAGCACCCATGCGACGCTTCACCGGACACCCCACCGGACGACTGAGAACCGCCTGTGCAGCCCTCGTACTCGGCACGGCCCTCCTGGTGCCGCTGCCCCAGGCCACCGCCGCCGAGGACCCCGCCCCCGTCGTGGACCACTGCCTCGCACAGGGGCAGAGCCAGTGCGCCGACATCCTGCCACCAGGACAGAACGGAAACGCCACCCTCACCGACATCCTGCTCCACCGGCTGTTGGGCACCCGCCCCGGCCACAGCTCCGACCAGCTCGGCCGCTATGACGCACTGGCCGGCGGGTACGGCGGGCTCACCGATGCCAAGCTGACCGAATTCTTCAACGACGCCTCCTTTGGCGTCGCGTCGAACCAGGTCGAGTCGGTGGCCACCCCGCGCTCGGACGTCACCATCACCCGGGACAAGAAGACCGGTGTCCCGCACATCAAGGGCACCACCCGGTACGGCACGGAGTTCGGCGCCGGATACGCCGCCGCCCAGGACCGGCTCTGGATGATGGACCTCTTCCGGCACATCGGCCGCGGCAACCTCACTCCCTTTGCCGGGGGTGCGCTGGCCAACCAGGGTCTTGAGCAGCAGTTCTGGCCGGGAGCCCCCTACACCGAGGCCGACTTCCAGGCCCAGATCGACCGTATCCGCACCGGCGAAGGGCCCCGGGGCGCACAGGCGATGGCCGACGCACAGGCCTATGTCGACGGCATCAACGCCTATCGCACGCAGTCCAAGAACGGTCGCTACTTCCCCGGCGAATACGTCCTCACCGGTCATATCGACGCGATCACCAACGCCGGTGAGATCGCGCCCTTCAGCCTGACCGATCTGATCTCCATCGCCTCCGTCGTCGGCGGGCAGTTCGGCGGCGGGGGCGGCGGCGAGGTCCAGGCAGCGCTCGCGCTGCTCGCCGCCCAGCAGAAGTACGGCGTGGCCGAGGGAACCCGGGTCTGGGAGTCCTTCCGCCAGCGCAACGACCCGGAAGCCGTCCTCACCGTCCACGACGGAGCCTCCTTCCCCTACGCGCAACGGCCCGAGAACCCGCGCGGCACCGCCCTGCCCGACCCTGGCTCGGTGCGTGCCGAACCGCTGGTCTACGACCGCACCGGCTCGGCCGGTACCAACGCCAAGACTCCGGTGCGCAACCCGGGAGCTCTGGCGCCCGCCCAGGGGATCTTCGACCAGGGCGTGCTGGCGCCCGGGGCGCTCAACCCCAAGCGCGGTATGTCCAACGCCCTGCTTGTCTCCGGAGCCCACACCGCGAGCGGCCACCCCGTCGCCGTCTTCGGCCCGCAGACCGGTTACTTCGCTCCGCAGCTGCTGATGCTGCAGGAGATCCAGGGGCCGGGGATCTCCGCCCGCGGTGTCTCCTTCGCGGGCGTCGGGATGTACGTCCAGATGGGGCGCGGCCAGGACTACGCCTGGTCCGCCACCTCCGCCGGCCAGGACATCACCGACACCTACGCCGTCGAATTGTGCGTGCCCGGCGGCGGCACACCCGGCCTGGACGCCGACCACTACCTCTACCGGGGCAGTTGCACCCCGATGGAGAAGCTGGAACGACGCAACGCCTGGAAGCCCACCGTCGCCGACGGGACCGCGGTGGGTTCCTACCGGCTCCAGGTGTGGCGCACCAGGTACGGCACAGTCACCCACCGCGCCACGATCGGCAGCAAGCCCGTGGCCTATACCTCGCTCCGCAGCACCTATGGCCATGAAGCCGATTCGATCATCGGCTTCCAGATGCTCAACGACCCCTCGTTCGTGACCGACGCCGCCTCCTTCCAGCAGGCCGCACACCAGATCGACTACGCCTTCAACTGGTTCTACGCGGACTCGCGCACCGCCGCCTACTACAACAGCGGCATGAACCCGGTGCGTGCCCCCGGCGTCGACCCGGCCCTGCCGGTGAAGGCCGAACCGGCCTATGAGTGGCGCGGCTTCGACCCGGTCGCCAACGCGGCCGAGTACACCCCCTTCACCGAACACCCCCGTTCCACCGGCCAGGACTTCTACATCTCCTGGAACAACCGGCAGGCCAAGGACTACAACACCGCGGGCTTCGGGATGGGCGCCGTTCACCGCGGCGACCTGCTCGACGACCGTGTCGCCCAGCTGGTCCGGAGCGGCGGGGTGACCCGTGCCTCGCTCACCCGGGCCATGGCCGAGGCCGGTGTCACCGATCTGCGCGGCGAGCAGCTGCTGCCCGAGCTGCTGCGGGTCGTAAGGAGCTCACCCGTCACCGATCCCCAGCTCAGCACGGCCGTCCAGCAGCTGGAGTCATGGCGGGCCGCTGGAGCACAGCGCAAGGAGACCACCTCCGGCTCGCATGTCTACGGGCACGCCGACGCCGTACGGATCATGGACGCCTGGTGGCCGCTGCTGGTCGGCGCCGAGTTCAGGCCCGGACTCGGCGACGCTCTCTACCAGGCCCTGGCAGCGAACCTGCCCATCGACGAGTCGCCCGCGGCGTCCCACGGCCCTACGGGCGGGCACAGCGGCTCGGCCTTCCAATCCGGCTGGTGGGGCTTCGTGGACAAGGACCTGAGGCAGGTCCTCGGCGACCCGGTCGCCGGTCCGCTCGCCGCGACCTATTGCGGCGGAGGCCAACTCGCCGCCTGCCGCGAGGCGCTGCTCACCACGCTGAGGCAGGCGGTGGCGAAGCCCGCCACCGAGGTCTACCCGGGGGACACGAGCTGCCAGGCCGGTGACCAGTGGTGCTCCGACGCCGTGATGCATCGTGCCCTCGGCGGGATCACCCATCCGGCGATCAACTGGCAGAACCGCCCGACCTACCAGCAGGTCGTCGAATTCCCCTCGCACCGCTGACAGGAGATCGACCACGCGGGACCCGGATCGGGTGCTCCCGGCGCCGCCCTCAGCGCCCGATCCGGCCCGCGCGCAGCACCACCCGTGCCAGCTCCGGATGGAGGATGTCGCTGTGCGCCCCGGACGGCGGCCCGCCGCTGCACACCACCGTCCCCGTGTCCACGCTGACGCAGCCAGAGGCGGGAAGCCCTTCCCGTAACGCAGCCTCCAGGGTCAGTCGCCGCGCGCCGGTGACCGCCTGTATGCCGTCGTGGCCCACTGCCCACCAGCGTTTGTCCAGACCGACGATGGTCGAGGAGTCCCTCGCCATCCGTGACGCCAGGGGGTAAAGCACTCCGAGCGCGGTGTCATGGCGTGAGTAACACCCGACCACTGGGCCGTCCACCCGTGTCTCCATGGCGCGCAGCGCCCCGCCGCTGCCGCGCGCATGGGGGAGCGACGGTGCGAACGCGTAGTGCGAGAAGGCACCTTGGAGCAGCGTCACCGACTTCACCGTCCGGATCCCGTCCGGCAGCCCGCGCAGCGCGAAGGCCACCAGCCGGGCTCCCATGCTGTGCCCGACGAGATGGATCCGGGTCCGGGGCGATGAGCGGGCCAGATGACCGATCACGGGCCCGAGACCCCGCTCGCCCACCGTCCCCGCCCGCCGCTTCATCGTGTAGTACGTGGCCTGGCGCAGCACCTCACGCCCGCCCTTCCACAGTCTCCTGAGTCCGGAACCGAGGGCCAGGGACGGCTCTGCCCCATCCAGGGCCTCGGTGAACACCCGGCACACCTCGACCGGGTCCTCATCGAGGAAGGCGGGCGCGTCCTCCCCGTCCGGATCGGTCAGATCGCCGGCACAGCCCTCGGCCGGATCGGTGTCGACCAGCTCCCGCACCAGCGCCCCGAACTCCTCGAAGGCCGCCCGCTCCTCGGGCTCGTCCGCGAGCAGCGCTGACAACCGTGCGAGCACACGATCCTGACCTGGGAAGACCCCGGCAAGGGTGTCGAAGTCCGGGATCGGCTCATCGGTGAACATCATCGAGGGCCAGACGACGCCCACGTAGCCGACGGTGGCCCCGCTCGCCACGAACCGGGGGAACGGCTCGAAGAAGCGCGTGTAGAAGCCCCGGGCCACGGAAGGGGAGTTGTTCCACCCGTGCGCGAATATCACCAGATCCGTGACCTTCAGCGCCGCCAGCGCGTCGCGCTGGGCGCGGTGCACATCCCCCTGCGCGTCGAACGTGAGCTCCCGATACGGCTCGGCACCCATCTCGGTCACGAGCGTGTCCCTTCTCCCCGCGCACGTCCCCAGGATTCGCACCAGGGGCGACGTACGCCGCGAAACGGCTGTGTGGAAAGCATCCCGCGAGGAGGGGTGGACGACCAGAGCGTTGGCGCACACACGCCAGCAGAACCCTTCCCGCAGCTGCTCCCCAGGCCTTTCGTAGGACATACCGACTGGTTAGTCTGTTGCTGAGGCGGCCACACCGCCGAGCCGTCCCAGTCGAGCCGCTACCGAAGGCAGGTCCCATGAGCAAGGTGCAGGGTGCGAACGTGGTGGTCACGGGAGCGGGCGGCGGCATCGGAGCCGCACTCGCCCGCAGGTTCGCCGCGGAGGGCGCACGGGTCGTCGTCAACGACCTCGACTCCGACAGGACCGCGGCCGTCGCCGAGGAGACGGGCGCCATCGCCGTCCCCGGCGATGCCTCCGCCATCGTGGAGCAGGCCCGTGAGGCGCTCGGCGGCACCGTCGACATCTACTGCGCCAACGCCGGACTCTCGGCCGCAGGCGGGTCTCTCGCCGACGAGGACGCCTGGGCCGCCGCCTGGGACGTCAACGTCATGGCGCATGTGCGCGCCGTGGGCACCCTGCTGCCCGACTGGCTGGAGCGAGGCAGCGGCCGCTTCGTCTCCACCGTCTCCGCCGCCGGGCTGCTGAGCATGGTCGGCGCCGCCCCGTACAGCGTCACCAAACACGGCGCACTCGCATTCGCCGAATGGCTGTCGCTGACCTACCGTCACCGCGGGCTCAAGGTCCACGCCATCTGCCCCCAGGGGGTGCGCACGGACATGCTCACCCAGGCGGGAACGGCCGGTCAGCTCGTCCTCGCGCCCGGCGCCATCGAGCCCGAGGACGTCGCCGACGCCCTCATGGACGGCATCGGGGCCGACCGCTTCCTGATCCTGCCGCACGCCGAGGTCGCCGGGTACTACCAGGCCAGGGCCACCGACACCGATCGCTGGCTGGACAGCATGAACCACATCCAGCAGAAGTGGGAAGGCATGGGTGGTGCGTGAGCGGAGCGCACGGGAGGCGACACCCGACTGCGAGAAGCTCCCGATCGCGACTAGTGGGAAGATCTCCGGACGGGAGTCGCGTTCCCGAACACGAACGGCACCGGATGCCGGCACGGAAGACGTTACGGAAGGGCGGGTGGCGGCAATGGCCAGGACAACGGACGGGAACGGCACTCCCGTCCCCCAGAGGCTGCTGGCCACGGCCACCCGGCTCTTCGCCGAACAGGGCTACGACCGCACCTCCGTCCAGGAGATCGTGGAGACGGCCGGTGTCACCAAGGGCGCCCTCTACCACTACTTCGGCTCCAAGGAGGACCTCCTCCAGGAGGTCTACGCCCGAGTGCTGCGTCTCCAGCAGGAGCGTCTGGACGCCTTCGCCGAGGCCGACGCACCGGTCGAGCAGCGCCTGCGCGCCGCGGCCGCCGATGTCGTCGTGACCACCATTGAGAACCTCGACGACGCCTCGATCTTCTTCCGCTCCATGCACCACCTCAGCCCGGAGAAGAACAAGCAGGTCCGTGCCGAGCGCCGGCACTACCACGAGCGTTTCCGGGCGCTGATCGAGGAAGGCCAGCGCAGCGGGGTGTTCTCCGGCGCGACCCCGGCCGATCTGGTCGTGGACTACCACTTCGGCTCAGTCCACCACCTGTCCACCTGGTACCGGCCCGACGGGCCGCTCAGCCCGCAGCAGGTCGCCGACCACCTCGCCGACCTGCTACTGCGGGCCCTGCGTCCCTAGGCCGCGTTTGAGAACTGGCGTCGCGAGCCAGGCGGGAGTTCTCAAACACGGGCCTAGGTCCAGGACAGGACCGGGGCGGCCCTCAGGCGCTACAGGTACTTCTTCAGCTCCTGCCGCGCCAGCGACCGTTGGTGCACCTCGTCCGGACCGTCCGCCAGCATCAGCGTCCGCGCCCCGGCCCACAGCTCGGCCAGCGGGAAGTCCTGGCTGACGCCGCCCGCACCGTGCACCTGGACCGCCCGGTCGAGGATGTCCACCACGGCGCGCGGAGTGGCGATCTTGATGGCCTGGATCTCGGTGTGCGCTCCCTTGTTGCCCGCGGTGTCCATCAGCCAGGCGGTCTTGAGCACCAGCAGCCGCAGCTGCTCGACCGTGACCCGCGCGTCCGCGATCCAGGACTGGACGACACCCTGCTGGGCGATCGCCTTGCCGAACGCGGTACGGGACACCGCCCTGCGGCACATCAGCTCGATGGCCCGCTCGGCCATGCCGATCAGCCGCATGCAGTGGTGGATACGGCCCGGCCCGAGGCGTGCCTGGGCGATCGCGAAGCCGCTGCCCTCCTCGCTGATCAGGTTGGACGCCGGTACGCGCACGTTGTCGAAGACGACCTCAGCGTGGCCGCCGTGCAGATGGTCCTCATAGCCGTACACCGTCATCGCGCGCCGGACCTCGAGCCCGGGGGTGTCGCGCGGGACCAGGATCATCGACTGCTGGCGCCGGATGTCGGGATTCCCGGGGTCGGTCTTGCCCATGACGATGAAGACCTTGCAGTTCGGGTTCATCGCACCGGAGATGTACCACTTGCGGCCGTTGATGACGTACTCGTCGGTGCCGTCCGTGCCCTGCGCGGCCCGCTCGATCCGCGTCTCGATGTTGGTGGCGTCCGACGAGGCCACTGCGGGCTCGGTCATCGCGAACGCCGAGCGGATCTCACCGGCCAGCAGCGGTTCCAGCCACTGCTTCCTCTGCTCGTCGGAGCCGAAGAGCGCGAGCACCTCCATGTTCCCGGTGTCCGGGGCGGCGCAGTTCAGCGCGGTGGGCCCGAGGTGCGGGGAGCGGCCGGTGATCTCGGCGAGTGGTGCGTACTGGAGGTTGGTGAGCCCGGCCCCGTACTCCGAATCCGGGAGGAACAGGTTCCACAGCCCCTGCCTGCGGGCCTCCGCCTTGAGGTCCTCGATGACTGCGGGGGTGTCCCAGGGGGAGGCCGACCGGACGAGCTGCTCGTGCGCGACCGCCTCTGCCGGGTACACGTGTTCGTCCATGAAGGCGAGCAGCCTGGCCCGCAGTTCCTCGGTGCGTGCGTCGAACGCGAAGTCCATGGGGTTGATCAGCCTTCCTGAAGGGTGGTGAGGCCGTGCTCGATGAAGACGGGCACGAGTTCGCCGATACGGTCGAAGCCCGCGCCGACGGTCTGGCCCAGGGTGTAGCGGTAGTGGATGCCCTCCAGGATCACGGCGAGCTTGAACCATGCGAAGGCCGTGTACCAGGCGATCGCGGAGGTGTCCCGGCCGGAGCGGGCGGCATAGCGCCCGACCAGCTCGGCGGGGTCCGGATGGCCAGCGGCCCCGGCCGTCGTGCTGATGGGGGAGCCGGGCAGCTCCAGCTTCTGGCTGTACATCACCAGCAGCCCGAGGTCGGTGAGGGGATCGCCGAGTGTGGACATCTCCCAGTCGAGGATCGCCCTGATCCGGTCGTCCTCGCCGATCAGTACGTTGTCGAGGCGGTAGTCGCCGTGGATGACGGTGGCCCGTGGCGACGCCGGAAGCGAGCGGCCGAGGGCGACGTGCAGCTCGTCGATGCCCGCCAGCTCCCGGTTGCGGGAGGCGTCGAGCTGCTTGCCCCAGCGGCGCAGCTGACGGTCGAGGAAGCCGTCGGGGCGCCCGAAGTCGCCGAGCCCCACCGCCGCGGGTTCCACGGCGTGCAGCTCGACCAGCGTGTCGACCAGGCCGAGCACGGCGCCCCGGGTGCGCTCCGGGCCGAGCGGAGCGAGCTCTTCGGCAGTGCGGTACGGGGTGCCGTCGACGAACTCCATGACGTAGAACGGCGCCCCCATGACCGCATCGTCCTCGCACAGCAGCACGGGCCGCGGCACCGGTACCGCCGTGGGGTGCAGCGCGCTGATGACCCGGTGCTCGCGGCCCATGTCATGGGCGGTGGCCAGGACGTGTCCCAGGGGAGGCCTGCGGACCACCCAGCGGTTCGAACCGTCGGTCACGGCATACGTGAGGTTGGACCGGCCGCCCTGGATCAGCCGGGCACTGAGCGGTCCGCTCACCAGGCCGGGCAGCACGTGGTCGAGATGGCCGCGCAGCCGCTCGGGGTCGAAGCCTGGCGGGGGGACTGAGCTCATGGGGCACCTCCGGTGGGGCTGCGGGTCGTCTCCCCATCATGACCGACCGGTCGGTATGTCGTCCAGGGTCCGTCCGGCCGGGACCCGCGGAGGGCCCTGCCGTCAGGCGTGGCAGGCCACCGGCACCCCGCCGTTCATCACCGCCATGTCCCCGAAGACGGCGACCGGATCGAGCGGCGAACCACCGGGCAGGCCGTCGAGCTCCGCGTAGGCACGGTGCAGGTTCGCCACCAGCCGCTCGCTCTCGCGCAGGTCCCCGAATTCACCGAGGTCAGCCCCCTTGGCCGCCTCCAGCGGCGTCAGCCCCTTGGCGTGCGCGACCTCGGCGATCTCCGCGACGAAGCGCAGATAGCGCTCGGTCGCGTCGTAGGCACCGGGGTCGGTGACCGGACCGTGCCCGGGGACGACGACCGTGGCGTCCAGCGAACGCAACAGCTCCAGCGCCTTCAGCGAGCCGGTGAGCGAGCCCATCGGGATGAACGGCGTACCCCCGTTGAAGATCAGGTCCCCCGTGAAGACCACGCCGTGCTCCGGCAGGTGCACGATCGTGTCGCCGACGGTGTGCGCCACACCGGGGTGGATCAGCCGTACCTCGGTGCCCGCCGCGTACAGGGTCAGGCGCTCGCTGTACGTGACCTCCGGCGCGGTGATCGCGATGTCGCCGAAATCGGTGCCGGGCCAGATGAGGTGGAGCTGGTGCCCGGCGGCGACGACCTCACTGCGGCAGGCCTCGTGGCCGACGACCGTCGCCTCCGGGCGGAAGACGGCGTTCCCGTAGGTGTGGTCCCCGTGATGGTGCGTGTTGACGAGCAGTCGCGGCGCCGGGGCGCCGGTCGCGAGCAGCGCCTCCCGCAGCAGCTGGGCGCGGTGCTCGGTGGCGGTCGTGTCGACGAGGAGGGTGGCATCCCCGTCGCTGACGAACCCGGCGTTGTTGAGGCACCAGCCGCCGTCGGGCTGGACGTAGGCGTACACGGACGGCGCGAGCGGAACGGTGTACGGATCGGTCGCGGGCACTGCGGCTCCCCGGGAGAGGCGTCGGCTGAGGTCGGTCGCAGCCGGTCGGCGTCGGTTGCGACCGGCTGACGGGAGCAGCCTTCCCGGCCGATCGGCGCCCGTCCAGTGCTCCGGCCGGTGGAGGCTTCCCGCGCCTGGGCCGTGCCAACGGCGCTTCTGCTTGCACAAGGCCCTCGCGAGCCCGAGTGTCGGACCCATGAAGGCGATCAGCTACAGCCGCTACGGCGGTCCCGAAGTCCTGGAGTACGGGGAGCTCCCCGAGCCCAAGCTCGGACCCGACAGCGTCCTGGTCAAGGTGCGGGCGGCGGCCGTCAACCCGGTCGACTGGAAGTGCCGCGAAGGCTATCTGGACGGGCTCATCGACACCGTCTTCCCGGTGATTCCCGGCTGGGACGTCTCCGGGGTCGTGGTGCAGCCAGGGGTGTCCGCCCCCGAGTTCTCTGTCGGCGACGAGGTCATGGGCTATGTCCGCGAGGACTTCCTCTCCCGGGGCACCTTCGCCGAATACGTGGCCGCCCCGGTCCGCACCCTCGCCCGCAAGCCCCGCAACCTCAGCTTCGAGGAGGCGGCCGGCCTGCCTCTCGCCGGGCTCACCGCCTACCAGGTCCTCACCCATGACCTCGGTGTGGGCACCGGTGACACCCTCCTCGTGCACGCCGCGGCCGGCGGGGTCGGCTCGATGGCGGTACAACTCGCCCACCACTTCGGCGCCCGGGTGATCGGCACCGCGAGCGAGTCGTCCCACGCGTATGTGCGTGAGCTCGGCGGGGAGCCGGTGACCTACGGCGAAGGACTCGTGGACCGGGTACGGGCCCTCGCGCCCGACGGAGTGCAGGCCGTCTTCGACACCATCGGCGGCGAGGCGCTGAGTGCTTCCGCCGAACTTCTGGCCCAAGGCGGCCGGATCGCCTCCATCGCGGATCCGGCCGTCACCACCCTGGGCGGGCACTACGCGTTCGTGCGCCCCAACACCGCGGACCTCTACCGGCTCAGCGAGCTCGCCGAGGAGGAGGTCATCTCCGTGCACGTGGCCCGCAGCCTCCCCCTGGAGGAGACGGCCGAAGCCCACCGGCTCAGCCAGAGCGGGCACACCCGCGGGAAGATCGTCGTCACCGTCGACTGGGAGAGCTGACGCGCCCAGCGACGCACGGCCCCGGCGCACCGGCCCGGCACGGAGCAGGGCGGCACGGAGCAGGGCGGATCACCATACGATCGCCACGGCGAACGCCGCCAGCGCGAGTGTGCAGGCGGCGGCGCCGAGGGCCTGGGCCGGTGGCATCGCACCCGGCGGGCGCGCCGTGGCCATCGCCCCGATGCGCCGGTGAGCCACTGTCAGGAACCCCAGCCACACCAGCGCGCTCAGCCCGAGTGCCACCAGATCGCCGCCCCGGATCTCCTCATGGTGGACGACCTGCCGCGCCGCCAGCACCGCTGCGACCGTGAACGCCAGCGTCGTGCGCCGCCACGCCAGCCGCGTGCGCTCCGGCTGCAACCCCGGGTCGCGTGCCGCCCCGCTCACCGCGGTCCCCAGGCGACGACCACCATCATCGTGACCGACACCGCGCCCACGACGAGCGCCAGCACCGTGGGGAAGCGCGACACCGGCAGATCCGCGCCCCGCCGCATCGCCCGCTCACACCGCACCCAGTGGTTGACCCCGCGCAGCGCGCACAGCACGCCGGCCCCGATCAGCGCGAAAGACAGACCCACGCGCACACCCCAGCGCAGCTCCGGCAGGAACTGATCGACGGCGAAGCCGCCCGCGATGAGGGCGAGCGCCGTACGGATCCAGGCGAGGAACGTGCGCTCATTGGCGAGCGAGAAGCGGTAGTCGGGAGTCTCGCCCTCTTCCCGGATCCGCCCTGGCGACACCCACAGCCGCAGATTCCGTACGAATTCGCTCACGCGCCGCACCCTACCCGCGGTAGGCGCGCAGGCGTTCGTAGGCGGCCAGGCCGTCCGGTACCCACGCCCAGGTGCCCAGCCGGGCGTCCAGCTCCTGCTGCGGCAGGAAGTCGTACCAGGCGACCTCCTCGGCCTGCGGACGCACCGGGAGCAGGCACGGCACCTCGTACACGGCCGACCACCACGTCTGCCGGATCCCGTCCCGGCCGGTGGCGGAGGCCTCGTACAGGAACCTGAAGAGCGGGACCGGACGCGGGAGTCCACTGACGCCCAGCTCCTCCTGGGCCTCACGCAGCGCCGCGTCGTCGTACGACTCGCCCGCGCCGACGACACCACCGACGAACATGTCGTACAGCGAGGGGAAGACCAGCTTCGTCGCCGTCCGACGATGCACGAAGATCCGGCCCTGTGCGTCCCTGGCCTGGACGAACACACAACGGTGACGCAGACCGCGCGCGTACGCCTCGCCCCGCGCGGCCCGGCCGATGACCTTGTCATGCTCATCGACGATGTCCAGGATCTCCTCGGAAGGGCTCGGAGCGCCGTCGGTGTCGTCTCTCATACCGTCCATCCAATCAGCAGCCCGATGCCGGTTCGTCCCAGCCGGTTCGTCCCGGACTGTTGACGAGTTACCCGCGCGTACCGAAGATCGGAGCCACCGCAGAGGTCCGCGCCGCAGGCGCCCGCTCCGAGAGGGTCCCAACCCATGGCGTACGACGCCGATGTCATCGTGATCGGGGCAGGGCTCTCGGGCCTCGTGGCCACCGCCGAGCTCGTGGACGCGGGCCGCCGCGTGATCCTGCTCGACCAGGAGCCCGAGCAGTCCGTCGGCGGACAGGCGCACTGGTCCTTCGGCGGACTGTTCCTCGTGGACTCCCCCGAGCAGCGCCGTATGCGCATCAAGGACAGCCACGCACTCGCCCTCCAGGACTGGCTGGGCACGGCGGGTTTCGACCGTGACGAGGATCTGTGGCCGCGGCGCTGGGCCGAGGCGTACACCGACTTCGCCGCCGGCGAGAAGCGGTCCTGGCTGCACGCCCAGGGAGTGCGGTTCTTCCCGGTGGTCGGCTGGGCGGAGCGGGGCGGCTACGGGGCGATCGGGCACGGCAACTCGGTGCCGCGCTTCCACATCACCTGGGGGACCGGGCCCGGACTGGTCGAGCCGTTCGAGCGACGGGTCAGGGCGGGCGCCGCACGCGGTCTGGTCGATCTGCGCTTCAGGCACCGGGTGACCGGGCTCGGCCGCTCGGACGGCAGCGTGGACACCGTCACCGGGGAGATCCTGGAGCCGTCCGCGGTGGCGCGAGGGGAGGCGAGCAGCCGGGAGGTCACCGGCTCCTTCGAACTGCGCGCCCAGGCCGTGATCGTCACCTCCGGCGGCATCGGAGGCAACCACGACCTGGTACGCGCCCAGTGGCCCGAACGGCTCGGCGCGCCGCCCGCCAAGCTGCTGTCCGGTGTGCCCGCGCACGTCGACGGGCTGATGCTCGGAATCGCCGAGTCCGCCGGAGCCAGCCACATCAACCGCGACCGGATGTGGCACTACACGGAGGGCATCGAGAACTGGAACCCCATCTGGGCGCGGCACGGCATCCGCATTCTGCCCGGGCCCTCCTCGCTCTGGCTGGACGCACGCGGAAATCGGCTCCCCGTTCCCCTCTTCCCCGGCTTCGACACGCTCGGAACGCTGGAACACATCATGGGCACCGGCCATGACCACACCTGGTTCGTCCTTGACCAGCGGATCATCGGCAAGGAGTTCGCCCTGTCCGGCTCCGAGCAGAACCCCGACCTCACCGGCAAGTCGGTGCGCGGGGTCATCGGGCGTGCCCGCGCCGAAGTGCCGGGCCCGGTCAAGGCGTTCATGGACAACGGTGTGGACTTCGTGGTCGAGAAGGACCTCGGCGCCCTGGTGCGCGGAATGAACGCGCTCACCAAGGAACCGCTCATCGACGAGGACCGGCTGCGCCGCGAGATCACCGCACGCGACCGGGAGATCGCCAACCCCTTCACCAAGGACCTCCAGGTGACGGCGATCCACGGCGCCCGCAAATACCTCGGCGACAAGCTCATCCGCACCGCCGCACCGCACCGCATACTCGACCCGGCCGCCGGGCCGCTCATCGCCGTACGGCTGAACATCCTCACCCGCAAGTCGCTGGGCGGCCTTGAGACCGACCTGTCGTCGCGGGTGCTCACCGCGGACGGGGAGCCCCTGCCCGGGATGTACGCCGCGGGGGAGGCGGCCGGCTTCGGCGGCGGCGGGGTGCACGGTTACCGCGCGCTCGAGGGCACCTTCCTGGGCGGCTGCATCTTCTCGGGGCGGGCGGCGGGGCGGGCGGCGGCGAAGGCGGTCGGCTGAGGGGGCGGACACCGGTGGCACGCGCTGACGGGATGGGAGCCCGCGGCGCGCGCGACCGGGGAGGCGGATGCCCACGACGCGCGCCTGACGAGGTGGGTGCTTGCGCGGTGCGGGTCTGACCGGGATCCGGGTTCAACCAGCCATATCCACACGTGTGTTGCTCATCTGCCGGGCCGCCCTTGACGCGGAGCCTTGCCTACCGCTTTGCTGTGCGCGACCGTTCGCTCACATCCCGCGTTCATCACGTGAAGCGCTCATCACACGCAGAAGGAAGCCCAGCGGATGCCCCCACCTCCGCCGCTCGGACGTGCCCGACGTCGCGGTGCGCGCACCGGGCCCGCCTTCGACCCGGCACTCGGCGACCTTGAGCTCATCGCCACCCGCACCAAGCTGGCCCAGGGCCGGTGGACAGCCGCGCGCTCGCTGCTGGCCGCGACCAGGGACGACTGGGATCGCAGAGGACACCGTCTCCTGGCGCTCGGTGATGCCCCGTCGGCCGCCGCCTGGGCGCGCGAATGGCTGCTGGCGGAGCCCGGCAGCCCCGACGCCGCCGCGCTGCTCGCCAGCGCGTCCGTCAGCGCGGCCCTGCGCCGTACGGAACACCCGGATCAGGCGCGTACGGCCTGCCTGACCGCCGCCGGACTCGCTCCTGAAGACCCGAGCCCCTGGCTGGCGTTACTGGTGCTCGCCCGCAGTCTCGGCACCGAGGGCGAGGTGGTGCGCCTTTTCGACGAGGTCCGGGCCCGGTACCCCGAGCACCACCACGCCCACCATCTGATGGCCGCCCGGCTCGCCGAACGCCACCCCGACGCAGGCCAGGACCCGCTCCACGAGGTGTACGACTTCGCTGCCTGGGCCGCCGAACAGGCCCCGGCCGACTCCCCGTTGGCCATCCTTCCGGTCGTCGCCCACGCCGAGCGCTACCGGGTGCTGGCCGCCAGTGGCAGTGAGTCCGCCGACCCGCTGACCTCGGGGCACTGGACCGGCCGCCGCGCCCGGCAGGTCATGAAGGCCGCCTTCGACTGGTGGCTCGAGTGGGAACGCGAGGACCACCCACGCAACCGCGTCGACCTCAACTTCCTCGCCCACGCCAAGTTCTGCGAGGGCCGGCCCGCGGAGGCCGCCGCGCTCTTCCACCGGATCGGCTCGCACGCCACTCCCGCTCCCTGGTCGTACCCGGACCAGGATCCGCACCATGCGTTCCAGGCCGCGCGCAGAGCCGCGCTCGGCACCGTCTGACCGACCGAATGACCCCTCTGACTGCTCCGACTCCGACCTGAGAGGCCGAAACCGCCATGTCGCCGGGCACTTCGCATACGCGCGCCGCCACCTCCACGAGCGCCGCGTCCAGTGAGTCCAGTGAGATCAACACCTACAAGGGGCAGGACCGCGCCCTGCGCGCCGACCGGCTCGGCACCGCCGGCCTGCTGCTCTCGGTACTCGCGGCCAGCGCTCCGCTGATGGTCGTCGCCGGGGTCATGCCCACCGCGTTCGGTGTCATGGGCATGCTTGGCCAGCCGCTGCTCTATGTCATCCTCGGCGTCGTCCTGATGCTGTTCGGGGTCGGATACGCCGAGATGAGCCGCCATGTGCACAACGCCGGCGCCTTTTACGCGTACATAGCCCGCGGCCTCGGCCCCACCGCGGGCGCCGGGGCCTCCTACGTCGCCCTGGTCGCGTACAGCGCCATGCAGGTCGGCATCTACGGCATCCTCGGCTTCGAGATCTCCGGCCTGATGGCCACGCATCTCGACCTGACGGTCGCCTGGTGGATACCCGCCCTGGCCGCCGCCGCCCTCGTCGCCGTACTGGGCTGGCTCAAGATCGACCTCAACGCCAGGGCCCTCGGCGTACTCCTCGTCATCGAGTGCACTCTCGTCGTGATCTTCGATGTCGCCGCGCTCACCGACCCGGGCCCCGAGGGGGTTTCGTTCGCCGCCTTCGACCCCGGCACCCTCGCCGGGGCGGGGCTCGGCACCGCGCTGTGCTTCTGCATCGCGGCGTTCATCGGCTTCGAGCAGTCCCCCGTGTACGCGGAGGAGACCAGCCGGCCCCAGGTGATCGTCTCGCGGGTGATGTTCCTGGCCGTGGGATTCGTGGCCCTGTTCCTGGCGCTCGGTGCCTGGGCGCTCACGGTGGCCACCGGACCCGGCGCGGTCGTCGAAGCGGCGGCCGAGCAGGGGCCGGGGCTGCTCTTCTCGCTCACCGAGACCCGGCTCGGCGGCACCTTCACCGATGTGCTCCACGTCCTCTTCGTCACCGGCATGTTCGCGGCACTCCTGAGCTTCCACAACGTGGTGGCCCGGTACGCCTTCGCCATGGGCCGCGAGGGGCTGCTGCCCGCCGCCTTCGGCCGTACGAGTTCGGCGAGTGGCGCCCCCGCCACCGGATCCCTGCTCCAGTCGGCCGTCTCGGTCCTCGTCGTCATCGCCTTCGCCGCGGGTGACGGACTTCCCGCAGGCGATCCGACCACTCCCGTGCTGCGTCTGTTCACCTGGATGGGCAACGTCGGCGCGCTGGGTGTCATCCTGCTCATGGCCGCCGCCTCCTTCGCCGTGATCGCGTTCTTCGCGCGGCGCGGCGCCGCGCGGGCGCAGGCATGGCGGCTCACTGCCTCCGCGCTCGCGGGCCTGGCCCTCGTGGGGATCGCGGTCTACACGGTGAAGGACTTCGACGTGCTGATCGGTGCCGGACCCGGCTCTTCGCTCAACTGGATCCTGCCGGGGATCATCGGCCTCGCACTGGTCGCCGGTCTGCTCTACGGCGTGGTGCTCAGGACCGTACGCCCCGAGGTGCACGCGCGCATCGGCCTGGGCAACGAGGCCTTCCAGCTCGAGCGGGCCGCGGAGCGCGGGGAGCCTAGTGCCGATTCTTAAGGAAGTCTGACAAACGCCCGCGGTCACTGGATTCCCGTGACCGCGGGTGTTCGAATCGCCATGTGAACGACCCGAACCCCGGCCCGGATCTCACGTCGGACCCGGACCCGACCCCCATCCCGGACCAGGACGGTCAGGGCACGCCCCTCGGGCGGCGCCTCCTGCTCTCCGTGCTCGGCCTCGGCGCCGCAGGCGTGGCCACCGCCCCGTACCTCCAGCGGGGCCTCGAGTCCGTCCTCGGCTCGATCGCGGACAAGGACCCCACCAAGCTCACAGGTCTGCTCCCCAACGGCGGCGGCTTCCGCTATTACTCGGTCGCCTCCTCCGTACCGCACAAGGGTGCGGCTGACTACCGTCTCACCGTCGACGGACTGGTCGAGCGGCCGTCGACCTACACCCTCGACGCGCTCCGGGCCATGCCGCAGACCCGTGTAGAGCGCGACGTCCAGTGCGTCACCGGCTGGCGGGTGCCCCGCACGGCCTTCGAGGGCGTGACACTTTCCGCGCTGCTCGACGCGGCCGGGGTGCGGCCCGAGGCCCGGGCGATCCGTTTCACCTGCTTCGACGGCACGTACAGCGAGAGCCTCACGCTGGACCAGGCGCGCCGCTCCGATGTCCTGGTCTGCCTGCGGATGCAGGACGAGCCGCTCAGCCACTCACACGGCGGCCCGGTGCGCCTCTTCGTCGCACCCATGTACTTCTACAAGTCCGCGAAATGGCTGTCCGGAATCTCGCTGACCTCCAAGGTGCAGCCCGGCTACTGGGAGGAGCGGGGCTATGACGTCGACGCCTGGGTCGGCCGGTCCAACGGCCGGGACGACGCACCCACCGTCTGAGAAGGACCCGAAGGCACGCAGGTTCAGCCGCGCCGAGCGCTGGGTCCACCGTGCCACGGCCGTCCTGATGCTGCTGTGCGTGGCCACCGCGGCCTGTCTGTACCTTCCCGAGCTCGCCGAACTCGTCGGTCGCCGCTACCTCGTGGTGACCCTGCACGAGTGGTCCGGACTGCTGCTGCCGGTGCCGTTCCTGCTCGGTCTCGCCTCGCGTGCGTTCCGGGCCGACCTGGGGCGGCTCAACCGCTTCGGGCGGCACGACCGGCAGTGGCTGGCCGCCGTGCGGCGCCGGCTGCACGGCCCCGCGCACCGTCCTGCGGGCAAGTTCAACGCCGGGCAGAAGATCTTCGCCGCCTGGATCGCGGGTGCGGTGCTGGTGATGCTCGGCACCGGGTTGCTGATGTGGTTCACACACCTCACGCCACTGGTGTGGCGGACCAGCGCGACCTTCGTCCACGACTGGCTGGCGCTCACGGTCGGCATCGTCATCGCCGGGCACATCGGCATGGCCGTCGCCGACCCGGAGGCGCGCCGCGGTATGCGCACGGGGTCGGTCGAGCGCCCCTGGGCCAGGCGGGAACACCCGCTATGGGACCCCGACAGGGACTGACTCCCGGGGCGGGTCCCGCGTGGTGATCCCTCAGGCCCTGACCGGGTCCGAGAGCGTCACCCGGCCCCGGTCCCACGCCCTTCGAAGCCCCCGGTCGGTTGCAGCGCCGCGACGGCCCGACCGGTGATGTCGCCGGGAGAGCCGGTCACATCGACGGTGACACCGGACTCGTCCTGCTCGAGCGGCTCCAGGGTCGCGAACTGGGAGTCGAGCAGCGCGGTCGGCATGAAGTGCCCCGCACGCTCGGCCATGCGCCGTTCGATGAGCGCGCGGTCTCCGCTGAGGTGGAGGAACACCACCCCGGGGGCCGCCGCGCGCAGCCGGTCCCGGTAGCTCCGCCGCAGCGCCGAGCAGGAGACCACCCCGCCCCTGCCCGCCCGGCCGGCCGCCCAGCGGCCGATCGCGTCGAGCCAGGGCCGGCGGTCCGCGTCATCCAGCGGGAGCCCGGCCGACATCTTGGCGATATTGGCCTGCGGATGGAAGTCGTCGCCTTCCGCGTACGGAACGCCCAGGCGTGCGGCGACCAGGGGACCGATCGTGGTCTTCCCGGTCCCCGCCACACCCATCACCACGACGACGGGAGCATTGCTCATCGGTGCCTCGCTGTCTCCATCGACACGAACCCGGCTGCTGAAGCCGTCATCGTCCGATGCCGTCCTCGTCACGTCGCCGAGGCCGTTCGCGAAGGCGACGCGGATCTCGACCCTTGATATCGGGTGCACAGCGGAACTTCTTGAACACCTTGCATCGCTTGTCGAAACCTCTGAAAAACCTCAGATTTATACCTTAGTGAGCTTCACCACTGCCAAAATCCCAGGGTTGCCGTGACTATGTGGTCTCGGGCCCTCTGCGCCCTCATGCCTTGTTGCGGTGACCGACCTTCTCCACCGCGAAGGCCGCCCGGTGGACGACCGGGTACCGCACACCCCCTCACGAAGGCGAACAGCTCTATGAGTGACCGCACTATGACTGCGGCCGAAACGTCCGTCGCCGGGACCCCTGCCACGGGCACTCCCCATGTGGACGCCGGTGACGCCGGGTACCGCAAGGACCTCAAGTCACGCCACATCAACATGATCGCCATCGGCGGCGCCATCGGTACGGGCCTCTTCCTGGGTGCCGGTGGCCGGATGGCCAACGCCGGCCCCTCGCTCTTCATCGCGTACGCGGTCTGCGGTGTCTTCGCCTTCTTCGTCGTGCGCGCGCTCGGCGAGCTCGTCCTCTACCGGCCGTCCTCCGGTGCGTTCGTCTCGTACGCCCGTGAGTTCATGGGGGAGAAGGGTGCCTACACGGCCGGCTGGCTGTACTTCCTCAACTGGTCGACGACCGCTGTGGCGGACATCACGGCCGCGGCCACCTACGCCCACTTCTGGGCGATGTTCAGCGACGTCCCGCAGTGGGTGCTCGCCCTGATCGCGCTCGCCGTGGTGCTCGCCGCCAACCTCATCTCGGTGAAGTACTTCGGCGAGATGGAGTTCTGGTTCGCGATCATCAAGGTCGCCGCGCTGGTGGTCTTCATGCTCGTCGGCATCTATCTGGTCGCGACCCAGCACGAGGTCGGCGGCCACACCCCGGGCCTCGCCACCATCACGGACAACGGCGGGATCTTCCCCAACGGCATGATGCCGATGCTGCTGCTCATCCAGGGCGTCGTCTTCGCCTACGCCTCCGTCGAGCTCTGCGGCGTCGCCGCCGGTGAGACCGAGAACCCCGAGAAGATCATGCCGAAGGCGATCAACTCGATCATGTGGCGCGTCGGCCTGTTCTACGTCGGCTCCGTCGTGCTGCTCGCCCTGCTGCTGCCGTACACCGCGTACTCCGGAGACCAGAGCCCGTTCGTCACCGTCTTCAACAAGCTCGGCATCCCGGGTGGTGCCCATGCGATGAACCTCGTGGTGCTCACCGCCGCCCTGTCCAGCCTGAACTCCGGCCTCTACTCCACCGGCCGCATCCTGCGCTCCATGTCGCTCTCGGGCTCCGCGCCCAAGTTCACCGGCGTGATGAACAAGGGCGGCGTCCCCTACGGCGGCATCCTGCTCACCGCGGGCTTCGGCGTCGCCGGCGTGCTCCTGAACTACGTCATGCCCGGTGAGGCCTTCGAGCTGGTGCTCAACTTCGCCTCGATCGGCATCATCGGCACCTGGGGCATGATCATGCTCTGCTCCCTGCTGTTCTGGCACCGCTCCAAGGACGGCCGGGTCACCCGCCCGGGTTACCGGCTGCCCTGGGCTCCGTACACCCAGCTGATCACACTGGTGTTCCTCGCCTCCGTGCTGGTCCTGATGTGGATGGACGGCGGCATCAGCCGCACCACGGTCAACCTCGTCCCGCTGATCGCGCTCACGCTCGTCGGCGGCTGGTACCTGGTGCGTGGCAAGGTCAGCAGGATCGCCGCGGGCCAGACCAAGCGCTGAGGTCAGCAGGCCGAGGGGCATCCACAAGCCCCCGCACGCTCGGGCCCCCCGACGGAAGATCCGTCGGGGGGCCTCGCCGTTGGCGCCTCCCCGAGCATGGTGATGCGGTACACATGCAGTACGCACCTGTCCCGAGGATCCCGAGGAAGGGAAGCACCGCAATGCCGCAGCAGGTCAAGGGGGTCGTCGCCCCAGGCAGGAACGAGCCCGTCCAGGTCATGGAGATCACCATCCCCGACCCGGGGCCCGGCGAGGCCGTGGTGAAGATCCAGGCTTGCGGGGTCTGCCACACCGACCTCCACTACAAACAGGGCGGCATCAGCGACGACTTCCCCTTCCTGCTCGGCCATGAGGCCGCGGGCATCGTGGAGTCGACCGGACCGGGTGTCACCGACGTCGCCCCCGGCGACTTCGTGATCCTCAACTGGCGCGCCGTATGCGGCCGCTGCCGCGCCTGCCTGCGCGGCAAGCCCTGGTACTGCTTCGACACCCACAACGCCCGCCAGAAGATGACGCTGGCGAGCGGACCGCAGGCGGGGACGGAGCTCTCCCCGGCGCTCGGTATCGGTGCCTTCGCCGAGAAGACCCTGGTCGCAGCCGGCCAGTGCACCAAGGTGGACCCCGAGGTCAGCCCCGCCGTGGCCGGGCTGCTGGGCTGCGGAGTCATGGCCGGCATCGGCGCCGCGATCAACACAGGAAACGTCGGCCGTGGCGACTCCGTGGCCGTCATCGGCTGCGGCGGCGTCGGCGACGCGGCCATCGTGGGTTCCCGGCTCGCGGGAGCCGCCCGCATCATCGCCGTCGACATCGACGACCGGAAGCTGGAGACCGCCCGCTCCATGGGCGCCACCCACACCGTCAACTCCCGTACCACCGACCCCGTCGAGGCCGTACGCGAGCTCACCGGCGGCTTCGGTGCCGATGTGGTCATCGAGGCCGTCGGCAACCCCGAGACCTACCGCCAGGCCTTCTACGCCAGGGACCTGGCCGGCACCGTCGTCCTCGTCGGCGTGCCCACCCCGGAGATGAAGCTCGAACTCCCGCTCCTGGACGTGTTCGGCCGCGGTGGCGCGCTCAAGTCCTCCTGGTACGGGGACTGTCTGCCGTCGCGCGACTTCCCCATGCTCATCGACCTGCACCGGCAGGGCCGTATCGACCTGGGTGCCTTCGTCACCGAGACGATCGGCCTGGGCGACATCGAGAAGGCCTTCGACCGGATGCACGAGGGCGATGTGCTGCGGTCCGTGGTGGTGCTGTAGCCGTAGCCCAGGATGTGACCTGGTGGGCCCTCACCAGGCTGCGAGGGTCAGCCTGCTCTCGAAGCGGCACTCCCGTCCCGTGAGCGGATCGACGAACTCCAGCGACCGCGCGAGCAACTGCAACGGCAGGGAGTAATCCGTCCCGCCCCCGGGCTCCTCGTCGCGCACCACCGGATACACGGGGTCGTGCAGGATGGGGAGCCCCAGCCGGTTCATGTGCACCCGCAGCTGGTGGGTCCGGCCGGTCACCGGCACAAGCCGGTACCGGCCGAGCCCGCCGCGGTGCTCCAGCAGCTCGACACGGCTCTCGCTGTTCGGCTCGCCGGGTACCTCGCGGGCCGCCAGCACCCCCCGTTCCTTCTCGATCCGGCTGCGGACCGTGACCGGAAGCGCGACCCCGGGGTCGTACGGCGCCACCGCCTCGTATTCCTTGCGCACCAGCCGCTGCCGGAACAGCGTCTGGTACGCCCCGCGGTCCTCGGGACGCACCACGAACAGCACGAGACCCGCCGTCAGCCGGTCGAGCCGGTGGGCGGGCTGCAAGCGTGCCAGCCCCAGGTCCCGCCGCAGCCGGGCGAGCGCGGTCTCGGTGATGTGCCGACCGCGCGGAGTGGTGGCGAGGAAGTGCGGTTTGTCGGCGATCACCAGGCGCTCGTCCCGGTACACGATCCCCACCTCGAACGGCACCCGCTCCTCGGTCGCGAAGTCCCGGTGGAACCACAGATGACGGCCCGCGGTGTACGGCTCGTCCGCGGCGACGGGACCGTCCGCCGAGACGAACCGCCCCTCGCGCAGCATCGCCTCCACCTTCGCGGCGCCGATCGCCGCGCCGAACCGCGCGACGAGATGCTCCCGCAGGGTGGGCCAGGCCCCATCCGGGTCGGCGGGCAGCCGGATGCGCACGGGGTCGATCCCGTCCCGCTGTGGCAGCGGTGCCACCGGCACCGTCCGTCGTCTGCGTCCCACAGCTCCCGCACTCAGTGCCCAGTAGCTCGCCAGAAGGCCCAGAAAAGCAGAAAACCCCTGATCAACAGGGGTCCTCGCTGGTGTCCGAGGGGGGACTTGAACCCCCACGCCCGATAAAGGGCACTAGCACCTCAAGCTAGCGCGTCTGCCATTCCGCCACCCGGACAAGGTGTCTGTCTTGCGGCCTGCGGCCGTTCCGACGTGGAAAACCATAGCAAACATTCGAGGGTGCTCGATCACGCCCCCGGCGGCCGGCCCGGGGGTGAGCGTGTGCCGGTACGCGGGCGCTCTTGGGGCGCGGGCGCAGGGCGCGGGAGGATGTGAGGGACCACCGAGCGACAGCGGGAGGAAACAGCGTGAGCGAGTCGAGCACCGGCCGGACGATCGCCGGCGAGGACGAGGTCGTCGACCTCTGTCGCGATCTGATCAGGATCGACACCAGCAACTACGGCGACCACTCGGGCCCGGGGGAGCGGGCAGCCGCTGAGTACGTCGCGGAGAAGCTCGCCGAGGTCGGCCTGGAGCCGAAGATCATCGAGTCCCACAAGGGGCGGGCCTCCACCGTGGCGCGCATCGAGGGCGAGGATCCGTCCCGGCCCGCCCTGCTGATCCACGGCCACACCGACGTCGTGCCGGCCAACGCGGACGACTGGACCCACCACCCGTTCTCCGGGGAGATCGCCGACGGCTGCGTCTGGGGCCGGGGCGCGGTGGACATGAAGGACATGGACGCGATGACCCTCGCGGTCGTACGGGACCGGCTGCGCAGCGGCCGCAAGCCCCCGCGTGACGTGGTCCTGGCCTTCCTCGCCGACGAGGAGGCCGGAGGCCTCTACGGGGCGCGCTACCTCGTCGACAAGCATCCGGACCTCTTCGAAGGCGTGACGGAGGCGATCGGCGAGGTCGGGGGCTTCTCCTTCACCGTGAACGAGAACCTGCGGCTCTATCTGGTCGAGACGGCTCAGAAGGGCATGCACTGGATGCGGCTCACCGTCGAAGGCACCGCGGGGCACGGCTCGATGACCAACAGCGACAACGCCATCACCGAGCTGTGCGAGGCGGTCGGCAGGCTCGGACGGCACACCTGGCCGGTGCGCGTCACCAAGACCGTACGGTCCTTCCTGGACGAGCTGTCCGACGCGCTCGGTACCCCGCTCGACCCGGAGGACATGGACGCCACCCTCGCCAAGCTGGGCGGGATCGCCAAGATGATCGGCGCGACGCTGCGCAACTCGGCGGCGCCCACCATGCTCGGCGCCGGCTACAAGGTGAACGTGATCCCGGGGCAGGCCACCGCGCATGTCGACGGGCGCTTCCTGCCGGGGTACGAGGAGGAGTTCCTGACCGATCTCGACCGGCTGCTCGGGCCTCGGGTGAAGCGCGAGGACGTGCACGCGGACAGGGCGATGGAGACCAGCTTCGACGGCGATCTCGTGGACGCGATGCAGTCGGCGCTGAAGGCCGAGGACCCCATCGCGCGGGCCGTGCCGTACATGCTCTCCGGAGGCACCGATGCCAAGTCCTTCGACGATCTCGGGATTCGCTGCTTCGGTTTCGCGCCGCTGAAGCTGCCGCCCGAGCTGGACTTCGCCGGGATGTTCCACGGGGTGGACGAGCGTGTGCCGGTCGAGGGGCTGAAGTTCGGCGTCCGGGTGCTCGACCGATTCCTCGATGCGAGCTGACGGGCTGTACCGGGCATGTGGACCGCACTGAGCCGCCGGGGTTTCCATCATTCCCGTATTCGGCCGTGCGTACGTACTTGACTGAAAAGAGTGAATGGGACCATACGCTAGTAGCTCCATTACTTCCCCCTCGTTACAAGGTGTGCGGTCCGCGGCTGGGATCGCATTGCCAATAAGGAGGAAGTAATGATCAAGAAGGTCGTCGCTGCTGCGGCTGCCACCGGTGGTCTGGTTCTCGCGGGTGCGGGGATGGCCGTCGCCGACTCCGGTGCTCAGGGCGCTGCCGTGCAGTCCCCGGGCGTGCTGTCCGGCAATGTCATCCAGGCTCCGATCCACGTTCCGGTGAACGTCTGCGGCAACACGGTCTCCGTGATCGGGCTGCTGAACCCGGCCTTCGGCAACTACTGCCAGAACGCGTGACGTTGCACCTCGACTCCTGAGGAGTCCGGCGGCCCCGGAGTGCGCGCCGCGTGCTCCGGGGCCGTTGACATTCCGCCTCCGGGCGACAGCGCCCGGGGGTGTTCCGGAAGTCAGAAGGCAGGGAACTACCTATGCGACAGGTCACGCGAAAAGGCCTGATCACCATGGCTGCCGCGGGCGGAATGCTCGCCCTGAGCGGTGGCTACGCACAGGCGCACGGTGGCGCTGATGCCCACGGCAGTGCGTCGAATTCACCGGGGGTCCTCTCCGGAAACGCGGTCCAGGTGCCGGTGCACGTCCCGGTCAATGTCTGCGGTAACACCGTCAATGTCGTCGGGCTGCTGAACCCCGCGTTCGGAAACCGCTGCGCCAACGGCTCGGGTGAGGGCGGCAGCGGAGCCCACGCCGATGGCGGGACCACGAACTCGCCGGGAGTCGGATCCGGAAACACGGTCCAGGTCCCTGTCGACGTTCCCGTGAATGCGTGCGGGAACAGCGTGACGGTCATCGGCCTCGGCAACGCGGCCGTCGGCAATGGCTGCCGCAACGGCGAGGGCACCGGCGTACCGGGAGAGCCCGGGGAACCTGGTGAGCCTGGTGAGCCGGGAGAACCTGGTGAGCCCGGGGAGCCGGGAGAACCTGGTGAGCCGGGGGAACCTGGTGAGCCGGGAGAGCCGGGAGAGCCGGGAGAGCCGGGAGAACCTGGTGAGCCGGGTCAGCCCGGAACGCCGGAGGAGCCGACCGTCCCGAACACCCCGAACACACCGGGTACCAACACCGTCACCCCGCCCAGGGCCACGGACCAGCTCGCGCACACCGGTGCGGGCTCGCTCGGCTTCGTGCTCCCCGCGGGCGCCGCACTGCTCGGCGGTGCGATCCTCTACCGCAAGGCCCGCGCCTCAGCGTGATCGTGGCGTTACCCAGCGGCGTGAAAACGGATCGGGCCCGCAGCAGCGGGCCCGATCCGTCTTTTCCTGCGGCAGGGACTCACCAGGTGGCGCGAACCTGACGGATGATGCGCCGGCGCAGCCGCACCTTGCGGCTGCCATCCCGGCGGAGACTCAGTCGGTCCAACTCCCAGTGTCCGTACTCGGCATGGTCGGTCAGCAGACGGGTCGCCTCCTTGCGAGAGACCCCGCGCGGCACATACACGTCGACAAATTCGTATTCCGGCATCGCATCTATTGTGCGGGCAGAGCCCCGGTACGGATAGCGTCTTCCCTATGTCTGATGAATCCGCTCCTGCGCAGCCCACAGCTGCCGAGGTTCGCGCCGCCGCCGAGGCGGTCAAAGCCGCGCTGGACCGTCACCTCGAAGCGGTCGAACGCCGCACGGGAGAGGACGACCCGGCGGTATACGACGCCTTCAACGCTCTCGCCGCGGCAGCCGAGGCCTATGACGAACGCCTGTATGACCGCTATGACGAAGTCACCCCCTTCGAGATTCCCGGAGCGGATGACTCCCTTCCGCCCTACGCCGGTCCCGAAGAGCCAAACGCCCTGAGCGTGCTCATCCGGCGTGACTACGCCGTGGCCCACCCGCAGCGACTGCTCGCCCAGGCCCAGCGCATCGCCGATGTGGACCAGGACGACACCCCGGACCGTACGGCGGCCATGGTGGGCACCAGCGTGCACGCCGCGCTCGGCGTGCTCTTCGGTGAGTACGAAGCGGATGAAATCGCGTCCCGGCACAAGGAGTTCGGCCTCGAGGAAGGAGACTCCACACTGTGGGTCTCCGCGCTGGACGACCTCCCAGAGCCGGGGGAATGGCTGAGCACGCCGTTCGACCAGGCTGATCCCGAGCGGGTGGTATGCCGCTTCGACGTCAGCGCGGTCTTCGACGAGGACGATCTCGACGAGGACCTCGACGGCGACCTGGACACGGCGGACACCTGACCGGCCCGAGCCCGCTTCGTCCCGGACCGCCCGGCCGAGCCTCTGTCCGGCGGGGCGGTCCGCTGACCGGGGGCATGTGGCCTATGCGTCCGGCGCGGCCAGCAGCCCCTCCAGCAGGGTGCGCAGACGGGTCGTGCGGGCCTGGGCCGGGACATGGGCGACCGCGTGCGCCAGGGCCTGCTCCACACCGTGGACCACCGAGAGGTGCTGCTCACCGCGGCTGAAGGCGGTGTAGACCCAGGGACGGCTCAGGCCCTGTGCGGCGTCTCCCGGGAGCACCACGACAGCGGCCGGCCAGCGGCTCCCCGCAGCCTGGTGTGCCGTGAGCGCCCAGCCGTGCCGCAGCGCCGCTCCGAGCTGCTGCCTCGGGACGATTACGGGCGTCCCCTCGCAGTCGATACGCAGACCCTCCGCATCCGCCGAAACGACCGTGCCGCACAGGGTCCGCCCGGGACCCGGGACATACGCCACCCGGTCACCCGGATCGAAGCCCCCGAAGCGACCAGGGCCGGGATTGAGCCGTTCCTTGAGTGCCGCGTTGAGCGCGCGGGTGCCCGCCGAGCCGCCGTGGCCGACCGTGATCACCTGGGTCCGGTCCGACGGGACGCCGATCGCCCGCGGTACCGAGTCCGCGACCAGCTGGACCGTACGGTGCACGGCCTCGGCGGCGTCCCTGACCGGGACGATCACGACCTCCTTGCCCGGCGCCGCCACCTGGTTCAGCTCACCGATCCCGATGCCCGAGACCAACTCACCGATCGGGCCGGGGTCGGGCACCCGGGAGGCGATCTGCGGACACACCCGGGCCGCCAGCACATCGGCGAACACCCGCCCCGCACCCGCCGAGCCCAGCACTCCGGGGTCACCGCTCAGCACCAGTCGGCTGCCGTCGGAGAGGGACTCCACCAGCATCGCGGCGCTCTCGACATCGAGCTGTGGCGCGTCCAGCACGGCCAGCACGTCGAGGGCGAGGCTGCCGTCCTCGTCCCGGCCGGGACCCTGGGCACCGGAGAGCAACCCCCGCACGGTGACCGCCTCGTCGCCGTCAGCCAGCCGCCGGCGGCCGTTCTCGCCGTGGGTCGCGATCACCGCACGCAGCCCGTGCCCGCGGGCCGCCTCGATCAGCGCCAGGGCCTCGGTGCGCGCCGCCTCGCCGCCCGTGTGCACGATCAGCCCATGGCCGGCGGCCGCCCGCACCAGCTCGGGCCCTTCCCAGACGTCGCCCGGACCCGTCCGCACCAGGCGGGCCATACCGTCGGCAAGGCTCTCCTCCGCGAGGGCGTAGCGGTCAAGACCCACGAGGACCGGCACATCCGGCCGATCCTTCCCCGCGTCTGCGACCTGCTCCGCCTCCCCGGCTCCGCCTGCCCCCTCCGGGGCCCCTTCGTCCTCCTCGTAGCCGTCTTCTTCCAGCCCGTCATGGAAGACCAGAACGGCGCCTTCGGCGATGACCTGCTCGAGCGCCTCCCCGGGGTCCGGCATGGAGCGCGCACCGAGCGCCTCGTGCACGGCGGACGCCTCCAGCGCGGTGTGGCCCTGTTGCGCGGCCTGCTCCAGCAGCCAGGTCACCAGACCCACCGCACGCCGCGTATCGCCCGGTTCGCACGCGGCACCGAGCAGGGCCCTGGCGAAACCGTCGGCCTGCTCCGGCCGGACACCCGGCACGCCCAGCAGCCGCCAGGGATCGTCACGCAGCACCTGTGCGGCCCGCTCCCCGAGCACCCCGGCGACCCGCTCCGCGAGTCCCTCGGGGGCACCGCCCGACACGAGCACCTCCAGCACCGCGGCCACCACCGCGGGGTCGGCCTGCCGAGGCTCGCGCTCCGGCTCCCGTGGCCGCTCCGGCTGCGGCATGGACGAGGCGGCCGGCGGCCTCGGCGCGGTGGGCTGCTCGAACAGCGCGCTCCCCGGCTTCTGTCCGCTCTCCACCGCCCGCACCGCCGCCAGCAGGTCGGCGGCCGTTCCGCTCAGCTTCGCCCCCGCCTCGACGGGGCCGGCCTTCTCCGCCTTGCGCCGCTCGATCTTGGCCCTCAGCTCCCGCTGCGCCGCCAGCTCGGTCTCCGTCTCGGAGAGCCCGCCCCCGCCGTCCTGCCCGCTCTCCGCGGACGGGAGCTTCCCGGCTGCCTCCCCGGTGTCCACGCCGTCGGGGACGGCGGCGTCCTCGTGCTCGTCCTCCGGGGGGCCGGGGTTCGCCCCGGGTTGCGCAGTCACAGCGTGCTCCAGTCCTGGTCGGGATAGCGGTGCACGGGCGCCGACACGTCGTCGAGCGCCTGGCAGATTTCGTCAGGCAGACTAAGGCCCTCCACTGACAACGCCGCCTCGAGCTGCTTCGCCGTGCGTGCCCCGACGATGGGCGCCACCACTCCGGGGCGGTCGCGCACCCAGGCGAGCGCCACTTCGAGCGGGGTGGTCGCCAGGCCGTCCGCCGCCGTCGCCACCGCGTCGACGATGCGGCTCGCCGTGTCGTCGAGATAGGGCTCGACGAACCCCGCCATCGTCTCCGACGCCCCGCGCGAGTCCGCCGGCGTCGCCGCCCGGTACTTGCCCGTGAGCACCCCGCGCCCCAGCGGGGACGACGGCAGCAGCCCCACACCCAGGTCCAGCGCCGCCGGGAGCACCTCGCGCTCGACCCCGCGCTGCAGCAGCGAGTACTCCATCTGCGTGCTCGCCAGCCGCGTCCGTATGCCCGGAGCGGCGAGCTGCCACGTGGCCGCCTTCGACAGCTGCCAGCCGCAGAAGTTCGACACACCCGCGTATCGCGCGCGTCCGCTGCTCACGGCGAGGTCAAGGGCCTGGAGGGTCTCTTCCAAGGGGGTCAGCGGATCGAAGGCATGGATCTGCCAGAGATCGACGTGGTCCGTGCCGAGGCGGTCCAGCGACGCGTCCAGGGCAGCCAGTAGATGGCCGCGCGAGCAGTCGAACCTGCGGTCCGGCTCCAGCACGCTTCCCGCCTTCGTCGCGATGACCAGATCACGACGTGGCACCAGCCGTTCCATGAGCCGCCCGAGCAGATACTCGGCCTCCCCGCCGCCGTACACATCGGCCGTGTCGACCAGCGTGCCGCCCGCCTCCCAGAAGGCCTTCACCTGCTCAGCGGCGTCGTGCTCGTCGGTGCCGCGCCCCCAGGTGAGGGTGCCGAGCCCGATCCGGGACACACGCAGGCCGGTACGGCCGAGATGCCTCTGCTCCATGCGGCGAGATTACTGGCCAGGGCTCCACCCGAATCCACCCTGTGGATAAGTCACTCCTGACGAACCCGGGACCGTCGCGCTAGAGTCCGCGAAGAAAGACGTTACTCATCGGTAAGGGGAGCGGTATGCGGCTCGGCATCAATCTTGGCTACTGGGGCGCCGGCATGGACGGCGACAACCTCGCCGTCGCGCAGGAGGCGGACCGCCTCGGTTACGACGTCTGCTGGGCCGCCGAGGCGTACGGCTCCGACGCCCCGACCGTCCTGGCCTGGGTCGCCGCTCACACCGAGAGCATCGACATCGGCTCCGCGATCTTCCAGATCCCCGCCCGCCAGCCCACGATGACCGCCATGACCGCGGCCACCCTCGACACCCTCTCCGGAGGGCGTTTCCGCCTCGGCCTCGGCGTCTCGGGGCCGCAGGTCTCCGAGGGCTGGTACGGGGTGAAGTTCGACAAGCCGCTCGCCCGCACCCGTGAGTACGTCGAGATCGTCCGCAAGGCCCTGACCCGCGAGCGCCTCAGCTACGAGGGCGAGCACTGGACCCTTCCGCTGCCGGGTGGCCCGGGCAAGCCCATCAAGCTGACCGTGCACCCCCAGCGCGAGCAGATCCCGGTCTACATCGCCGCCATCGGGCCCAAGAACCTCGAGCAGACCGGTGAGATCGCCGAAGGCGCCCTGCTGCTCTTCGCGGCCGCCGAGCACATCGAGGACACCGCGATCCGCCACATCCGCGCGGGCCGCGAGAAGGCCGGCAAGACCATGGAGGGCTTCGACGTCTGCCCGACCCTCCCGCTCGCCCTCGGTGACGACGTCAGGGGCCTCGCGGACATGTTCCGTCCGTACACCGCGCTGTACGTCGGCGGCATGGGCAGCCGGAAGCAGAACTTCTACAACCAGCTCGCCCAGCGCATGGGCTATGAGAAGGAAGCCGCGGAGATCCAGGAGAAGTACCTCTCCGGGGACAAGAACGGCGCAGCCGCGGCGGTGCCGCACGAGCTGGTCGACTCGACGGCGCTGCTCGGCCCCGTGGAGCGGATCGCCGAGCGGATGCAGGCCTACGCCGCGGCCGGGGTCACCACGCTGACGCTTGCCCCGGCGGGCTTCACCCTGGACGAGCGGCTCGCCGCCCTGCGGGCCGGCACCGATGCCCTGGAGCGCTCCGGGCTCGCCTGATCCGGCCTGAGACGCGTGATCCGGCGCATGCGACATGCCTGCGGCCGTGGTGGGGGCTCGGGGGTCATCCCCGCCACGGCCGTCATGGCGTCTAACGCGTCGGGCGTCCGCGGGTCACGGCGCCAGGGGCAGCCGCGTGGATGCGGGCTCTCCGGTGCCCCCCACACGCTTCGCGCGCTCCTTCTTTTGGCTGAGTTCTCCGCTCCCTCGGTTGCCTGACCGGCCGGTCCGCACTTGACTCGTTCTTTGCGGGTGTCCGACTGGAGGTGGCAGTGATGCTCTCGGCCCGAAGCCTGTTCCAGGAAATCCTCGACAGTGATGACTCCTACCAGCTCTTCTGCTCGATCGCGGCCAGTGGCGAGACGCAGGGCGGCTGGGAGAACGGCAGGATCGCGGCACTGGTGCCCGACTCCATGTGCGAGCTCGCGCCGAAGATCATCCGGCACGGCGCGGACGAGGACAAGCACGGGCGGATCTTCAACGGGCTGCTGAAGAAGCGTGGGCTCGATCCGGTCGACGTCCCGCCCGAGACGGACTACACCATGCTCCTGGAGCGTCAGGGCATCGGCCTCGCCCACGACAAGCTCCGCCAGGACCAGCGGCTGAGCGAGCGGGACATCATCGTCTATCTCTCCCACAGCCGGGTCACGGAGCAGCGCGCGGCCGACCAGATGGACATGCTGGTGAGGTACTTCGGCGATCACCCCGAGGTCGGCAGGGCCATCCGGCAGATCTGTCATGACGAGGACAACCACCTGGCCTACTGCCACGAAGAGTTGCTCCGCCTCGCCTACGCCGGGCACGGGCGTGCGATCCAGCGCACCCTGCACGAGTGCGCCCTCACCGAGATCACCGTCTACCGGGACGTCAGCCTCGCCGTCATGTCCCATATGGGCAGGCTGCTGCGCTGGCCGAAGGCCAAGTCGGCGGCTCTCGCCGCGGGCATCCACGCGATGTACGCCTATGAGCGCGCCGGAGGCTGGCGGCGCATGGTCAGCCTGAAGATGCCCGAACGGCGCAATGCCCTCGGCGGCCCGGCGACGACGGCTCCCGTCCTCTGATCACCGTGAACCGGGCACACCGGTGCCGCCCCACCCGCATCACAGCCATCCGCGACGCTTGAACATCCGGTACAGCCCGTACACCACAGCCGCCATCAGCAGCAGGACCGCCGGATACCCCCAAGTCCAGCCCAGCTCGGGCATGTGCTCGAAGTTCATCCCGTAGATCCCCGCGACCATCGTCGGTACGGCGACCATGGCGGCCCAGGCCGAGATCTTCCGCACGTCGTCGTTCTGCCGGACGCCCATCTGCGCGAGGTGCGCCGCCAGGATGTCCGACAGCAGCCGGTCGAGCCCCTCCACCTGTTCGTTGACCCGCATCAGATGGTCGCTCACATCACGGAAGAACGGCTGGGCGTGTTCGTGGACGAAGGGGACCGTCGCGTTCGTGAGCCGTTCCACCGGCGCAGCCAGCGGTCCGGTCGCCCGGCGGAACTCCAGCACCTGGCGCTTGAAGGTGTAGATCCTCGCCGCGGTGTTCCGGGAGCCGCCCCCGTCGGGCGCGAAGACCTCCGCCTCCAGGCCCTCCATGTCGATCTGGAGCTCGCTCGCGACCTCGATGTAGTGGTCCACGATCGCGTCGCAGACGGCGTAGAGCACTGCGGTCGGACCGTGTCTGAGCACGTCCGGAGAGGCCTCCAGACGCATCCGTACGGAGTGGAGCGGCGCGCTCTCCCCGTGCCGCACCGTGACCACGAACGAGTCCCCGATGAAGACCATCACCTCATCGGCGGAAACGGTGTCGGTCTCGGCGTCGTACTTCAGCGGCTTGAGGACCACGAACAGCGAATCGTCGTACACCTCCAGCTTGGGCCGCTGATGCGCGCTGAGCGCGTCCTCCACGGCCAGCGCGTGCAGTCCGAACTCGCTGCTGACGCGGTCGAACTCCGCCGCCGTCGGCTCGTGGAGCCCGATCCACAGGAAGGCGTCCCCGCTCGCCCGGGCCTCGGCGAGGGCATCGGACAGATCATCGGGACCCTTGGTGCGGCGGCCCTCCCGGTAGATGGCGCAATCCACGATCACGGCGCGCATTCTTCCGCGCCTGGTGCCCGCCCGCACCTGGACGGCTCCCCGCCGCCCCATCGGCATTACGCTGACCGGCATGGCCACGTTGATCCTCGTACGCCACGGACGCTCCACCGCCAACACCGCGGGGGTGCTCGCCGGCTGGACGCCCGGAGTCGGCCTCGACGAGCGTGGTGGGCTGCAGGCCGCCGCGCTGCCCGGACGCCTCGCCCCCGTGGCGCTCGCCGCCGTGGTCACCAGCCCGCTCCAGCGCTGTCTGGAGACCCTCCAGCCGCTGCTGGACGCGCGACCGGGACTGCCGCTGCACACCGACGAGCGGATCGGCGAGTGCCACTACGGCGACTGGTCGGGCCGCAAGCTCGCGGAGCTGGCCGACGAGCCCCTGATGCAGGTCGTCCAGCAGCATCCCTCCGCGGCGGCGTTCCCCGGTGGCGAGTCGATGCGCGCCATGCAGGCACGTGCCGTGGACGCCGTACGCGACTGGAACTCACGTCTGGCGCAGGAACACGGCGAAGACGTGGTCTATCTGATGTGCTCGCACGGCGACGTCATCAAGTCCCTCGTGGCGGACGCCCTCGGCATGCACCTCGACCTCTTCCAGCGGATCCATGTCGAACCGTGTTCCGTGACGGCCATCCGCTACACGCGCACCCGCCCCTTTCTGCTCCGGCTCGGAGACACAGGGGACTTCGGCTCGCTGGCGCCCGCGAAGCACACGGCGGAGGCACAGGACGGAGCCGCCGTGGTCGGGGGCGGTGCGGGCGCACGGTGATCGGTTGGCGCAGTAGGGTGGACGGGCCGAAAGCCCGCTGATTCTCAAGGGAGACAGGACGTGTCCCGTCAGGTATTCCTCTACGACCCGCCGGACCGCTTCGTGGCCGGTACGGTCGGGCTGCCTGGACGCCGCACCTTCTTCCTCCAGGCGTCCGCGGGCGGACGCACCACCAGCGTCGCCCTGGAGAAGACCCAGGTCGCGGCGCTCGCCGAGCGGATCGACGAGTTGCTCGACGAAGTGGTGCGGCGCACCGGGGGCAACGCCCCCGTGCCGGCCATGGCCCCCACGGACGTCGCCGACACCGCACCGCTCGACGCCCCGGTGGAGGAGGAGTTCAGGGTCGGCACGATGGCGCTGGCCTGGGACGGCGAGGAAGAGCGCATGATTGTCGAGGCGCAGGCGCTCGTCGAGCTCGACGCGGACTCCGAGGAGGACCTCGCCGAGGCCGAGGAACGGCTGCTGCAGGACGAGGAGAACGGACCGCCGATGCTGCGCGTCCGGCTGAGCGGGGTGCAGGCGAGGGCCTTCGCCAAGCGCGCCCTGGACGTCGTGAACGCGGGGCGGCCGCCATGCCCCCTGTGCAGCCTGCCGCTCGACCCGGAGGGACACGTATGTCCGCGCCAGAACGGATACCGTCGCGGAGCGTGACCGCCCTCGAGCTGCTCACCAAAGGTGAGCTGACGGTGAAGGGGCGGGTTCGCGAGGCGTCCAACGCGGTGCTGTTCTGCACCGTCGCCTACGACGGCGAGGAGGCGCACTGCGTCTACAAGCCGGTCGCTGGTGAGCGGCCCCTGTGGGACTTCCCCGACGGGACACTCGCGCAGCGCGAGGTCGCGGCGTACGAGATCTCCGAGGCGACCGGGTGGGGTCTTGTGCCGCCGACCGCGCTGAGGGACGGCCCGTACGGCGAGGGCATGGTCCAGCTCTGGATCGAGGCGGATCCGTCCGCCGACGGGCTGCTCGCCCTGGTCGACACGGACGAGCCGGGCGACGGCTGGAAGGCGGTCGGGCTCGCCGATGTGGGGGAGGGCCGCACCGCGCTGCTCGTACACGCCGACGATCCCCGGCTGCGGCGGCTCGCCGTGCTCGACGCGGTGATCAACAACGGTGACCGCAAGGGTGGTCATCTGCTTCCGACGGCGGACGGCCGCCTGTACGCGATCGATCACGGCGTCACCTTCAACGTGGAGGACAAGCTCCGCACCCTGCTCTGGGGCTGGGCGGGGGAGCCACTCACAGCGGACACCAGGGAGGTTCTCGGGGCGCTCGCCACGGCACTCAGTGACGGTTCGTGCCTCGCGGACCGGCTGGCGAAGCTGCTCACGGCCGCCGAGGTGACGGCCGTCCGGTCGCGGGTGGCCGCTCTGCTGGCAGACGGACACCACCCGGAACCGTCCGGGACCTGGCCCGCCATCCCCTGGCCGCCCGTCTGACCCCGTCCGGGGCGGTCCGGCCACCGATACGGCCCCGCCCGCCACCGGTATGGCCGTTCGGTACCGTATCCGCGACCGGCGCCATATCGCCAGCTCACCGAACCGCGCAAGAGTGCCCAACCAGCCAAGAGCCGATATCCGGTTCGTATCCGGAAGCCGCATCCGGTTACGCTCATGGCATGCATGCCTGGCCCGCTTCTGAGGTCCCCGCCCTGCCCGGCAAGGGCCGCGACCTCCGGATCCACGACACGTCGACCAGGGGTCCGGTGACCCTCGACCCCGGTCCCGTCGCCCGTATCTACGTCTGCGGTATCACCCCGTACGACGCGACCCACATCGGTCACGCGGCGACCTACAACGCGTTCGACCTCGTTCAGCGCGTGTGGCTCGACACCAAGCGGCAGGTCCACTACGTCCAGAACGTCACGGACGTCGACGATCCCCTGCTCGACCGCGCGAAGCGGGACAACGAGGACTGGATGGCGCTCGCCGAGCGCGAGACCTCGCTGTTCCGGGAGGACATGACCGCGCTGCGGATGCTCCCCCCCAAGCACTACATCGGCGCCGTCGAGGCGATACCGGGGATCGTCCCGCTCGTGGAGCGGCTGCGCGACGCCGGTGCCGCGTACGAGCTGGACGGTGACGTCTACTTCTCCGTGGAGTCCGACCCGCATTTCGGGGAGGTCTCCCGCTACGACGCCGAGGTGATGCGGGCCCTGTCCGCAGAGCGCGGCGGCGACCCCGAGCGCCCCGGCAAGAAGAACCCTCTCGACCCCATGCTCTGGATGGCCGCCCGCGATGGCGAGCCGAGCTGGGACGGGGGCAGCCTCGGACAGGGACGTCCGGGCTGGCACATCGAGTGCGTCGCCATCGCCCTCGACCACCTGGGCATGGGCTTCGACGTCCAGGGCGGCGGCTCCGATCTGGCCTTCCCGCACCACGAGATGGGCGCCTCGCACGCCCAGGCCCTCACCGGCGAGCACCCGTTCGCCAAGGCGTACGTCCACGCCGGGATGGTGGCGCTGGACGGCGAGAAGATGTCGAAGTCCAAGGGCAATCTGGTGTTCGTCTCCACGCTGCGCCGTGACGGGACCGACCCGGCCGCGATCCGGCTGGCGCTGCTGTCCCACCACTACCGCGCCGACTGGGAGTGGACCGACCAGGTGCTCCAGGACGCTGAGGGCCGCCTGGCCCGCTGGCGCGCCGCCGTCTCGCGGCCCGACGGACCGTCGGCCGACGCCCTCGTCGAGGAGATCCGCGAGGCCCTCGCCAACGACCTGGACGCTCCTGCCGCACTGGCCGCCGTCGACCGCTGGGCCGCGCGGCAGCAGACCGACGGCGGCACGGAAGAGGGTGCCCCCGGCCTCGTGTCGCGCGCCGTGGACGCCCTGTTGGGTGTCGCTCTCTAGGCCCCGGACAGGACCTGCACGACACCGCAGGTGCACGCAGGACACGACAGCGGGGCGGTGCCGGTATGGCACCGCCCCGCTCAGTCCCTTCGCTGGGTCCCTTCGCTCAGTCCTCGGACGAGTCCCGTGAGTCCGGATCGTCCCCGGACTCCTGCTCCGGATCCGGCCGCTGCGGCCTGGGCGGGCGGGTCCGCCCGCTCGACGGATCGCGCAGATACGAGCCGCCGTCGCCGCCGTCCGTCGCGTGCCCGCCCGGCTGCCCCTGTCCGGAGGCCGGACCACCGTCCCGCCGCCGCAGATAGCGCTCGAACTCGCGCGCGATCGCCTCGCCGGAGGCCTCGGGAAGCTCGGCGGTGTCCCGCGCCTCCTCCAGCGTCTGGACGTATTCCGCCACTTCGCTGTCCTCGGAGGCGAGTTGGTCGACGCCGAGCTGCCAGGCCCGTGCGTCCTCCGGGAGTTCACCCAGCGGGATGCGGAGGCCGATGAGGTCTTCCAGCCGGTTCAGCAGGGCCAGCGTCGCCTTCGGGTTGGGCGGCTGGGAGACGTAGTGCGGAACAGCAGCCCACAGGGACACCGCCGGCACACCGGCATGGGTGCACGCCTCCTGGAGGATGCCGACGATGCCGGTCGGGCCCTCGTAGCGGGTCTCCTCCAGATCCATCGTTCTGGCCAGGTCGGGGTCCGATGTGACTCCGCTGACCGGCACCGGACGGGTGTGTGGAGTGTCGCCGAGCAGCGCGCCCAGGATCACGACCATCTCCACGCCCAGCTCATGGGCGAAGCCCAGCAGCTCGTTGCAGAACGAGCGCCAGCGCATGGATGGCTCGATCCCGCGCACCAGTACCAGGTCGCGGGGTTTCTCGCCGCCGACCCGGACCACGGAGAGCCGGGTGGTGGGCCAGACGATCTTCCGTACCCCGCCGTCCAGCCACACAGTCGGCCGGTTGACCTGGAAGTCGTAGTAGTCCTCGGCGTCAAGCGCCGCGAACACCTCGCCCTTCCACTCCCGGTCCAGATGCGCGACCGCGGTGGAGGCAGCGTCGCCGGCGTCGTTCCAGCCCTCGAACGCGGCCACCATGACCGGGTCGATCAGCTCGGGAACCCCCTCGAGCTCGATCACCCAGTGCCTCCTTCCGACGTTTCCTTGTGTACGGACCAACCTTACGGCTTCAGGGAAGCCCGCCCGAGCCCCTGTGCACGGCCGGGTGAACTTCGATCCCCAGTGCCCCGATGAGCAGTTGGGGCTGCGCGGCCGGTGGCGCACACAGGGGACGCACAGACGACGGGGGCGGCTCGCAGATCGAGCCGCCCCCGTCGCCGCATCGGCGCGGAACCTCTGGTTCAGGCCCTGCCCGGGCCCAGCTCAGGCCCTATCAGGGCGTGCGCTCCAGCAGGTCCTCGACCTTGGTGCGGATGTCGTCCGTGGCAAGTCCGCGGATCGTCAGGGTCGTACGCCGGCGCAGCACGTCGTCCGCGGTCTCGGCCCACTCATGATCGCGAGCGTAGACCACCTGAGCCCAGATCTCCGGGGCGTCGGGGTGGATCCGCTCGCCCAGCTCGGGGGACTGGCTCACCAGGCGCGCGATGTCGAACGACAGCGAACCGTAGTGCGTGGCCAGGTGCCGGGCGGTGTCGGCGGCCATACGGGGGCCGGGCGCAGGTCCGTCCACCAGCAGCCGGTGGGCCACCGCGCGGGGGTTGGCTATGCCCGGCAGCGGGAGCTTCTTCGGCAGCTGCGAGAGCGGCTCCATGTCGTCGGCCAACGGCCGGCCCGGCAGCGCGGCCAGCTTGGACATCACCGTGCGCCCGATGTGGCGGAATGTCGTCCACTTTCCGCCGGCCACCGACAGCATCCCGCCGCGACCCTCGGTGACCACCGTCTCGCGCTTGGCCTGAGAGGTGCCGCCGGGGCCACCGGGCAGCACCCGCAGCCCCGCGAACGAGTAGGTGATCAGATCGCGGGAGAGCTGCTGGTCGCGGATGGAGAAGGCCGCCTCGTCCAGGATCTGGGCGGTGTCCTTCTCGTTGACCGAGACATCCGCCGGGTCGCCCTCGTACTCCTCGTCGGTCGTACCCAGCAGGAGCATGTCCTCCCAGGGGAGGGCGAAAGTGATGCGGTACTTGTCGATCGGGGTCGCGAGAGCGGCCTTCCACGGGGCCGTCCGCTTGAGCACCAGGTGGGCGCCCTTGGAGAGACGGATGGAGGGCGCCGCCTTCGGGTCCTCCATCTTCCGCAGGTGGTCCACCCACGGTCCGGTCGCGTTGAGCACCAGCCGGGCGTCGACGCCGAACTCGGTACCGTCCGTGCGGTCCCTGAGCTCCGCACCCGTGACCCGGCCCTGGGTGAAGCGCAGGCCGGTGACCTCGGCGTGGTTGAGCACGACCGCTCCGGACTGGACGGCCGCGCGGACTGTCATCAGTGCCATACGCGAGTCGTTCATCTGGTCGTCGCCGTACACGGCCACGGCCCGCAGGTTCTCCGTGCGCAGCTCGGGCACATCGCGCTGCGCCTTGCCCGGGGAGATCACATGGCCCACGCCGTCACCGAACGCGGAGAGCGCCGAGTAGGCGAAGACTCCCGCGCCCAGCTTCGCGGCGCCGTGCGGTCCGCCCTTGTAGACCGGAAGGTAGAAGGTCAGGGGGTTCGACAGATGGGGGGCCACCTGCCGGGAGACCGCACGGCGCTCGAAGTGGTTCTCCGCGACCAGCTTGACCGCGCCGGTCTGGAGGTATCGCAGACCGCCGTGGAGCAGCTTGGAGGAGGCGGATGAGGTGGCGCCGGCGAAGTCGCCGGCGTCCACCAGGGCCACCCGCAGTCCGGCTTGCGCGGCATGCCAGGCAGTGGAGATGCCCAGGATGCCGCCGCCGATCACCAGGAGGTCGTACGTCGCCTTGGCAAGCTGCTCCCGGGTCTCGGCGCGGCTCGGCAACGAACCGGAGGCCGGGTGCGTCCCCGGGACGGGGACGCTCTGGAGGGTGGTCATCTTTGGTGCTCCTCGTCAGCTCTCGTCGTGCTCGATCCAGCCCAGGGTCCGCTGCACGGCCTTGAGCCAGTCCTTGTACTCCCCGTCACGCTTGGCAGGGTCCATGTGGGGGGTCCACTCGGCGGCCCGGCGCCAGTTGGCGCGCAGGGCGTCGGTGTCCGGCCAGAAGCCGACGGCCAGGCCGGCGGCGTAGGCCGCGCCGAGGCAGGTCGTCTCGGCGACCATCGGCCGCACCACCGGTGCGTCGAGGAAGTCGGCGAGCGTCTGCATCAGCAGGTTGTTGGAGGTCATTCCGCCGTCGACCTTGAGCGAGGTGAGCTCGACGCCGGAGTCCTTGGTCATGGCGTCGGTGATCTCGCGGGTCTGCCAGGCGGTGGCCTCGAGAACGGCGCGCGCGATGTGCGCCTTGGTGACATAGCGGGTCAGTCCGGCGATCACACCGCGGGCGTCGGAGCGCCAGTACGGGGCGAACAGGCCGGAGAAGGCGGGGACGAAGTAGGCGCCGCCGTTGTCCTCGACCGAGGACGCGAGGGTCTCGATCTCCGCCGCGGAGTTGATCAGGCCCATCTGGTCGCGCATCCACTGCACGAGGGAGCCGGTGACGGCGATGGAGCCCTCGAGCGAGTACACCGGGGGCTCGTCGCCGATCTTGTATCCGACGGTGGTGATCAGGCCCGAGTACGAGTTGATGATCTTGCTGCCGGTGTTCATCAGCAGGAAGGTGCCGGTGCCGTAGGTGGACTTCGCGTCACCTTCGGCGAAGCAGGTCTGGCCGAACAGCGCGGCCTGCTGGTCGCCGAGCGCCGACGCGACCGGGACGCCGTCCAGGACGCCGCCCTTGACGTGGCCGTACACCTCGGCGGACGAGCGGATCTCCGGCAGTACCTCCATGGGCACGTCCATGGACTGGGCGATCTTCTCGTCCCACTCCATGGTGTGGAGGTTCATCAGCATGGTGCGCGAGGCGTTGGTGACGTCGGTGACGTGGTGTCCGCCGTCGACACCGCCGGTCAGGTTCCAGATGACCCAGGAGTCCATGGTCCCGAAGAGGATCTCCCCGCGCTCGGCGCGCTCGCGCAGACCCGGGACGTTGTCCAGCAGCCAGCGGACCTTGGGGCCGGAGAAGTAGCTCGCCAGCGGAAGACCGGTCTCACGGCGGAATCGATCCTGCCCGACATTGCGGCCGAGCTCCCTGCAGAGCGTGTCGGTGCGGGTGTCCTGCCACACGAGGGCGTTGTGGACGGGCTCGCCCGTGTTCTTGTCCCACAGCAGCGTGGTCTCACGCTGGTTGGTGATGCCGATGGCCTTCACGTCGGCGGCGGAGATGCCGCCCTTCTCGATGGCGCCGGCCACGACCTCCTGGACGTTGGTCCAGATCTCGCTGGCGTTGTGCTCGACCCAGCCCGGCTTCGGGAAGATCTGCTCGTGCTCCTTCTGTTCGACCGAGACGATCCGGCCGTCCTTGTCGAAGACGATGCAGCGAGAGGAGGTGGTGCCCTGATCGATGGCCGCGATGAACGGGCCGGCGGTGTGTGCGTCGGTCACGGTGTACTCCCGGAAATCTGAGGAAAGGACGTACGGCTCACGCGAATGCGATGTTGTAGATACCCGCGGCGATGGCCGCACCGATCAGCGGACCGATGACGGGGATCCAGGCGTACCCCCAGTCGGAGCCACCCTTGTTCGGCAGCGGCAGCAGGGCGTGGACGATGCGGGGGCCGAGGTCACGCGCGGGGTTGATCGCGTAGCCCGTCGGTCCACCGAGAGACAGACCGATGCCGACGACCACCAGGGCGACCATCAGACCGCCGACCGGGCCGAGACCCTTGCCGCTGTCGTTGAGGCCCTGGGTGAGTACGGCGAGCACCAGAACGAAGGTGCCGATGATCTCGGTGGCGAGGTTCTGCCAGACGACACGGATCTCCGGGCCGGTGGAGAAGATGCCGAGCACCGGACCGGCCTTGGGGGCAGCCTTCTCGCTGACCAGACCTTCCTCGTGCGGCGGAGCGGAGATGATCTCCGGGTCCGTCAGATGGGCCTTGAACTGTCCGGCGTACGCGAGCCAGGCCACGAAGGCGCCGATCATGGCGCCGATCAGCTGGCCCAGCCAGTAGAGCCAGACCTGGCTCCAGTCGCCGCTGGTGATGGCGATGCCCAGGGTGACCGCAGGGTTGAGGTGGGCACCGGACAGCGGGGCGGAGATGTAGACAGCGGTCAGGACTGCGAAGCCCCACCCGAAGGTGATGGCCAGCCAGCCGGCGTTTTGCGCTTTGGAGCGCTTGAGCACGACGGCGGCGACAACGCCGGCGCCGAGCAGGATGAGCGTGGCGGTCCCTATGACCTCGCCGATGAAGATGTCGGAGCTGGACACCCGCGACTCCTTAGTACTTGCGTCCAGGGCAAGACGAACCAGCGGGTCCCCTCCGCGGTTCGCGCCCTCGAGGAATGAGAGCGGTACCGGCCTTGGCGTTGCCACACTCTAGCGTGCAATACCGGTAGGTGTTCGACAATGCCGACCGTTGAACGGCAGTTTTGCCCTGTGGTTAACACCACGTCAAGGGTTGTGTGGCTGAAAACCCGATCGTTATCGATGATGCGCCTGAACGATCAGAAGCGCCTGGTGTGGGGGGTTTGTGTGGGTTCACGTGGGCCCAGTCGCAGGCCTTTCGCGGCGGGATCCAGCCAGCGTTCCGCCCGGCGGGACGGCATGAACTCGGCGGCCGCTCCGCGTCACGGCGGGACGCGCCGACCGTCGCGCCGACGCTCTACGGGCCCCGGCGTACGTCCCGACCCGAGCGGCCCCGCCCGTTCAGAAGCGCCCCGCGCCCAGATCGCGGGAGACGGCGCGGGCGCAGTCCCGTACCGCCGCCACCAGCTCGGAGCGCAGCTCGCCGTCGTTGCACACCCGCTCCACCGCGCCCGTGATGGCCACCGCGCCGACCGGCATCCGGCGACGGTCGTGGATGGGTGCGGCCACCGCGGCCACGCCCTCCCAGGTCTCCTCGAGATCGGCCGCCCAGCCGCGCGCCCGGGTCAGATCCAGCAGCTCCTCGAACTCCGAGGGCTTGGTGACCGTACGGGGCGTGAACTGCTTGCGGTCGATCTCGAGCACCTCGCTGTGGGCCACGGGGTCGTAAGCGACCAGCACCTTTCCCAGTGCCGTGGAGTGCAGCGGCTGCATCGCGCCGACCTCCAGCACCTGACGGCTGTCGTCGGGGCGGAAGACGTGGTGGACGATCAGTACGCCGTGCTGGTGCAGCACCCCCAGATGGACACTCTCACCGCTGGAACGGGCCAGGTCGTCCGTCCAGACCAGGGCCCGCGCCCGCAGCTCGTGCACATCCAGATAGCTGTTGCCGAGCCGGAGCAGCTCCGCGCCCAGCTGATAGCGGCCCGACGCGTCGTCCTGCTCCACGAAGCCCTCCGCCTGGAGGGTGCGCAGGATGCCGTGCGCCGTGCCCTTGGCGAGGCCGAGGGACGAGGCGATGTCGGACAGCCCGAGTCGGCGCTCGCCGCCCGCGAGCAGTCGCAGCATGGCCGCCGCCCGTTCAAGCGACTGGATGTTCTTCGCCATCGCCCGGACCTTTCTCCCCGTGGGTTCGACAATGCTGAACACTATCGGCCGATGCCGAATAGGTGTTACCGCGAGGACAGTGTGTCAAGACCGCGCGGTTTCAGACATCATCGGGTCATCACCCGATTGCCGGTACGGCATGCCGTCCACCGGCTGGGACAGCGCCCCACAGATCGAGACTCCCGGCTAGGCTGGCCGGGTGCGGCGCCCCCGAGGGCCCGCAAAGCCGACAGCCGTCGCATCCCAGGGAGCAATCCATGGCCTCGTTGCCGACCCCTTCCGCCGACAGCACGACACCCGCGGCGACGTCCGCGGGGTCCGCAGTCCCCGCCGAGCCCGCCGTCCCAGTCGAGCACAGGGCCCGGGCCGACGCCCTCCGCGAGGCGCTCGCCACCCGTGTGGTGGTGGCCGACGGAGCCATGGGCACGATGCTCCAGGCGCAGGACCCCACACTGGACGACTTCCAGAACCTCGAGGGCTGCAACGAGATCCTGAACGTCACCCGCCCGGACATCGTCCGCTCGGTGCACTCCGAGTACTTCGACGTCGGCGTCGACTGCGTCGAGACCAACACCTTCGGCGCCAACTTCGCCGCGCTGGCGGAGTACGAGATCGCCGAGCGGGTGTACGAGCTGTCGGAGGCCGGTGCCCGGATCGCCCGCGAGGTCGCCGACGAGTACACGGCCGCCACCGGACAGCAGCGCTGGGTGCTCGGCTCCATGGGCCCCGGCACCAAACTGCCCACCCTCGGCCACGCCCCGTACCTCACACTGCGCGACGCCTTCCAGCAGAACGCCGAGGGGATGATCGCCGGCGGCGCCGACGCGCTGCTCGTGGAGACCACGCAGGACCTGCTCCAGACCAAGGCCGCGATCATCGGCGCCCGCCGCGCCATGGAGGCCACCGGCCTCAGCCTGCCGCTGATCTGCTCGGTCACCGTCGAGACCACCGGCACCATGCTGCTCGGCTCCGAGATCGGCGCGGCCCTCACGGCGCTGGAGCCCCTCGGCATCGACATGATCGGGCTGAACTGCGCCACCGGGCCCGCCGAGATGAGCGAGCACCTGCGCTATCTCGCCCGGCACTCGCGGATTCCCCTGTCCTGTATGCCGAACGCCGGCCTGCCGGTGCTCGGCAAGAACGGAGCCCACTACCCGCTGACCGCCTCCGAGCTCGCCGACGCCCAGGAGACCTTCGTCAGCGAGTACGGCCTCTCCCTGGTCGGCGGCTGCTGCGGCACCACCCCCGAACATCTGCGGCAGGTCGTGGAGCGCGTACGCGACCTGGCGCCCGCTGAGCGCCGGCCGCGCCCGGAGCCCGGTGCCGCCTCCCTCTACCAGACCGTGCCGTTCCGCCAGGACACCTCGTACCTCGCCATCGGGGAGCGGACCAACGCCAACGGGTCCAGGAAGTTCCGCGAGGCCATGCTGGAGGGCCGCTGGGACGACTGCGTGGAGATGGCCCGTGATCAGATCCGCGAAGGCGCCCACATGCTCGACCTGTGCGTCGACTACGTGGGCCGCGACGGTGTCGCCGACATGGAGGAGCTGGCCGGGCGCTTCGCCACCGCCTCCACCCTGCCCATCGTGCTCGACTCCACCGAGGTCGAGGTCATCCGGGCCGGGCTCGAGAAGCTCGGCGGCCGGGCGGTCATCAACTCCGTCAACTACGAGGACGGCGACGGACCGGACTCCCGCTTCGCCAAGGTCACCCGTCTCGCCCAGGAGCACGGAGCGGCCCTGATCGCGCTCACCATCGACGAGGAGGGCCAGGCCCGTACCCCGGAGAAGAAGGTGGAGATCGCCGAGCGGCTCATCACGGACCTCACCGCGAACTGGGGCATCCACGAGTCCGACATCCTCATCGACACGCTGACCTTCACCATCTGCACCGGCCAGGAGGAGTCCCGCAAGGACGGCATCGCCACCATCGAGGCCATCCGCGAGCTCAAGCGCCGCCACCCGGACGTCCAGACCACCCTCGGCCTGTCCAACATCTCCTTCGGCCTCAACCCGGCCGCCCGTATCCTGCTGAACTCGGTCTTCCTCGACGAGTGCACCAAGGCGGGCCTGGACTCCGCGATCGTGCACGCGTCCAAGATCCTGCCCATCGCGCGCTTCGACGAGGAGCAGGTCGGCACCGCACTGGATCTGATCTACGACCGGCGCGGCGAAGGCTACGATCCGCTCCAGAAGCTGATGGCGCTGTTCGAGGGGGCCACCGCCAAGTCCCTGAAGGCGGGCAAGGCCGAGGAACTGGCGGCGCTGCCGCTCGAGGAGCGCCTCAAGCGGCGCATCATCGACGGCGAGCGCAACGGCCTGGAGGCCGACCTGGACGAGGCCCTTCAGCAGCGCCCGGCCCTCGAGATCGTCAACGACATCCTGCTCGACGGAATGAAGGTGGTCGGCGAACTCTTCGGTTCCGGCCAGATGCAGCTCCCCTTCGTGCTCCAGTCCGCCGAGGTCATGAAGTCCGCGGTGGCCTATCTGGAACCGCACATGGAGAAGACCGAAGGCGATGAGGTGGGCAAGGGCACCATCGTGCTCGCCACCGTCCGCGGCGACGTCCACGACATCGGCAAGAACCTCGTGGACATCATCCTCTCCAACAACGGCTACAACGTCGTCAACCTGGGCATCAAGCAGCCCGTCTCCGCGATCCTGGAAGCCGCTGAGGAGCACAAGGCCGATGTGATCGGCATGTCGGGGCTCCTGGTGAAGTCCACCGTGATCATGAAGGAGAACCTGGAGGAGCTCAACCAGCGCAAGCTGGCCGCCGACTATCCGGTGATCCTCGGCGGCGCGGCCCTCACCCGCGCCTACGTCGAGCAGGACCTCCACGAGATCTACGAGGGCGAGGTCCGCTACGCCCGTGACGCCTTCGAGGGGCTGCGCCTGATGGACGCCCTGATCGCGGTCAAGCGCGGCGTCCCCGGCGCAAGCCTCCCCGAGCTCAAGCAGCGCAGGGTACGGGCGACCGCGGCGGTGGCCGAGGAGCCCGCCGAGAGTCCCGAGGGTTCCGCCCGCTCCGACGTGGCGACCGACAACCGTCTCCCCGAGCCGCCGTTCTGGGGCACCCGGGTGATCAAGGGCATCCAGCTCAAGGAGTACGCCTCCTGGCTCGACGAGGGCGCGCTGTTCAAGGGCCAGTGGGGGCTCAAGCAGGCCCGCCACGGCGACGGCCCGTCGTACGAGGAGCTGGTGGAGACGGAGGGCCGCCCCCGGCTGCGAGGCTTGCTGGACCAGCTGCACACCCAGAACATGCTGGAGGCGGCCGTGGTCTACGGCTACTTCCCGTGTGTGTCGAAGGGCGACGATCTGATCATCCTCGGCGAGGACGGCTCCGAGCGCACCCGCTTCACCTTCCCGCGCCAGCGGCGCGGGCGGCGGCTGTGCCTGGCCGACTTCTTCCGCCCCGAGGAGTCGGGCGAGACCGATGTGGTCGGCTTCCAGGTGGTCACCGTCGGATCCAGGATCGGTGAGGCGACGGCGCAGCTCTTCGCCTCCGACTCCTACCGCGACTACCTGGAACTGCACGGGCTCTCCGTGCAGTTGGCCGAAGCGCTGGCGGAGTACTGGCACGCCCGGGTGCGCGCCGAGCTCGGCTTCGGTGGCGAGGACCCGGCGGACATCGAGGACATGTTCGCGCTCAAGTACCGGGGAGCGCGCTTCTCCCTCGGTTACGGCGCGTGCCCCGACCTCGAGGACCGGGCGAAGATCGCCGATCTCCTCCAGCCCGAGCGGATCGGCGTGCAGCTCTCCGAGGAGTTCCAGCTGCATCCCGAGCAGTCCACGGACGCCATCGTGATCCACCACCCCGAGGCGAAGTACTTCAACGCGCGCTAGGGCCACGTCCGGGCCGCCCGCTCAGCGCCACCTGGAAGCCGGTGGGCGGCCCGCGGCGCCCGGTTACTCCTGGTGACGGCGTTCCCGGGGTGTTCCGGGTCGCCCGGACGCCCCGGAGTTTCGATGGCGCACTGCGGACGCTCGCGACGTACACTTATCGGTCCAGTGCAGGCCGGTCGCCCTCCCTCACCGGGAGGCGGCCGGCCTTCTCGTCCCTCTCGGAGGTGTGCCGATGACCAGTACGGTCCCCGCGTCCTCGACGCACACGCGTGCGGGCTCCGCCCTGCAAGCGGTCTTCCTCGACATGGACGGCACCCTGGTGGACACGGAGGGCTTCTGGTGGGACGCCGAGGTGGAGGTGTTCGCCGACCTCGGGCATGAGCTGGACGCGGCCTGGCGGGACGTGGTGGTGGGCGGCCCGATGACCCGCAGCGCGGGCTATCTCATCGAGGCGACCGGAGCGGACATCACCCTCGCGGAGCTCACCGTGCTGCTGAACGAAACCTTCGAGCGGCGCATCTCCAGCGGCGTACCGCTGATGCCGGGCGCCGAGCGGCTGCTCACCGAGCTCGCCGCGCACAATGTGCCCACGGCGCTGGTGTCCGCGTCGCACCGGCGCATCATCGACCGGGTGCTGGCCTCCCTGGGCGCCGACCGCTTCGCGCTCACCGTCGCAGGCGACGAGGTCGCCCGGACCAAGCCGCACCCCGACCCGTACCTCCTCGCGGCCCAGGGCCTGGGTGCCGACCCCGCCCGCTGTGCCGTCATCGAGGACACCGCGACGGGGGTCGCGGCGGCCGAGGCGGCCGGCTGCCGCGTGGTCGCGGTTCCGTCCGTCGCGCCCATCGCCCCCGCCGACGGCCGGGTGGTGGTGACCTCACTCGAAGAGGTCGACCTGCCCTTCCTGCGCACCCTGATCACCCGGATGAACTGAGGCGCACACCGACGGTGGCCCGCAAATCATCCGGGAACTCTGGGCATCCGGACGTGTCTCTTCCGTAATCACGACAGAACGTGAGGTTCCTCACTCCAAGTGACCTCATCGGGGACTGGTCATACGGGCAGGTCCTGCCCCAAGCTCATTCACAAGCGCCTTTGTGTCCCGGTTCCCTGCTCGACGTCCGGATTGCCCACCCGCATGACTATCGATACGCCACCATGCCTGCTCACCCGGTGGCAGCGGCCCAACTCGGGTCCGGTCCGGTGTTCGTGGCCTAGCCCACTAATCTCGACGCGAGCACTTTGCCGCAAACCCCCTGTGTCACGGGCCACACTCATTGCCCCACGTCACAGGTTCGATCGCGCTGTGTCCCGACCCGATCGCCCAGCCCCGACCGGGCACCCCGCGGCGAAGTATCCATACGCCGCTGTATCCCAGTGTGGGATGAGGAAGAGAACATCCAGGATGAACCGCAAGACACTGGTGCTGCCGCTCATAGCCGGCCTGCTCGCCCCCGTACTCGCCGCCTGTGGGGCGACCGTCGGCGGAGTGGACAAGGGCGGCGCCATTGTCGTGGGAACCACGGACCAGTTCGTCGCCAACAGTGACACTCCGGCGCCCTTCGACCCTGCCTACGCCTACGACACCGGTGCCTGGAACGTACTCCGCCAGACCTTGCAGACGCTGATGCACGTGCCGCGCGGCGGCGGTGACCCGGTACCGGAGGCGGCCTCCCGCTGCGCCTTCACGGACAACGCGAGCGAGAGCTACCGGTGCACCCTCCGTGACGGTCTCCAGTTCTCCGATGGCAAGCCCGTCACCGCGGAGGACGTGAAGTTCTCCATCGAGCGCGTCCTCGAGATCAGGTCCGACAACGGCGCTGCCGGTCTGCTCGCCAACATCGACACCATCGAGGTCAAGGGCGACAAGGAGCTCGTCTTCCACCTGAGCACCCCCGACGCCACCTTCCCCTACAAGCTCTCGACGCCCGTCGCCGGCATCGTCAGCCGGGATGCGTACGACGGCAAGAAGCTGCGGGAAGGCTTCGACGTCAGCGGCTCGGGCCCGTACACCCTCGAGACCGAGCGGGACGGCGACAAGCTCGTCAGCGCCGTCTTCACCAAGAACCCTCACTACAAGGGGGATCTGAAGATCCGCAGCGGCAAGGTCGAGCTGCGCCCCTTCGCCGATGCCCACGGCATGGGCAGTGCCCTGGATTCCGGAGACATCGACGTGATGGCCCGGGCCATGGCCCCGGACCAGATCGCCGAGCTCTCCGAGAACCCTCGCAAGGACATCGCGCTCACCGAGATGCCCGGCCTGGAGATCCGCTACCTCGGCTTCAACACCAAGGACCCGTCCGTGAAGGACAAGGCGGTCCGCCAGGCCATGGCCTCCGTCATCGACCGTGGAAGCATCGCGGACAAGGTGTACGGCGCGACCGCGGAGCCGCTCTACTCGCTGATTCCGTCGTCCATCGCCGGCCACACCAACTCGTTCTTCAACCGGTACGGCGAGCCGAGCCGGGAGAAGGCCGCCGCCATCCTCGGCGGGGCCGGGATCGACACCCCCGTCAAGCTCACCCTCAACTACACCACCGACCACTACGGTCCCGGAACGGCCGCCGAGTTCGCGGCGCTGCGCGACCAGCTCAACGCCACCAAGCTCTTCAGCGTGACGATCAAGGGCGCCGAGTGGTCCAAGTTCCGCCCCGCCCAGAAGCGCGGCGACTATGCGGTCTACGGGCTCGGCTGGTTCCCGGACTTCCCGGACCCGGACAACTTCATCGCTCCGTTCCTGGACAAGGACAACTTCCTCAACAGCCCCTACGTGAGCACCGCCGCCCGCGACCAGCTCATCCCGGCCTCGCGCCGCGAGGCCGACAGGGAGGCCGCGTCCGCGTCCTTCACCAAGCTGCAGGACATCGTGGCCGCCGATGTGCCCGTGCTGCCGCTGTGGCAGGGCAAGCAGTACGTCGCCGCCCGGTCGGAGGTCACCGGCGTCGAATGGGCGCTGAACTCGTCGTCAGACCTCCAGCTGTGGGAGCTCGCGCAGGGCTCCGACTGAACTTCAGCACCAGGCCGCGAACGTCGCGGTCGGCATCCGAGAGCAAGAGGCAAGGTTCTGTGAAGGCACGACTCATCAAGAGGACGGCCCCGCTCGCCGCGGGGCTCTCCCTCGTCCTGCTGGCCGGCTGCGGCGGGGAACAGGGCGACGGCGCGTCCGAGGGAAGCCGGGTGGTCGTCGGTATGTCCGACGAGGTCCTGGCCACCGACCCGGCCGACGGCTACGACCCCGGCTCGTGGCTGCTGTTCAACAACGTCTTCCAGTCCCTGCTGAGCTTCCCCAAGGGCGGCACCACCCCCGAGCCCGACGCGGCCGAGGACTGCGGCTTCTCGGGCGGCGCGAGCACCGTCTACCGATGCACCCTGCGCGAAGACCTCAAGTTCAGCAATGGCAATGCGCTGACCTCAGAGGACGTCAAGTTCTCCTTCGAGCGTGCGATCAAGATAGCCAGTGACTCCGGCCCCGGCCCGCTGCTCGCCACCATCGGCAGCATCGAGACCCCCGACGCGCGGACGGTCGTCTTCCGGCTCAAGAGCCCGGACGCCACCTTCCCGAGCAAGATCGCCTCCGGTGCGGGCTCAATCGTCGACCACCGCGAGTACGACGGCGGCGGCCTGCGTGCCGACGGCAAGGCGATCGGCTCCGGCCCGTACAAGCTGGACTCCTTCAACGACGACGAAGCGGTCTTCTCGGTCAACCCGGACTACAAGGGCAACGCGACCGTGCGCAACGGCGGCGTGACCCTCAAGCTCTTCCACGGCGACCAGGACAAGCTCGCGGCCACGCTCAAGAAGGGCGAGGTCGATGTGGCGTACCGAGGCCTCACCGCCAAGGACGTCGCCGGGCTCCAGGGCGACGCGTCCGCCGGCGACCAGCAGATCTCGGTCATCGAAGGCGACAGCGCCGAGGTCCAGCACCTCGTCTTCAACATGAAGCACCCGGTCGCGGGCAAGCTCGCCGTGCGCCGGGCCTTCGCCTACCTGGTGGACCGTGACGCGCTCGTACGGGACACCTACGACGCCACCGCCGAACCGCTGTACTCGATCGTCCCGGCCGGTATCTCCGGACACAACACCGCGTTCTTCGAGCGCTACGGCGACCGCCCGCAGCCCGACAAGGCCCGTCAGGCGCTGCGGTCCGCCGGTGTCACCGGCAAGGTCCAGCTGACCCTGTGGTCCACGTCCAGCCGTTACGGCCCGGCCACCGACCAGGAGCTCCAGGCCATCGCCAAGCAGCTCAACGACAGCGGCCTGTTCAAGGCGGACGTCAAGTCCGTCGAGATCGACCAGTACGAGAAGGACATCAAGGCCGGCAAGTACGGCGTGTATGTGAAGGGCTGGGTCCCCGACTACCCGGACCCGGACAACTTCACCCAGCCGTTCTTCGGCCCGGACAACGTCCTCGACAACAACTACGAGAACAAGCAGATCTCCGGCAAGATCATTCCGGAGACCTCGGCCATGGCGGACCGCGCCGCGACCGAGAGCAAGTTCGCCGAGCTTCAGAACCTGGTCGCCGAGGACGTCCCGGTGCTGCCGCTGTGGCAGGGCAAGCAGTATGCGGTCGCCCACGGCAACATCACCGGCCTGGAGTGGACGCTCGACGCCTCCACGGTCTTCCGTTTCTGGGAGATCCACAAGGGCTGACGGGCAGAGCAGGCACCCACTGGGGAGGGGCTCGGACCGCGCGGGATGCGCGGTC
>NZ_JBHWIW010000019.1:8280-118058 GCF_042731955.1 Streptomyces sp. NPDC059828 | reverse complement strand
GCTCGCCGAGCGCCTGGACGCGGTGGACGGCGTGCTCGCCGTGGACTCCCCGCCCGGCGGCCCCACGGTCGTCACGGCCGAGCTGCCCTGGCGCGCATGACACGGTGCGTACACGACCGCGCACCCCACAACCCGCCCGGCGCGCTGCGGCGCGCCGGGTGGGTTTGTGTCGGCTATGGGCACCCGGGTCCGGATCCTGGAATGCTGGGGGCCGCGCCGACACCGGAACACGTCGGCACACGCGGCACACGTGATACACGCGGCACGCGAGATACGCGGCCAGGGGGAAGCGGGGGATGCAGGTCGTGGAGGACAGAGTGCGGATCGTGATCGCCGAGGATTCCGTGCTGCTGAGGGAGGGCCTGACCCGGCTGCTCACCGACCGGGGACACGAGGTGGTCGCCGGCGTCGGCGACGCGGACGCGCTGCTCAAGACCATCGACGAGCTCGCGGCGCAGGACGCGCTGCCCGATGTCGTCGTCGCCGACGTCCGGATGCCGCCGACCCACACGGACGAGGGGGTCCGCGCGGCCGTGCGGCTGCGCCGCGAGCATCCCGGGATCGGGGTGCTGGTGCTGTCGCAGTACGTCGAGGAGCAGTACGCCACCGAGCTGCTGGCCGGAAACAGCCGGGGCGTGGGCTATCTGCTCAAGGACCGGGTCGCCGAGGTCCGGGAATTCGTGGACGCCGTGGTCCGGGTCGCCGGAGGCGGCACCGCGCTGGACCCGGAGGTCGTGGCACAGCTCCTGGGCCGCAGCCGCCAGCAGGACGTGCTGGCGGGGCTGACCCCCCGGGAGCGTGAGGTCCTCGGGCTGATGGCCGAAGGGCGGACGAATTCGGCGATCGCCAGGCAGCTGGTGGTGAGTGACGGAGCCGTGGAGAAGCACGTGAGCAACATCTTCCAGAAGCTCGGGCTGTCCCCCAGCGACGGGGATCACCGGCGTGTACTGGCCGTGCTGACCTATCTCAACTCCTGAGAATCTGACACCCTATCAGATAACTAGCGGGCGCCCAGCGGGCAACCCCACCATCGACCGGGAGCGTCTGAAGGGAAGGATTCGGGGGGCGAGCAGCACTATGGCAAACCAGGACATCAGGTCGTCTCAAAAAGTCGTCCAGCATATGAGCGGTCCAGGGAAGGCCACCCTTACCGTCGTAGGGTTGGCCTTGGAGCGACCGGTGAGCCGGCCGCGGTCCAGCCGCCTCGAAGGAGGTCCAGTTCAGTGACCAGCCAGGTCAGTAGCCCAGCCGAGCACGCAGACGAGGCAGACGCGGCCGGAGAGACCGTCGTCGGGGGACAGCGCAGATCCCCCGGCGGCAAGGGCAACAGCGAGAGCAACGGCAACGCCGGCAGCAACAGCGACAACGGCAGCAAAGAGGTCCGCCGCCTGGACCGTGTGATCATCCGGTTCGCGGGCGACTCCGGTGACGGTATGCAGCTGACAGGTGACCGCTTCACGTCGGAGACGGCGTCGTTCGGCAATGACCTGTCCACGCTCCCGAACTTCCCGGCCGAGATCCGGGCACCCGCCGGCACCCTGCCGGGCGTCTCCTCGTTCCAGCTCCATTTCGCCGACCACGACATCCTCACCCCGGGCGACGCCCCGAACGTCCTGGTCGCGATGAACCCGGCCGCGCTCAAAGCGAACATCGGCGATGTGCCGCGCGGCGGCGAAATCATCGTCAACACGGATGAGTTCGCCAAGCGCGCCATGGCCAAGGTCGGGTACGAGACCAGCCCGCTCGAGGACGGCTCCCTCGACGCCTACAACGTCCACCCGGTCCCGCTGACGACACTCACCATCGAGGCACTCAAGGAGTTCGGCCTTTCCCGCAAGGAGGCCGAGCGCTCCAAGAACATGTTCGCGTTGGGCCTGCTGAGCTGGATGTACCACCGGCCCACCGAGGGCACCGAGAGGTTCCTGCGGAGCAAGTTCGCCAAGAAGCCCGAGATCGCCGAGGCGAATGTCGCGGCCTTCCGAGCCGGCTGGAACTTCGGCGAGACCACCGAGGACTTCGCCGTCTCCTACGAGGTCGCCCCGGCCACCCAGGCCTTCCCGGCGGGCACGTACCGCAACATCTCGGGCAACCTGGCACTGTCCTACGGACTGATCGCCGCGTCTCAGCAGGCGGACCTGCCGCTCTACCTGGGCTCATACCCCATCACCCCGGCATCGGACATCCTGCACGAGCTGTCCCGGCACAAGAACTTCGGCGTGCGGACCTTCCAGGCCGAGGACGAGATCGCGGGCATCGGCGCCGCGCTCGGCGCGGCCTTCGGCGGCTCGCTGGCCGTGACGACGACCTCGGGCCCCGGTGTGGCGCTGAAGTCCGAGACCATCGGGCTCGCCGTGTCACTGGAGCTACCGCTGCTGATCGTGGACATCCAGCGCGGCGGCCCGTCCACCGGTCTGCCCACGAAGACCGAGCAGGCCGACCTGCTCCAGGCGATGTACGGGCGCAACGGCGAGGCGCCGGTCCCGATCGTGGCCCCGAAGACCCCCGCGGACTGCTTCGACGCGGCGCTGGAGGCGGCCCGTATCGCACTGATGTACCGCACTCCGGTCTTCCTGCTGTCCGACGGCTACCTGGCCAACGGCAGTGAGCCCTGGCGGATCCCGGATCTGGACGAACTCCCCGATCTGCGGGTCCAGTTCGCCACCGGCCCCAACCACACCACCGATGACGGCACCGAGGTCTTCTGGCCGTACAAGCGCGACCCGCGCACACTGGCGCGCCCCTGGGCCGTCCCCGGCACCCCGGGCCTCGAACACCGGATCGGCGGCATCGAGAAGCAGGACGGCACGGGCAACATCTCGTACGACCCGGCCAACCACGACTTCATGGTCCGGATCCGGCAGTCCAAGGTCGACGGCATCGAGGTGCCGGATCTGGAGGTCGACGACCCGGACGGCGCCCGCACCCTGGTGCTCGGCTGGGGGTCGACGTACGGGCCCATCACCGCGGCCGTACGCAGGCTGCGCGGGGCGGGGCTGCCGATCGCACAGGCACATCTGCGCCACCTCAACCCGTTCCCGAGGAATCTGGGGGACACTCTGGCGCGTTACGAGAAGGTAGTGGTGCCGGAGATGAACCTCGGGCAGCTCGCCGGTCTGATCCGGGCGAGGTATCTGGTCGACGCGCACTCCTACAACCAGGTCAACGGCATGCCGTTCAAGGCCGAGCAGCTCGCTGCGGCTCTCAAGGAGGCCATCAATGACTGAGACAGCGTCCACTCTGCTGTCGCTGGTTCCGAAGGCCGAGGCCAAGCAGTCCATGAAGGACTTCAAGTCGGACCAGGAAGTCCGCTGGTGCCCCGGCTGCGGTGACTACGCGATCCTCGCGGCGGTGCAGGGCTTCATGCCCGAGCTCGGGCTCGCGAAGGAGAACATCGTCTTCGTCTCGGGCATCGGCTGCTCCTCCCGCTTCCCGTACTACATGAACACCTACGGGATGCACTCGATCCACGGCCGCGCCCCCGCCATCGCGACCGGGCTCGCCTCCTCACGACGCGACCTCAGCGTGTGGGTCGTCACCGGTGACGGCGACGCCCTGTCCATCGGCGGCAACCACCTGATCCACGCACTGCGCCGGAACGTCAACCTCAAGATCCTGCTCTTCAACAACCGGATCTACGGTCTGACCAAGGGCCAGTACAGCCCCACGTCCGAGGTCGGCAAGATCACCAAGTCGACCCCGATGGGCTCGCTCGACGCGCCCTTCAACCCGGTGTCGCTGGCGATCGGGGCCGAGGCGTCCTTCGTGGCCCGCACGGTCGACTCCGACCGCAGGCACCTCACCGAGGTGCTGCGCGCGGCGGCCGACCACCCGGGCACGGCGCTCGTCGAGATCTACCAGAACTGCAATATCTTCAACGACGGCGCCTTCGAGGTCCTGAAGGACAATCAGCAGGCCGAGGAAGCCGTGATCCGGCTCGTGCACGGGGAGCCCATCCGCTTCGGCAGCGGGCACGAGAAGGGCGTCGTACGGGACCCGGCGACCGGCGATCTCAAGGTCGTCACGGTCACCCCCGGCAACGAGGCCCAGATCCTGGTGCACGACGCGCACAGCGCCAGCCCGACCACGGCCTTCGCGCTGTCGCGGCTGGCCGATCCTGACACGTTGCACCACACCCCGATCGGCGTGTTCCGCAGCGTCGAGCGACCGGTGTACGACGTGCAGATGGCCGACCAGCTCGATGCCGCGATTGAGCAGAACGGCAAGGGTGACCTGGGCGCGCTGCTCGCAGGGAACGACACCTGGACGGTCGTCGGCTGACACCCACGCACGGTCACACGCACACACGCCAGGGGCGCCGGTCCGGGACCGGCGCCCCTGGCGTGTCATCCGGGCAGGCCCGAGACAGGAACGTCATGACCGTATGGCGATACGGACATGACACGCATCCCCCCTCGGCGCTACCTTCGAACGCGCGGGTGGCGCGGATGCACGGATTGCGCGGCGGGAGGTTCGGTGAAGGACGACGAGCAGCGGGCGGGTCTGCTGTACGGGATCGGTGCCTACGGAATGTGGGGCCTGGTCCCGCTCTTCTGGCCGCTACTGAAACCGGCCGGCGCCATCGAGATCCTCGCCCACCGTATGACCTGGTCGCTGGCGGTGGTCGTGATCGCGCTGCTGGCACTGCGGCGCGGGCGCTGGATACGGGGGCTGCTGGCCGATCCGCGCCGGCTCGGGCTGATCACCGTGGCCGCCACGGTGATCACCGTCAACTGGGGCGTCTACATCTGGGGCGTCAACAGCGGCCATGTGGTCGAGACATCGCTGGGCTACTTCATCAATCCACTGGTCACCATCGCGCTGGGCGTACTGCTGCTGAAGGAGCGGCTGCGGCCTGCGCAGTGGGCGGCCGTGGGTGTCGGACTCTCGGCGGTGGTCGTACTGGCCGTCGGTTACGGCCGCCCGCCGTGGATCTCGCTGGTGCTTGCGTTCTCGTTCGCCTGCTACGGGCTGCTGAAGAAGAAGGTCAACATCGGCGGCCTGGAGTCGCTGGCAGCGGAGACCGCCGTGCAGTTCCTGCCCGCGCTCGGCTATCTGGTGTGGCTCGGCTCGCAGGGCACGTCCACCTTCGGCACGGAAGGCACGGGCCACTCCGCACTGCTCGCGGCCACGGGGGTGGTCACAGCCGTGCCGCTGGTCTGCTTCGGGGCGGCGGCGATCCGGGTGCCGCTGTCGACGCTGGGACTGTTGCAGTATCTGGCGCCGCTGTTCCAGTTCCTGCTGGGGGTCGTCTACTTCCACGAGGAGATGCCCGCCGAACGATGGGCCGGCTTCACACTGGTCTGGCTGGCTCTGTCCATCCTCACCTGGGACGCCCTGCGTACGGCCCGCAGCACCAGGGCACGGCTCGCACGGGCCGAGCGACTCGCGGAGGCGGAGGGACTCGCCCAGGCAGGGTTCCTCCCGGGGCCGTCCGTGGCGGATGCCGCCGCGGCTGGAGACGCCGTGCCTGCCGCGGACGCCCCGCAGACTCAGGTGCGGCGCGAGACCACCACGGGCTGACCGGTCCGGGGGCGCGCCACTATAACTGGGTTCATGCCGCTGCACTGGAAACTCGTCATCGACGCGAACGACCCGCTCGCCCTGGCCGACTTCTGGGCCGAAGCCATGGGCTATCTGCCGGAGGACAACAGCGCGCTCATCGAGGGACTCCTCGCCTCGGGGGTGGTACCGCCCGAACTGACCGTCGAATGGCACGGCCATCACGCCTGGCGAGATCTGGCCGCCGTCCGGCATCCGGACGATCCGTGCGACGAGGTGAGCGGTGCCGGTCTCGGCCGGAGGCTGCTGTTCCAGCGGGTCCCCGAGACCAAGACGGCCAAGAACCGTCTCCACATCGACCTGCACTCCGAACCGGGACGACGGGACGAGGAGGTCGCCCGGCTGGAGGGCCTGGGGGCCACCATGGTGCACCACGTACGGGAGCAGGGCGGGGAGTGGTGCATCATGCGGGACCCTGAGGGCAACGAGTTCTGCGTGCAGTAGCGGACAGCAGAGATGCGGCAGCTGCGGCATCTCGCGTACGGGGCCGCCGCCAACCGTTCGCTGACCGAACCCGACTGACCGGTTTCCGCCCTTGACGGTCGGTCAGCATCTCACTGACCATTCCCCACAAACACCGCACCGAGTACAGCTCCAGCACCCTGCGACACCGCCGTCGCAGGGTGTCTCGCACGTTCCGTCCCATCCCCGTACGGAATCCGGAGCCCCCACATGATTCGCTCTGTGCACAGACGCCTCGCCGCAGGCACCGCCATAGCCATCGCCGGACTGCTCGCGGCGGCCGTGCCGACCGCAGCGGCCACCTCCAGCACCACCAGCAGCAGCTCCGGCAGCGCGGCCCCCGCACGCTCCCTCGCGGCCCTCGCCGCGCCGGACATCCCCGTCGCGAACGTCAAGGCGCACCTCAACGACCTCCAGTCGATCGCCACCGCCAACGGCGGAAACCGTGCACACGGCCGCACGGGCTACAAGGCGTCGATCGACTTCGTGAAGGCCAAGCTGGACGCGGCAGGATTCACCACCACCCTCCAGCAGTTCACCTCGTCGGGCTCCACGGGCTACAACCTGATAGCCGACTGGCCCGGCGGCGACGCCAACAAGGTGCTGATGGCCGGCTCCCACCTCGACTCGGTCAGCTCGGGTCCGGGCATCAACGACAACGGCTCCGGATCCGCCGCGATCCTGGAAACCGCGCTCGCCGTCTCCCGCGCCCAGTTCAGCCCGGACAAGCACCTGCGGTTCGCCTGGTGGGGCGCCGAGGAGCTGGGCCTGGTCGGGTCCAAGTACTACGTCAACAGCCTGTCGGCCACGGATCGTTCAAAGATCAGCGGCTATCTCAACTTCGACATGATCGGGTCGCCGAACCCGGGCTACTTCGTCTATGACGACGACCCGACGATCGAGCAGACCTTCAAGACGTACTTCACGGGCATCGGTGTCTCGACCGAGATCGAGACCGAGGGAGACGGCCGCTCCGACCACGCCTCCTTCAAGAACGTGGGCATCCCGGTCGGTGGGCTGTTCACGGGTGCCAGCCGCACCAAGTCCAGTGCGCAGGCCACGAAGTGGGGGGGCACTTCCGGTCAGGCGTTCGACCGCTGCTACCACTCCTCCTGCGACACCACCTCGAACATCAGCGAGACCGCACTCGACCGCAACAGCGACGCGATCGCCTACGCCATCTGGACCCTGTCCGCCGGGACGACCGTCCCGCCGACCGGTGACGTCTACGAGAACACCACCGATGTCGCCATCCCCGACTACGGGACCGCCGTCACCTCGTCCGTGGCGGTCTCCGGCCGCACCGGCAACGCCCCTGCCGCCCTCCAGGTCGGTGTGGACATCAAGCACACCTGGCGCGGTGACCTGGTCATCGACCTGGTGGCCCCGGACGGCAGCACGTACCGGCTGAAGAACTCCAGCGGCAGCGACTCCGCGGACGACGTCGTCGCGACATACACCGTGAACGCCTCCAGCGAGACCGCCAACGGCACCTGGCAGCTCAAGGTCCAGGACGTGGCCCGCTACGACACGGGCTACATCAACAGCTGGAAGCTCACCTTCTGACGGCAACGGCAAGGCAGCGCCGACGGCGGCTGACGCGGGGTGCCCCTCTCCCGGGGCACCCCGCACCCGTCCGCGCTACCTCACCCCGCTGCTCAGTTCCCGCTGCTTCACTTCGCGTTGCTTCACTTCGCGCTGTTCGCGGCCTCGACCAGTGCGTCCGGGGTGACCGCGCCGACAAACACCTTGCCGTCGTCCGTCATCAGGGCGTTGACCAGACGGGTCTTGAAGACCGTGCCGGTACCGAAGTCGCCCTTCACCTTGTCCCCCAGCGCGTCCAGGAACTTCGCGGCCTCCGGCGGCACATCGCCCGGGCCCTTGCCGCCCTTGGACGCGGAGAGGCCCTCGCCGCCGGGAGCCTTCAGCTCCGCGATGGAGGCCCAGCCCTCGCCTACGACATTCAGCCCGTTGAAGTCCTCCATGCCCTCGAACTCCTTGGAGAACTTCGGGGCCGCGGTCTCTCCGGGCTTTCCGGCCTTTCCGTGGTCGCTGAGCTCATCCGCCTCGGTGACCTTCGCACCCTTCGGCGGGGTGAAGTCGAAGGCCGACGCGTCCGGCTTGGAGAAGTCGACCTTGGTGAAGCCGGCGTCGACCGCAGCCTTGCCGCCGTCGCTCGGCAGCAGGGTGAACTTCAGCGGGACGCCGTTCTGCGCATCCACCGCGATCTTGATGGAGTCGATCGTCGAGCCGCTCTGCTTGGGCTTGATGACCAGCTGGTAGGCGTCACGGCCTGCGATACGCGCCGTGCCGTCGACGGTCACGGAGGTCGTGTCGCCCGCCGCCTTCAGCGCCTCTTCGGCGAGCTGCTTGGGCGTGGTCGGCAGCTCATCGGGGCCCTGGTGCCCCTTGCCGCCGTCCTTGCCCGAACCGGGCGCACCCGCCGTGGCGTCCTTGCCGTGCACGACCTCGTTGGCCGCGCCGTCGTACGTCCACACGTCGGCGCCGTTGTGCGTGACGCTGTACTCGTCGCCGCCGGACTCGAACGACATGCGCTGCCGGTCAGGGCCATCGGCGGCGATCTCCACCTTGTGCGTGCCCGAGGCCAGCTCCATCAGCTTGCTCGAGGCGTCCGGCGACGCCGAGGCACCGCCGCTCCCCGAGCCGGCTCCGGAAAGGAAGCCGCTCGCCAGACCGCCCAGGTCCGGAAGACCCAGATCGGTGGTGATCTTCACTGTGCCGGACATCTGCTGGGTGTCAGAAGCGGCGATCTTCTCGATCAGCTGCTGAGCGCTGATCTTCGGCAGATCCGGGTCGCCGACGGCAGCAAGCGCCGGGACGAGCCCGATGGTCGCCGCGGCAACGCCCGCCACCGCGACCGGGACGGCATACCGCGCCGCCTTCCGGCGGGCGGGGCTGACCTCCCCGGGCTGTTCGGTGACTGCTGCGTTCTCGTTCGGTGCCATGGTGTGCCCTACCTCCGTGATAGCGGCGTCGTCCGTCCACACCATCTGACCAAAACGCCGGGCCATAAGCGTCAGCCCCCGGAATCAACTCCGCGTACTGCTGCGGTATGACCCGGGGGCGTCAGAACTCAGCCGACCAGTAGGGGATGCATCAGGGGCCGGCGTCAGGACGCGTCAGCCGGCGCGGTGCACCACCGCGTCGCACAGGTCCTCCAGAGCGGCCCTGGCCGCGCCCTTGGGAAGCGGCGCCAGCATCGCCCGCGCCTCCTCCGCGTACCGCACCGTGTCCCGCCGCGCCTGCTCGAGGGCGGGGTGGACACGCAGCCTGGCCAGCGCCTCCGCATGCCGCGCGTCGTCCGTCAGATCCCCGTCCAGCAGCTGTACGAGCTCCAGGTCCTCGGGGCGCCGGTGCGCGGCGGCCTGCTCCCGCAGCCGGAGCACGGGCAGTGTGGGGATGCCCTCACGCAGATCGGTACCGGGCGTCTTGCCGGACTCGTGGGAGTCCGAGGCGATGTCGAGCACGTCGTCGGCGAGCTGGAAGGCGACACCGAGTCGCTCGCCGTACTGGGTGAGCGTGTCGACGAGGCGCTCGTCGGCGCCCGCCATCATCGCGCCGAGCCGCCCGGACACGGCGACCAGCGAGCCGGTCTTGCCGCCCAGCACGTCGAGGTAGTGCTCGACGGGGTCGCGGTCGTCGCGCGGACCGGCGGTCTCCAGGATCTGCCCCGTGACCAGCCGCTCGAACGCCTCGGCCTGGATCCGTATGGCGTCGGGACCCAGATCGGCCAGGATGTGCGAGGCACGGGCGAAGAGGAAGTCGCCGGTGAGGACGGCCAGCGAGTTGCCCCAACGGGCGTTGGCGCTGGCCACGCCGCGGCGCACATCGGCCTCGTCCATCACATCGTCGTGGTAGAGCGTCGCCAGGTGCGTCAGCTCGACGACCACGGCGGAGGGCACGACGCCCGGTGCGTCCGGATCACCGAACTGAGCGCCCAGCATCACCAGCAGCGGCCTGAATCGCTTGCCCCCGGCGCGCACGAGATGCTGCGCGGCCTCCGTGATGAAGGGCACCTCGCTCTTGGTGGCATCGAGCAGCCCGGCCTCGACTGCCGCCAATCCGGCCTGGACATCGGCCTCAAGAGCCTGGTCCCGCACGTTCAGCCCGAATGGCTCGACGACGGTCACGAGAGGTACTCCTGTCTGCTGACGATCACACGGATTGTCGATGTGTCGTTGTCATCACTCAAGTCAGCGTATCCGGTCCGGTTTCGATCACTGGCGGCGCCTTCCCGCCACCCCGGTATGTTACTGATCTGGTCATATGGCCGTAAACGATAGTTTTGCCCTAAACCATGTACGCGGGCGAGACACGGCCGCACTTTGCCCCGAGGGCCCCTTCGGACACTGACGCCAGGTGCACCGCCCACGTAACGTGTCCCCCACACACGTGGAAAGCGAGGCAAGCACCGATGCCCGAGCAGAGCCCGCTCGACCTGGCCGAGGGCGATCCCTTCGGCCCGCACAACCTCCCGTACGGGGTCTTCACCACCGCGGCAGAGCCCGACCGCCGCCGGCTCGGCGTCCGGATCGGCAACCACGTGCTCGACGCCGGGGCCGCCGCGCACACCCTCGGCTCCCCTTATGCCGCGTTGCTCGCCCAGCCGAGCCTGGGCCCGCTGCTCGCGGCGGGCCGCACGGCCTGGCGCGACGTACGGCGAGCGCTCACCGCCTGGGTGACCGTCCCCGCCCACCGCGAGGACATCGAACCGCTGCTCCACCCGCTCGCGGCGGTGACCCTGCACCTCCCCTACGAGGTCGCCGACTACGTCGACTTCTACGCCAGCGAGCACCACGCCACCAACGTCGGGCACATCTTCCGGCCGGACGGCGAGCCGCTGACCCCCAACTGGAAGCATCTGCCGATCGGCTACCACGGCCGCTCCGGCACCGTCGTCGTCTCCGGCACCGATGTCATCCGCCCCAGCGGCCAGCGCAAGACCCCCGCAGACCCGGCTCCGCTCTTCGGACCCTCCGTCAAACTGGACATCGAGGCGGAGGTCGGCTTCCTCGTCGGCACCCCCAGCGAGCACGGCCGACCCGTGCCTCTGTCCGGTTTCCGCGACCATGTCTTCGGGCTGCATCTCCTCAACGACTGGTCCGCACGCGACATCCAGGCCTGGGAGTACGTCCCGCTCGGCCCGTTCCTCGGCAAGTCCTTCGCCACCTCCGTGTCCGCCTGGGTCACCCCGCTGGAGGCGCTCGACGCCGCCCGGGTCGCCCCGCCCGCACGTGACTTCGACCTGCTGCCCTATCTGGACGACTCGGGCGACGAGGAGCCCGGCGGCTTCGAGCTGCACATCACGGTCGCGATCAACGGAGAGGTGGTCAGCGAGCCGCCGTTCGCGACGATGTACTGGACCGCAGCCCAGCAGCTCGCGCACATGACCGTCAACGGCGCCTCGCTGCGTACCGGTGATCTGTACGGTTCGGGCACGGTCAGCGGCCCCGAGGTGCACCAGCGCGGCTCGCTCCTCGAACTCACCTGGAACGGGCGGGATCCGCTGGACCTGCCGGACGGTAAGCGAACCTTCCTGGAGGACGGCGACGTGGTCACCATGACCGCGTGGGCACCCGGCCCTGACGGTGTGCGGGTCGGCCTCGGCGAGGTCACCGGACGCGTGGTCCCGGCCGTCCGGTAGACCGCGGCGGTGGCTCAGCACGGCGGGCCCGTGCCGGTATGGATCCGGCGCGGGCCCGCCGCCGTCACCACTGCTCGACCAGCCTGATCCCCACCAGCACCACAGCCGGCACCAGGCAGAACAGCACCCAGAACGCGACCAGCGGCCGGCGCCGGTGCGCCAAGTGCCCGACCGCGCCGGTGATCTCGACGGCGGCACCGATCGTGCCCAGCAGGCCGAACACCGCCCCGGTCCAGTAGGCCCAGGAGTGCTCCCCGAGATACCTCAGCAGCAGCATGGCGGGCAGCAGCAGCACCGTGGGCCAGGTGTCGGCGGAACTGGCGACCCGCTGCTGTGCGTCATTGGTCTGACGGTCCTGCCCGTCCTTTTCCGACTGGTCTGCCGGCGCGCTCATCCGCTCTTCCCCCGTGTTCGGTGTGCTCGGTGTCGTTGGGCGCACTCGGTGTGCTCGGTGTGCTCGATGTATCTCGATCAAGTCCCAGTGCCCTGAGAGTGGGACGCCGGACCCAGGGCGCGGGTTGTCATTGTCTGGCTATAAGTTCTGTCTCACCGTCTGTACAAGGAGCTTGCGCAGTGTCCATACCGCCACCACCGCCCTCGTCCCCGCCGCCCGGGCCCTACGGGTCGCCCGGTCAGCCCGGGCAGCCCGCCCCGTACGGAGCTCCCGGTCCGCCGGGAGCACCGGGGCCGTACGGACAGCCCGGCCCGTACGGACAGCCGGGCCCGTACGGCGGCGCGCCGGGCTGGCCGCCCGCGCCGTCGGAGAAGACGAACGCCCTGGCCATCGTGTCCTTCGTGATGTCGATCGTCTGCGGCATCCCGTTCGTCCCGCTGATCCTCGGAATCATCGCCCTCTCCCAGATCCGCAAGAACGGCGAGAAGGGCAAGGGCTTCGCGATCGCCGGTATCGCCATCCACGGCGCGGCGCTCCTGTTCATCGCGATCATGGTGGCCCTCGGGGCCTCCGGAGCGCTCGACGACAGCTCCTCCAAGCCGAAGCGAAGCACCAGTGGCCAGGTCACCGACCCGGGCTCCAGCGATGTCCAGGACATCCGCAAGGGGGACTGCTTCAACACCGAGGACGATCTGGCGGACTACGCGGAAGAGGAAGGCTCCCGGGCCGCGTACAAGGTGGACGTCGTCCCCTGCACCGAGCCCCATGAGGGAGAGGCGTACGCCGTCTTCCAGTTGGAGGCCGGCGCGTACCCCGGTACGGAGAAGGTCGCCTCGCAGGCCGAGGAGAAGTGCAGCGGCGACCTGCTCACCGACTACGTGGGCGACGCCGCCAAGCTCCCCAAGACGATGAGCTTCTACTACTACCACCCGCAGCAGGCCGGGTGGGCCTTCGGCGACCGCGAGGTCACCTGCTTCCTGGGCGACTCCAGCGGCTCCAGCACCGGCTCGCTCCGCAGCGGCTCCTGACCAACGGACCTTCCGGAACGGCGTAGCCCTTACGGAGCGGCCCTGCGCCGCCCGCAGACAGCGAGGCCGGAGGCCCGGCACCCTCTGGGGTGCCGGGCCTCCGGCTGGACGCCGCAACCGCGGCCGGGGCTCACCTGCCCGTCGCCCTACCGCACGAACACACTGGCCTGCCCGGCCAGATCCAGGAAGTACTGGGGCGCCACACCCAGCACCAGGGTCACCGCGACACCGACCGCGATGGTGGTCATCGTGAGCGGCGATGGCACGGCCACGGTCGGCCCCTCGGGCTTCGGCTCGCTGAAGAACATCAGCACGATCACCCGGATGTAGAAGAACGCGGCGATCGCGGAGGAGATCACACCCACCACGACCAACGCGCCCGCGCCACCCTGAGCCGCCGCGCTGAAAACCGCGAACTTCCCGGAGAAGCCGGAGGTCAGCGGGATTCCGGCGAAGGCCAGCAGGAACACCGCGAAGACCGCGGCGACCAGCGGCGAACGCCGTCCGAGCCCGGCCCACTTGGAGAGATGGGTGGCTTCGCCGCCCGCGTCCCGTACCAGCGTGACGACCGCGAAGGCGCCGATCGTCACGAAGGAGTAGGCCACGAGGTAGAAGAGCACGGACGAGACGCCCTCGGGCGTGAACGCGATGACGCCGGCGAGGATGAATCCCGCGTGCGCGATCGACGAGTAGGCCAGCAGCCTCTTGATGTCGGTCTGGGTGATCGCGATGATCGCGCCGCCCAGCATGGTGACGATGGCGACCGCCCACATGACCGGGCGCCAGTCCCAGCGCAGCCCCGGCAGCACCACGTAGAGCAGCCGCAGCAACGCTCCGAACGCCGCGACCTTGGTGGCCGCCGCCATGAAGCCGGTGACCGGGGTCGGTGCGCCCTGGTAGACGTCCGGGGTCCACATGTGGAACGGCACCGCGCCGACCTTGAACAGCAGCCCGACCAGGATCATCGCGCCGCCGATGAGCAACAGTGCGTCATTGCCCATGGTGGCGGCGAGCGCCGGGTCGATGGTCTTGACGGTGCCGTCGACCACGTCGGCGATCCTGGCGTACGACACGGAGCCCGCGTACCCGTACACGAGCGCCACCCCGAACAGCAGGAACGCCGACGAGAACGCCCCGAGCAGGAAGTACTTCATGGCCGCCTCCTGCGACAGGAGCCGCTTGCGGCGGGCCAGGGCGCACAGCAGGTAGAGGGGCAGCGAGAAGACCTCGAGCGCGACGAAAAGGGTCAGCAGGTCGTTCGCCGCAGGGAAGACGAGCATTCCGGAGATGGCGAACAGCGCCAGCGGGTAGACCTCGGTGGTGGTGAACCCGGCCTTGACCGCCGCCTTTTCGCTGTCGCTGCCCGGTACGGAAGCGGCCTGTGCGGCGAAGGAGTCGACATGGCTGCCGTGCGCCCCCGGGTCGAGGCGCCGCTCGGCGAAGGTGAAGATCGCGACGAGCGAGGCCAGCAGGATCGTGCCCTGGAGGAACAGCGCCGGCCCGTCGACCGCGATGGCGCCCATCGCGGCGAGATGCGCCTTGGTACTGCCGAACCCCCCGGCGGCGAGGCCCACCACCGCGGCGAACGCGGCGGCCAGCGCCACGACGGACAGGAACACCTGGGCGGGATAGCGGCCCTTGCGCGGGACGAAGGCCTCGATCAGCACACCCACGATCGCCGCGCCGACCACGATCAGGGTGGGCGCGAGCTGGGCGTACTCGATATGCGGGGCCGGGATCTTGTCCAGCGGCTGGGCTGCCGTCGTCCACAGGCTGTGGACAGCTGTTGGGCTCACTGGGCCGCCTCCACCTCGGGCTGGGGGTCCTTCTGCTGTACGTCGGACATGGTGTGCTCCACGGCCGGGTTGACGATCTTCGTGAGGGGCTGCGGGAAGAAGCCGAGGAAGATCAGCAGCGCGATCAGCGGTGCGACCACCGCCAGCTCACGCGGTCGCAGATCCGGCAGAGTGCGCACCTCCTCCTTCACCGGGCCCGTCATCGTCCGCTGGTAGAGCACCAGGGTGTAGAGCGCGGCGAGCACGATGCCGAAGGTCGCGATGATGCCGACCACCGGATAGCGGGCGAAGGTACCCACCAGGACCAGGAACTCACTGACGAACGGGGCGAGTCCGGGCAGCGACAGGGTGGCGAGACCGCCGATGAGGAAGGTGCCGGCGAGCACCGGTGCCACCTTCTGCACCCCCCCGTAGTCGGCGATGAGCCGGGAGCCGCGCCGCGAGATCAGGAAACCGGCCACCAGCATCAGCGCGGCCGTCGAGATCCCGTGGTTGACCATGTAGAGCGTGGCGCCCGACTGGCCCTGGCTCGTCATCGCGAAGATGCCCATGACGATGAAGCCGAAGTGCGAGATCGACGCATAGGCGACCAGCCGCTTGATGTCGCGCTGGCCCACCGCGAGCAGCGCCCCGTACACGATGCTGATCAGCGCCAGCACGAGGATCACCGGGGTGGCCCACTTCGACGCCTCAGGGAAGAGACCGAGGCAGAAGCGGAGCATCGCGAAGGTGCCGACCTTGTCGACGACCGCCGTGATCAGCACGGCCACCGGAGCGGTCGACTCCCCCATGGCGTTGGGCAGCCAGGTGTGCAGCGGCCACAGCGGCGCCTTCACCGCGAAGGCGAAGAAGAAGCCGAGGAACAGCAGCCGTTCGACGTTCGTGGACATCTCAAGATCCCCGCTGGCCCTCGCCGCGGCGATCTCCGTCAGCGAGAAGTTCCCCGCCACGACATAGAGCCCGATCACCGCGGCCAGCATGATCAGCCCGCCGACCAGGTTGTAGAGCAGGAACTTCACAGCGGCGTACGAGCGCTGCGCCGCCGCGTTCTCCTCGCTGCCCGCGTGGGCGCGGTCCCCGAAGCCGCCGATGAGGAAGTACATCGGGATGAGCATGGCTTCGAAGAGAATGTAGAAGAGGAAGACGTCGGTGGCCTCGAAGGAGAGGATCACCATCGCCTCGACCGCGAGGATCAGGGCGAAGAAGCCCTGAGTGGGCCGCCAGCGATAGTTCTTGGTCTCCACAGGAGTCTCCCCGCCGGAGGCAGGGGAAGGATCGGCGTCGTGCCAGCCGGCCAGGATGATGAACGGGATGAGCACCGCGGTCAGCGCGAGCAGCGCCACCGCGATCCCGTCCACCCCCAGCTCGTACCGCACCCCGAAGTCCGCGATCCAGGCGTGGGATTCGGTCAGCTGGTACCGGTCGCCGCCGGGCTCGAAGCGGGCGGTGATGATCCCCGCCAGGACGAGGGTGCCGAGCGAGACGAGCAGCGCCAGCCATTTGGCCGCGGTCCTGCGCCCGGCCGGGACGGCCGCGGTCGCGATCGCGCCGACTGCCGGCAGGGCCGCTGCTGCGGTAAGGAGCGGGAAGGACATGACAGTTACACCGACCTCATCAGCAGGGTCGCGGCGATCAGCACCGCCGTACCTCCGAACATCGAGACCGCGTAGGTGCGGGCGTAGCCGTTCTGCAGCTTGCGCAGACGGCCCGAGAGTCCTCCGAACGACGCCGCCGTGCCGTTGACCACCCCGTCGACGAGGGTGTGGTCCACGTACACCAGCGACCGGGTGAGGTGCTCCCCGCCGCGGACCAGGACCACATGGTTGAAGTCGTCCTGGAGGAGGTCCCGGCGGGCGGCCCGGGTGAGCAGTGAGCCGCGCGGGGCGGTCACCGGCACCGGACGCCGTCCGTACTGGGCGTACGCGAGCGCCACACCGATGACCATCACCACGACGGTGCAGATGGTCACCGTGCCGGCACTGATCGGCGGATGGCCGTGCTCGAAACTGGTCACCGGCTCAAGCCACTTGACGAACGACTCGTGGAAGGAGAAGAGCCCGCCCGCGAAGACCGACCCGAAGGCCAGCACGATCATGGGCGCGGTCATGGTGCGCGGCGACTCGTGCGGATGGGGGAGTTCGCCGTTCTCGTCGGGCTGCCAGCGCTTCTCGCCGAAGAAGGTCATCAGCATCACGCGCGTCATGTAGTACGCGGTGATCGCCGCGCCCAGCAGGGCCGCGCCGCCGAGGATCCAGCCCTCGGTGCCGCCCTTGGCGAAGGCCGCCTCGATGATCTTGTCCTTGGAGAAGAAGCCGGACAGACCCGGGAAGCCGATGATGGCGAGATAGCCGAGGCCGAAGGTGACGAAGGTGATCGGCATGTACTTCCGCAGGCCGCCGTACTTCCTCATGTCCACCTCGTCGTTCATGCCGTGCATGACCGAACCGGCGCCGAGGAACAGCCCCGCCTTGAAGAAGCCGTGGGTCACCAGGTGCATGATCGCGAAGGCGTAGCCGATCGGGCCGAGGCCTGCCGCGAGGATCATGTAGCCGATCTGCGACATCGTCGAACCGGCCAGGGCCTTCTTGATGTCGTCCTTCGCGCAACCGATGATCGCACCGAAGAGGAGCGTGACCGCGCCGACCGTCACCACCGCGAGCTGGGCGGTGGGTGCCGCGTTGAAGATGGCACCGGAGCGGGTGATCAGATAGACGCCGGCGGTGACCATCGTCGCCGCGTGGATCAGGGCCGAGACGGGGGTCGGGCCCTCCATCGCGTCCCCGAGCCAGGACTGGAGCGGCACCTGGGCGGACTTGCCGCAGGCGGCGAGCAGCAGGAGCAGCCCGAGTGCGGTCAGGACGCCTTCGGACGTCTTCCCCGTGGAGTCCAGCACCGGTCCGAAGGCGAAGCTCCCGAAGGTGGTGAACATCAGCATGATGGCGACGGACAGGCCCATGTCGCCGACCCTGTTGACCAGGAAGGCCTTCTTGGCCGCCGTCGCCGCGCTGGGCTTGTGCTGCCAGAAGCCGATCAGCAGGTACGAGGCGAGACCCACGCCCTCCCAGCCGACGTACAGCAGCAGGTAGTTGTCGGCGAGCACCAGCAGGAGCATCGCCGCGAGGAACAGGTTGAGATAGCCGAAGAACCGGCGGCGGCGCTCGTCGTGCTCCATGTACCCGACCGAGTACAGATGGATGAGCGAGCCGACTCCGGTGATCAGCAGGACGAAGGTCATCGACAGCTGGTCCAGCTGGAAGGCCACGTCCGCCTGGAAGCCCTCGACCGGGATCCAGGTGTACAGATACTGGGTCAGGGTGCGGTCGTCGCCGGGCCGGCCCAGCATGACGGCGAACAGCACCACGCCGATGACGAAGGAGGCGGCGGCGAGTGCCGTGCCGATCCAGTGGCCCGTGCGGTCGAGCCGGCGCCCGCCGAGCAGCAGCACCGCCCCGCCGAGCAGGGGCGCCGCGATCAGCAGCGCGATCAGGTTCTCTGCGTTGTCCACGAGTCTGCGACCCCTTACAGCTTCATCAGGCTGGCGTCGTCGACCGAGGCCGAGTGGCGGGAACGGAACAGCAACACGATGATCGCGAGCCCGACCACGACCTCGGCCGCGGCGACGACCATCGTGAAGAACGCGATGATCTGGCCGTCGAGATTGCCGTGCATCCGGGAGAAGGCGACGAACGTGAGATTGCAGGCGTTGAGCATCAGCTCCACGCACATGAAGACCACGATCGCGTTCCGCCTGATCAGCACGCCCGCGGCACCGATGGTGAACAACAGTGAGGCGAGATAGATGTAGTTGACCGGATTCACCGCTTGGCCTCCTCTCCGTCACGCTGGCTGTCGCGCTTTCCGTCGCGCTCGCCCCCGGGGCGCCGCACATCGCGGTCGTGCTCTTCCCGGTGCCGCTCGTCCAGGGAGCGGCCGAGCCGCTCCTCGGAGCGCTGCTCCAGCACCCTGAGGTCGTTCAGCGCCTCGCCGGACACGTCCCGGATCTGGCCGCGGGCGCGCAGGGTCTTGCTGACGGTCAGCTCGGACGGGGTGCCGTCCGGCAGCAGACCGGCGACGTCCACCGCGTTGTGCCGGGCGTAGACACCAGGGGCGGGCAGCGGCGTAGGAAGCTTCCAGCCGTAGGTCGTCGATGCGGGGTGGCGGTCGGGCGACGGAAGGGCGCTCGCCTCGCGGACCCGCTGCTCGGCCAGCTCCCGCTGGGTCCTGGCTCGTTCGGTGCGCTCGCGGTGGGTGAGCACCATCGCGCCGACCGCCGCCGAGATCAGCAGGGCACCGGTGATCTCGAAGGCGAACACGTACTTGGTGAAGATGAGGGCGGCGATGCCCTGGACATTGCCGCCCGCGTTGGCCTCACCGAGACCGATGAAGGAGTCGGGGCCCAGCGCGGCGTTGGCGATTCCGGCGATGAGCAGCACACCGAACCCGAGGCCGCAGGCCGCGGCCCACCAGCGCTGCCCCTTGATGGTCTCCTTCAGGGAGTCCGCCGCCGTCACACCGACGAGCATGACGACGAAGAGGAACAGCATCATGATCGCGCCGGTGTAGACCACGATCTGGACGATGCCGAGGAAGTACGCCCCGTTGGCGAGGTAGAAGACCGCCAGAATGATCATGGTCCCGGCGAGGCAGAGCGCGCTGTGGACGGCCTTCTTCATCAGGATGGTGCACAGCGCGCCGATCACGGCGACCGTGCCGAGCACCCAGAACTGCACGGCCTCCCCGGTGGAGGTGGCTGCGGCGAGAGTGGCGGCGTTCATACGTCGACCCCCTCTGGCTGCTGCTCGTTGTCCGCACCCTTCTCGCCGCTCTCGGCCTTCTCGCCCTTGGAGACGGCGACCTGGCGCTCGGTGCCGACAGCGGCACCGGTGATCAGGCCCCGGTAGTAGTCCTGCTCGTCGGTACCCGGATAGATCTCGTGCGGGGTCTCGACCATGCCCGGCTCAAGTCCCGCGAGAAGCTGCTCCTTGGTGTAGATGAGGTTCTCGCGGGAGCTGTCGGCGAGCTCGAACTCGTTGGTCATGGTGAGCGCCCGGGTCGGGCAGGCCTCGATGCACAGCCCGCACAGAATGCAGCGCGCGTAGTTGATCTGGTAGACCCTGCCGTACCGCTCGCCCGGTGAGTAGCGCTCCTCGTCCGTGTTGTCCGCGCCCTCCACATAGATGGCGTCGGCGGGACAGGCCCAGGCGCACAGCTCGCAGCCGACGCACTTCTCCAGCCCGTCCGGATGCCGGTTGAGCTGGTGCCGGCCGTGGAAGCGCGGCGCCGTCGTCTTCTGCTGCTCCGGATACTGCTCGGTCAGCCGCTTCTTGAACATGGCCTTGAAGGTCACGCCGAAGCCGGCGACCGGGTTCTGGAACGCGCTCTCGGAATCGTGGGATCGCTCAGACACCGTCAGCCTCCTTTCCGTCACGAGAACCGTCACTGTCAGTATTCGCGCCGCCACTGACAATCAACTCGCGGTCGCGGCGCGAGCGCCTGCGGGGCACCGGCGGCAACTCCTGCCCGGGCAGCGGAGGCACAGGGAATCCGCCCGCCATCGGGTCGAACGCGGTGGCGGCCGCGGCGGTCCCGGCCGTCTCCCGGTCGGACTGCTCCTTCTTGCCCCGGAAGAGGTCGACCACGAAGGACAGCAGCAGCACGGCCAGTACGGCCGCCCCCACGTACAGCACGATCTGCGAGAAGTCCCTGCCGTCGTTGCGCAGCGCACGTACGGTCGCGACGAGCATCAGCCAGACCACCGAGACCGGGATGAGCACCTTCCAGCCGAGCTTCATCAGCTGGTCGTAGCGGACGCGCGGGAGCGTGCCGCGCAGCCAGATGAAGAAGAACAACAGCAGCTGCACCTTGATGACGAACCAGAGCATCGGCCACCAGCCGTGGTTCGCGCCCTCCCAGAACGAGCTGATCGGGTACGGGGCCCGCCAGCCGCCGAGGAAGAGGGTGACCGAGACCGCCGAGACGGTGACCATGTTGACGTACTCGGCGAGCATGAACATCGCGAACTTGATGGACGAGTACTCGGTGTTGAAGCCGCCCACCAGGTCGCCCTCGGACTCCGGCATGTCGAACGGCGCCCGGTTGGTCTCGCCGATCATCGTCACGACGTAGATGAGGAACGAGACCGGCAGCAGCAGGATGTACCAGCGGTCCGTCTGCGACTCCACGATGGTCGAGGTGGACATCGACCCGGAGTAGAGGAAGACGGAGGCGAAGGCCGCACCCATGGCGATCTCGTACGAGATCATCTGCGCGCACGAGCGCAGCCCGCCGAGCAGCGGATACGTCGAGCCGGACGACCAGCCCGCCAGCACGATGCCGTAGATGCCGACCGAGGCCACGGCGAGGATGTACAGCATCGCGATCGGCAGATCGGTGAGCTGCATCGTGGTGCGCTGGCCGAAGATCGAGATCTCGTCGTTGGCGGGCCCGAAGGGGATCACCGCGATCGCCATGAACGCCGGGATGGCGGCGACGACCGGCGCGAGGACGTAGACGACCTTGTCCGCGCGCCGGACGATCAGGTCCTCCTTGAGCATCAGCTTGACGCCGTCCGCGAGGGACTGGAGGAGGCCCCAGGGGCCGTGCCGGTTGGGCCCGATGCGCAGCTGCATCCAGGCAACGACCTTGCGCTCCCAGACGATGGAGAAAAGGACCGTCAGCATCAGGAACGCGAAGCAGAAGACCGCCTTGATGACGACGAGCCACCAGGGGTCCCGTCCGAACATCGAGAGGTCCTCGACCGCGAGGAGGGTCGGGTTCACGCACGCACCTCCGGTACGTCGTCGCCTGCGGCGGCACCGTCCGTGGCGCCGGGGCCGATACGGACCAGCCGGCCGGGCGCCGCGCCCGTGTCACCGAGCACACCGCCGCCGGTCGAGTTGAGCGGGAGCCAGACCACCCGGTCGGGCATCGCGGTCACCTGGAGCGGCAGCCGTACGGACCCGGCGGGTCCGGTGACGGACAGCAGCTCGCCGTCCTTGACCCCGGTCTCGGCCGCGGTGGCGGCGGAGATCCGGGCCACCGCGGCGTGCCGGGTGCCCGCCAGGGCCTCGTCGCCCTGCTGGAGCAGTCCCTGGTCGAGCAGCAACCGGTGGCCGGCAAGGATCGCCTCCCCGTCGCCGGGGCGGGGCAGGGGCTCTGCCGACTCGACGGGCTCGGAGGCCCTGGGGCCGCTCCAGGCGCCGAGCCGGTCCATCTCCCGCCGCACCGAGCGCAGATCGGGCAGCCCGAGGTGCACATCGAGCGCGTCGGCGAGCATGTGAAGCACCCTGGTGTCCGTCGGCGGCAGCGCGCGGGTCATCTGCTCGGGCTTCAGAGCCGCCTCGAAGGGCCGGGCCCTGCCCTCCCAGTTGAGGAAGGTGCCGGACTTCTCCACGACGGCGGCGACCGGAAAGACCACATCGGCCCGCTCCGTCACCTCCGACGGCCGCAGCTCCAGCGAGACCAGGAAGCCCACCGCGTCGAGCGCCTCACGTGCCCGCGCCGGGTCGGGCAGATCCGCTGCCTCCACACCGGCGACGACCAGGGCGCCGAGTGCGCCCGTGGCCGCGGCCTCGATGATCTGGCCGGTATCGCGGCCGTAGCGGTGCGGGAGCTCGCGTACACCCCAGGCCGCCGCGGTCTCCTCACGGGCGCGCGGGTCGGTGGCGGGACGGCCGCCGGGCAGCAGCGAGGGGATCGCACCCGCCTCCACTGCGCCCCGCTCACCGGCCCGGCGCGGGATCCACACCAACTGGGCACCGGTGGCGGTGGCCGCCCTGAGCGCCGCGGTAAGCGCACCGGCCACCCCGGCGAGCCGCTCGCCCACGACGATCACGGCCCCTGGGGCGCGCAGTGCCTCGTGCGCCGCGGACCCCTCCGCGTCGAGACCGGTGCCGGACGCCAGGGCGTTCAGCCACTCGGTCTCGGTGCCGGGTGCGGCGGGGAGCAGTACACCGGACGCCTTCACCAGACCTCGGGTGGCGTGCGTGGCGAGGGCGTAGCTGCGCTGGCCGTGCTTGCGGGCGGCCTTGCGCAGCCGCAGGAAGACGCCGGGCGCCTCCTCCTCGGACTCGAAGCCCACGAGCAGTACCGCGGGCGCCTTCTCCAGGGACGTGTAGGTGACTCCCCTGCGGTCCAGGACCAGGTCCCGTCCCCGCCCGGCCACCGAGGAGGCCAGGAAGTCGGCCTCCTCGGACGAGTGGACCCGCGCCCGGAAGTCGATGTCGTTGGTGTCCAGGGCGACCCGGGCGAACTTGGCGTACGCGTAGGCGTCCTCGACGGTGAGCCGGCCTCCGGTCAGCACGCCAGCCCGTCCGCGTGCCGCCTCGAGCCCCGCGGCGGCGGCCTCCAGGGCCTCGGTCCAGCTCGCGGCCTCCAGCTCGCCGGTCTCCCTGTTGCGTACGAGGGGGGTGGTGAGCCGGTCGCGCTGCTGGGCGTAGCGGAAGGCGAACCGCCCCTTGTCGCAGATCCACTCCTCGTTGACCTCGGGGTCGTCGGCGGCGAGCCGCCGCATGACCTTGCCGCGCCGGTGGTCGGTGCGGGTGGCGCAGCCGCCCGCACAGTGCTCGCAGACCGACGGCGAGGACACCAGGTCGAAGGGCCGGGAGCGGAACCGGTACGCGGCCGAGGTCAGCGCGCCGACCGGGCAGATCTGGATGGTGTTTCCGGAGAAGTACGACTCAAAGGGATCGCCTTCGCCCGTGCCGACCTGCTGGAGCGCGCCGCGTTCGAGCAGTTCGATCATCGGGTCGCCGGCGACCTGGTTGGAGAACCGGGTGCAGCGTGCGCACAGCACACAGCGTTCGCGGTCGAGCAGCACCTGGGTGGAGATGTTGACCGGCTTCTCATAGGTGCGCTTCCTGCCCTCGAACCTGGACTCGGCCTGGCCGTGGGACATGGCCTGGTTCTGGAGAGGGCACTCCCCGCCCTTGTCGCAGACCGGGCAGTCCAGCGGGTGGTTGATCAGCAGCAGCTCCATCACGCCCTGCTGTGCCTTCTCGGCGACGGGCGAGGTGAGCTGGGTCCTGACGACCATGCCGTCGGTGCAGGTGATGGTGCACGAGGCCATCGGCTTGCGCTGGCCCTCGACCTCGACGATGCACTGCCGGCAGGCGCCGGCGGGGTCGAGGAGGGGGTGGTCGCAGAACCGGGGGATCTCGATTCCGAGCAGTTCGGCGGCGCGGATCACCAGGGTGCCCTTGGGCACGCTGATCTCGACACCGTCGATGGTCAGGCTGACCAGGTCCTCGGGCGGGGGTGCGGTGTTGCCGCCGCCTGCGGACGCGGCGGACGTGGTGACGGTCATGCGGGCACCTCCAGGTCCCTGTCGGCCCAGGCCGTGGACTTCGCGGGGTCGAAGGGGCAGCCCCTGCCGCGGATGTGCTGCTCGTACTCGTCGCGGAAGTACTTGAGCGACGAGAAGATCGGCGAGGCGGCGCCGTCGCCGAGCGCGCAGAACGACTTGCCGTTGATGTTGTCGGCGATGTCGGCGAGCTTGTCGATGTCGGCCATGGAGCCCTTGCCTGCCTCGATGTCGCGCAGCAGCTGGACGAGCCAGTACGTGCCCTCGCGGCAGGGCGTGCACTTGCCGCACGACTCATGGGCGTAGAACTCGGTCCAGCGGGTGACGGCACGTACGACACAGGTCGTCTCGTCGAAGCACTGGAGCGCCTTGGTGCCGAGCATCGATCCGGCGGCGCCCACGGCCTCGTAGTCGAGCGGGACGTCGAGGTGCTCGTCGGTGAACATCGGGGTGGACGAGCCGCCCGGGGTCCAGAACTTCAGCCGGTGGCCGGGGCGCATCCCGCCGCTCATGTCGAGCAGCTGGCGCAGGGTGATGCCGAGCGGCGCCTCGTACTGGCCGGGGGAGGCGACATGGCCGCTGAGGGAGTAGAGCGTGAAGCCGGGTGACCTCTCGCTGCCCATCGAACGGAACCAGTCCTTGCCCCTGTTCACGATCGCCGGAACCGACGCGATGGACTCGACGTTGTTCACCACGGTGGGGCACGCGTACAGACCGGCGACCGCGGGGAAGGGCGGACGCAGCCGGGGCTGGCCGCGCCTGCCTTCCAGGGAGTCGAGGAGCGCGGTCTCCTCGCCGCAGATGTAGGCGCCGGCGCCCGCGTGCACGGTGATGTCGAGGTCGAGCCCGCTGCCCAGGATGTTCCTGCCGAGGTAGCCCGCCTCATAGGCCTCGCGCACGGCCTCGTGCAGTCGGCGCAGTACGGGGACGACCTCGCCGCGCAGATAGATGAAGGCGTGTGTCGAGCGGATCGCGTAGCAGGCGATCACCATGCCTTCGATGAGGGAGTGCGGATTGGCGAAGAGCAGCGGGATGTCCTTGCAGGTGCCCGGCTCGGACTCGTCGGCGTTGACGACGAGGTAGTGCGGCTTGCCGTCGCCCTGCGGGATGAACTGCCACTTCATCCCCGTCGGGAAGCCCGCGCCGCCCCGGCCGCGCAGTCCGGAGTCCTTGATGTACGCGATGAGGTCGTCCGGGGTCATCGCAAGGGCCTTGCGCAGGCCCTCGTAGCCCTCGTGGCGCCGGTAGGTGGCCAGGGTCCAGGACTCGGGATCGTCCCAGAAGGCCGAGAGGACGGGTGCGAGCAGCTTCTCGGGGCTCGTCCCGCCACCGGCCTCCGGACCGTACTCGGTGGACACGGTCATCACTCCCCCTCCTTGGAGTCCTTGGAATCCCGGGAGTCCCTGGGATCCCTTGTGTTCTTGGAGTCCTCGGAGTCCCTGGAGCCCTCGGCGACCGGACCTGCGGGGTGCGAGGGGTCCGAAGCGGACGTCTGCTGGGGTGCGTCATGGGAGCTGAGGTGCTCGGCCGGCGCCTCGTCCGCGGGTGCCGCGCCGCGCGGGTGGACCACCCGCGGGTGGGCGGCTTCGCCCTTGGCGAGTCGCAGGCCGACCAGGGACGCCGGGCCCGCGCCGCCGCCGGCCTCGACGGCGCCGGGGCGCTCGTCGGGGAAGCCGGCCAGGATGCGGGCCGTGTCCTTGAAGGTGCACAGCGGGGCGCCCCGGGTGGGTTCGACGGTCCGGCCGGCCCTCAGGTCGTCCACGAGCCTGCGGGCCGACTCGGGCGTCTGGTTGTCGAAGAACTCCCAGTTGACCATCACCACGGGCGCGAAGTCGCAGGCCGCGTTGCACTCGATGTGCTCGAGGGTGATCTTGCCGTCCGCGGTGGTCATGCCGGAGCCATCGCCTCCGACGCCGAGGTGCTCCTTGAGCTCGTCGAAGATGGCGTCGCCGCCCATCACCGCACACAGCGTGTTGGTGCACACCCCGACCTGGTAGTCACCCGAAGGCCCGCGCCGGTACATGGTGTAGAAGGTGGCGACGGCGGTGACCTCCGCCGTGGTCAGATCCAGCATCTCCGCGCAGAACCGCATCCCGGTGCGGGTGACATGGCCCTCCTCCGACTGCACCAGGTGCAGCATCGGGAGCAGCGCGGAGCGGCTGTCCGGGTAGCGGCCGATGATCGCCTTGGCGTCGGTCTCGAGCCTGGCGCGCACGTCGGCCGGATAGTCGGGTGCGGGGAGCTGGGGCATCCCCAAGCTGACGTCTGTCACCGGTCGACGCCTCCCATCACGGGGTCGATGGATGCGACGGCGACGATCACGTCGGCGACCTGGCCGCCCTCGCACATCGCCGCCATGGACTGAAGATTGGTGAACGAGGGGTCGCGGAAGTGGACCCGGTAGGGGCGGGTGCCGCCGTCGGACACCACATGCACGCCGAGCTCGCCCTTGGGCGACTCGACCGCCGCGTACGCCTGCCCGGCCGGGACCCGGAAGCCTTCGGTCACCAGCTTGAAGTGGTGGATCAGGGCCTCCATCGACGTGCCCATGATCTTCTTGATGTGGTCGAGGGAGTTGCCGAGACCGTCGGGTCCTAGTGCGAGCTGCGCGGGCCAGGCGATCTTCTTGTCGGCGACCATGACCGGTCCCGGGGTGAGCCGGTCCAGGCACTGCTCGATGATCCGCAGCGACTGGCGCATCTCCTCCAGGCGGATGAGGAAGCGGCCGTACGAGTCGCAGGTGTCGGCGGTCGGCACGTCGAACTCGTAGTTCTCGTAGCCGCAGTAGGGGTCGGACTTGCGCAGGTCGTGCGGCAGGCCGGTGGAGCGCAGGATCGGGCCGGTCGCGCCGAGCGCCATGCAGCCGGTGAGGTCGAGATAGCCGATGCCCTGCATCCGGCCCTTGAAGATCGGGTTTCCGGTGGCGAGCTTGTCGTACTCCGGGAGGTTCTTCTTCATCTTCTTCACGAACTCGCGGATCTGGTCCACGGCGCCCGGTGGCAGGTCCTGGGCGAGTCCGCCGGGGCGGATGTACGCGTGGTTCATCCGCAGGCCGGTGATGAGTTCGAAGATGTCGAGAATGAGTTCACGATCACGGAATCCGTAGATCATGACCGTGGTGGCGCCCAGCTCCATGCCTCCGGTGGCGATGCACACCAGGTGGGAGGAGAGCCGGTTGAGCTCCATGAGGAGCACCCGGATGACCGAGGCGCGGTCCGGGATCTGGTCCTCGATGCCGAGCAGCTTCTCGACCGCCAGGCAGTACGCCGTTTCGTTGAAGAACGGCGTCAGATAGTCCATGCGCGTGACGAAGGTGGTGCCCTGTGTCCAGGTGCGGTATTCGAGGTTCTTCTCGATGCCGGTGTGGAGGTAGCCGATGCCGCAGCGGGCCTCGGTGACGGTCTCGCCGTCGATCTCCAGGATGAGGCGGAGCACTCCGTGGGTGGACGGGTGCTGGGGGCCCATGTTGACGACGATGCGCTCGTCGTCGGCCTTGGCCGCGCTCTGGGCGATCTCGTCCCAGTCGCCACCGGTGACCGTGTACACGGTCCCCTCGGTGGTCTCGCGTGCAGAGGATGGGGTGGTCACGAGTACGACCTCCGCTGGTCCGGAGCCGGGATCTGGGCGCCCTTGTACTCGACGGGGATACCGCCGAGTGGGTAGTCCTTGCGCTGCGGGAAGCCCTGCCAGTCGTCCGGCATCATGATCCGGGTGAGGGCCGGGTGGCCGTCGAAGACCAGACCGAAGAAGTCGTAGGTCTCGCGCTCGTGCCAGTCGTTGGTCGGATAGACCTCGACCAGGGACGGGACGTGCGGGTCCGCGTCCGGGGCGCTGACCTCCAGCCGGATCAGCCGGCCGTGGGTGAGCGAGCGCAGGTGGTAGACGGCGTGCAGCTCGCGGCCCTTGTCGCCGGGGTAGTGCACCCCGCTCACGCCGGTGCAGAGCTCGAAGCGCAGGGCCGGGTCGTCGCGCAGGGTCCTGGCGACGCGGGCGAGGTGCTCACGGGCGACGTGGAAGGTGAGCTCGGCCCGGTCGACCACGGTCTTCTCGATCGCGTTCTCGGGCAAGAGGCCCTGTTCCTCCAGGGCACCCTCGAGCTCGTCGGCCACCTCGTCGAACCAGCCGCCGTACGGGCGGGTCGCCGCGCCCGGCAGCCGTACAGAGCGTACGAGCCCGCCGTAGCCGGAGGTGTCTCCGCCGTTGTCGGCGCCGAACATCCCGCGCTGGACGCGGATCTCCTCGCCGTGCTCACCACGCTGCCCGGGCAGGTTCTGCTCGGAGAGCTCCTTCTCCGGGTTGGGCTGGTCGTGTGCGTCACTCACTGGAGCAGCCCCTTCATCTCGATCATGGGCAGCGCCTTGAGGGCCGCTTCCTCCGCCTCCCGGGCCGCCTCCTGGGCGTTCACCCCGAGCTTGGAGTTCTGGATCTTGTGGTGGAGCTTGAGGATCGCGTCCATCAGCATCTCCGGTCGCGGAGGACAACCGGGCAAATAGATGTCAACCGGAACAATATGATCAACGCCCTGCACAATCGCGTAATTGTTGAACATTCCGCCCGAAGATGCGCAAACCCCCATGGAGATCACCCACTTGGGATTGGGCATCTGGTCGTAGACCTGGCGCAGGACCGGGGCCATCTTCTGGCTCACCCGCCCGGCGACGATCATCAGATCGGCCTGCCGGGGTGAGCCGCGGAAGACCTCCATACCGAAGCGGGCCAGGTCGTACCGGCCGGCACCGGTGGTCATCATCTCGATGGCGCAGCATGCGAGGCCGAAGGTGGCGGGGAAGACGGACGCCTTGCGCACCCAGCCCGCGGCCTGTTCGACGGTGGTGAGCAGAAAGCCGCTCGGAAGCTTCTCTTCGAGTCCCATGAGTGTGCCCCTCAGCCCCTCAGTCCCATTCCAGGCCGCCGCGCCGCCATACGTACGCGTAGGCGACGAAGACGGTGAGCACGAAGAGCAGCATCTCCACGAGCCCGAAGATCCCCAGCGCGTCGAAGCTGACCGCCCAGGGATAGAGGAAGACGATCTCGATATCGAAGATGATGAAGAGCATCGCCGTCAGGTAGTACTTGATCGGGAAGCGGCCCCCTCCGGCCGGTGTCGGCGTCGGCTCGATCCCGCATTCGTACGCCTCGAGCTTCGCCCGGTTGTAGCGCTTTGGGCCGACGAGCGTGGCCATGACCACGGAGAAGATCGCAAAGCCTGCCCCTAGGGCGCCGAGCACAAGGATGGGCGCGTAGGCATTCACGCTCCTCGCTCCTTCCAGTCGTCTTTGACCGTTGGACCGCACCGGGCTCCGCGTCGCCGCCTCAGAAGATCGTGCTCATGTGAGGCAGTTCACAAGCCCGACTGCTCCGCATCTTATGCCCGTAGGTCTGTGATCTGCGACACGGGGTACGACAACGACTTTGTGATCTCCACCACCTGACGAAGGATCATGAACATGGATGAGCGGTGATCTTGCACATGAAGCGCACGAGTGACTACAAGAGGTCACCTTCTACCGAGTTACCGCTGGTCAGGGGCTCGCAGCCAATACCAGGAGTGGTAGGTACAGGCAAATTCGCGGGCCACCGGAGTGGGTGATAGAGGGACGCGTCACCCACGTGAGGGATCGAGCGGACGGAAGTGGACGTGTGCGTCCGTTCACGAGCCGCGAGCCCTTCAGGGGAGGCGGCGAAGCGGTGGGCGCGCGGAGGGTGCGCAGCCACGGGGACGGTGACCATCCTGTGACCTGCGCCACTCGCGATCACCCACCGGAATTCGGGGCTTGGCCATCGGTGTGAAGGGGTGGTAAGCGCGGGGCAATCCGGACCTTTTACCGAAAGCCAATGATCACAGCCCTGATCATGGCTGCCCGTTTTGCCCGTTACGGCGTCAATAAGGGGCCACAGAAAGCGGATTGCGAGATTCCGAACGTAACTGTGGCGCAACACACGTTTCTTGAAGGGAACCGTCGGTCACTGATACCGGTTGTCCCTATGTCCCACACCGCTCACATACGAAGCCACCGGAAGCCCCGTCCGAAGAGCGCCTCCAAGCTCGCGCTGCGGGCCGGAGTTGCCGGTGGCGTCCTCAGCACCATCGCGGTGGCCGGTAGTGCCGGGCCGGCGAACGCCGAGCCGGTGACCGAGACCATCGAGATGCCCGCGCTCACTCTGGAGACCCCGGCGCTCGCGACCGCGGTCGCCCGCTCCGCCGAGGCCAGCCAGCTCGCCGCCCTCGACGCCGAGTTGCAGACCCAGGAAGACGCGGCCGCCGCCAAGGCCGCCAAGGCCGCCAAGACGGCGAAGGCCGAAGCGGTCCGCAAGGCCGAGGCCGAGAAGAAGGCCGAGGAGGCCGCCCGCTCCGAGGCCCGCGCTTCCCGCAGCTCCGAGCGCACCACTCTCTCCGCCTCCGCGTCGAAGAGCGACATCTCCGCTCCGGCCGGTTCGGTCGGGACCGTCATCTCCTTCCTGAAGGCCCAGCTCGGCGACGCCTACGTCATGGGCGCCAGCGGCCCCAACGCCTGGGACTGCTCCAGTCTCGTCCAGGCCGCCTACCGCCAGGTCGGCGTGGACCTCCCCCGCGTCTCCCAGGACCAGTCCGTCGCCGGCACCCCGGTCTCCCTGGACAACGTCCAGGTCGGCGACATCCTCTACTGGGGCGGCGCCGGCTCCGCGTACCACGTCGGCGTCTACATCGGCGACGGCCAGTACCTCGACGCCGCGAACCCCAGCAAGGGCGTCGTCGTCCAGGACCTCTCCGGCTACCCGGCGAGCGGCGCGGTGCGCGTGCTCTGAGGCCTGCGGCCTGAGCTCTGACCGCCTGGCGCCTGGCGCCTGGCGCAAACATGCCGGATCGGGCAATCCGGCACATAGTGCAACAGCCGGGGCTGTGACTCCTTTTCGGGAGCCGCAGCCCCGGCTTTCGTGTGCGGTCCGCGGCGCTGAAACGCAACGGTCTCGGAGCGACCGTCCGGGCACGGTGACGGCTGTGTCCCGGGTCGGTGACACCGGACCTTCCCCTGCTGCGTCGCGACGAGGCCGTTGCTACGTTCCCGGTCCTGGGTGCGGCCGTGGGGCCGCCCGGCACAGGGGGGAAGTCTCAGATGAACGTCAACGGCAACCGCTTCAGACCCGTCGTCCTCGCGCTCACGGCAGTCGCCGTGGCCGCCGTGCTCACGGGGTGCCAGAACGACGACTCCGCCGCCGGGGCCGGCGTGCCGAGCGCCGGTGCGACGGCCGTCTCGTCGCCCGGGGCTGCGGGCGGCGCCAAGCCCGGCGGGAAGCACAGTGCCAAGCCCGCCGGTAAGCCCGCGAAGAAGCCCGGTACCAAGCCTGCCGGTCCGGTCACGCCCGCCGCCGACTGCGCCAGTGAGCCGCCGGACCCGGACCATGTCGACCCCGATGAGCTGGCCGTCTACCGTGCCGAGGAGCTCCCCGCCTCGACCGGGAAGGTCAACCTCGTCATCCAGCACGGGGCCTGGGGATGCCCCGGCAAGGACACCGACGGCGCGCCCTTCGTCGTCGACGGCGAGGACAGCCGCTGGGCGCTCGACCAGGCCGCGTACGTCACCGCCACCACGCCCATCACCGACAGCACCGAGAACCAGCGGATCGGCGTGCAGGAGCTGATCGACTGGATCGACGCGAACCCCGACTCCGGTCTGGTGTTCCGCTACGAGCTCGGTGACGACGGCGCCATCCACCGTCTGGAACAGGTCTTCACCCCGTAGGGCCGAGGCCCTGTCCGAGCAGGCCGTGCGTCAGCTCCATCAGTCGCCTGCGGGCCTCCGGGTCGTACGCCTGCGCATGGGCGCGCATGTCCGCGTACTGGTCGAAGTAGCGGCCCGTGGTGGCGGCGAGCTCCGGGTCGAGGAGCAGGCGCACGGTCGGCCCGACGCCCTCGTCCGTGGTGACGGCGGGAGTGAGGCCGTAGGCGCGGACACCTTCGGTGTCCATCAGATGGGCGGGGTGGAGGGTGTTCACCGTGACCCCGGTCCCCCGCAGTTCGGCTGCCAGCTCGAAGGTCGCCATGATCAGGGCCAGCTTGCTGCGGCAGTAGGCGCGCAGGCCCTCGTAGTCGCGCTCCAGCATGACGTTGTCGAAGTCGATGGCCTCCTGGCCGATAGAGGCGACGTTGATCACGCGGGCGGGAGCGGAGGCGGTGAGGAGCGGCAGCAGGTCGCGGGTGAGGGCGTAGGGGGCGAGGTGGTTCACCGCGAAGCGGAGTTCATGGCCCTGGCCGCTCAGTTCGCGCCTGAGCGGTTCGGCGCCGCCCCCCGCCACCGCGTTGTTGATCAGGCCGTCGAGGCGCGGCTCGGCGGTACGGATGCGGTCCGCCATCGCGTGCACCTGCTCCAGGTCGGACAGGTCGGCGAGGTAGGTGCGGATCGTGGTGCCGGGGGCGGCGGCGGCCCGTGCTTCGGTGGCCGCTGCCTCCAGTCGGCCGGGATCACGGCCGTGCAGCAGGACGGTGCCGCCGCGCCGGACGAGGTCGAGAGCGAGAGCGCGGCCCATGCCCTGGGTGGCGCCGGTGATCAACGTGGTGCGCTGGGTCATGGCGGCAACCCTGGCTGCGCCGGCGGACGGGCGGGTAGAGCGTGCCGGTCCTGGTGTCGGCACCACCAGGCCCCGGCACGTCCCCCTCAGGCCTTCGGCGCCACCTTCGAGAGGCCGTTGATGATCCGGTCCATCGCGTCGCCGCCCGTCGGGTCGGTCAGGTTGGCGAGCATCTTCAGCGTGAACTTCATCAGCACCGGGTGGCTCAGCCCGCGCTGGGTCGCGATCTTCATGATCTTCGGGTTGCCGATGAGCTTCACGAAGGCGCGGCCCAGGTTGTAGTAGCCGCCGTAGGTGTCCTTGAGGACCTTCGGGTAGTTGCGCAGGGCGAGTTCGCGCTGCGCCGGGGTGGCACGGGCGTGGGCCTGGACGATGACGTCGGCGGCGATGCGCCCGGACTCCATCGCATAGGCGATGCCCTCGCCGTTGAACGGGTTGACGAGCCCGCCCGCGTCCCCGACCAGCAGCAGGCCGCGGGTGTAGTGGGGCTGGCGGTTGAAGGCCATGGGGAGAGCGGCGCCGCGGATGGGGCCGGTCATGTTGTCGGGGACGTAGCCCCACTCCTCGGGCATCGAGGCGCACCACGCCTTGAGCACCTCGCGCCAGTCCAGGTCCTTGAAGGCGGCGGAGGTGTTGAGCACGCCCAGGCCCACGTTGGAGGTGCCGTCGCCCATGCCGAAGATCCAGCCGTAGCCGGGCAGCAGCCGGTCCTCGCCGGGACCGCGGCGGTCCCACAGCTCCAGCCAGGACTCCAGGTAGTCGTCGTCGTGCCGGGGGCTGGTGAAGTAGGTGCGGACCGCGACGCCCATCGGGCGGTCCTCACGGCGGTGCAGGCCCATCGCCAGGGACAGCCGGGAGGAGTTGCCGTCGGCCGCGACCACCAGCGGGGCGCGGAAGACGACCGGGGTCTTCTCCTCGCCGAGCTTGGCGTGCACACCGGTGATACGGCCGGTGCGGTCGTCCACGACCGGCTCCCCGACGTTGCAGCGCTCGTACAGCCGCGCCCCGGCCTTCTGCGCCTGCCGGGCGAGCTGCTCGTCGAAGTCGTCGCGCTTGCGCACGAGTCCGTAGTCCGGGTAGCTGGCGAGCTCCGGCCAGTCCAGCTGGAGGCGCACACCGCCGCCGATGATGCGCAGGCCCTTGTTGCGCAGCCAGCCCGCCTCTTCGGAGATGTCGATGCCCATGGCGACGAGCTGCTTGGTGGCACGCGGGGTGAGCCCGTCACCGCACACCTTCTCGCGCGGGAACGCGGTCTTCTCCAGCAGGAGTACGTCGAGTCCGGACTTGGCCAGGTAGTACGCGGTCGTGGAACCGGCCGGGCCCGCGCCGACGACGATCACATCTGCGGTGTGCTCGGAGAGAGGCTCGGTCACGGCGGGATCTCCCGAAACTCGATTTCGCGTGCTTAAAAGCACTGGACGTGTGCAGTCTATGGGGGCGTACCGATCCTCCGACCGAAGGGCTGTCCCATGAGCGAAACGCTTCCCGCCGCTCCCGCCGCGCCGATGGTGCGGCTGCGCGTGCCCACCGACGAGGACGCCCTGGTCTGGCACCGGATCTTCGCCGATCCGGAGGTCATGGAGTTCCACGGCGGGGCACCCGCCGAGCTTTCGGAGTACGAGGAGTTGACGGCCCGACAGCGCAGACATGACGCGGAGCACGGCTTCTGCCTCTGGACGGCTGTGGACGAGGAGGGCGAGGTGCTGGGCTTCACGGGCGCGCAGCCCTGGCCGCATGCCTGGGGGCCGGTGGGCGAGATCGAGATCGGCTGGCGGCTGGCCCGGGCCGCCTGGGGGCGGGGTTACGCGACCACCGCGGCCCGCACCACGCTGGAGCGGCTGAGGGCGGCGGGGGTGCCGAGCGTGGTCGCCATGGTGGCGGCGGAGAACGAGCGGTCGATCGCGGTGACCCGGCGGCTCGGTATGGAGCTCGCGGAGACGTTCACGACACCGGTCGGGAAGCGGACCGGGTACTGCTTCCGGCTCGACCTGCTGCCGTGAAGGGAAAGCTCGACCGGCGCCGGTGACCGTGACTGTGACCGGAAAGATCCACCGGCTCCGGTGACCGTGACAGGATCAGGCCCCGGCTCCCCGCCTGTCACGAACGGGTCCGGCGCTCAGAAGACCGAGAGGCCCGTCAGGGTGGTGAAGCGGTCCAGCGCCGCCACGCCCGCCACCGAGTTGCCCCGGCTGTCGAGCCCCGGGCTCCAGACGCAGAGCGTGCAGCGGCCGGGCACGATGGCGACGATCCCACCGCCCACCCCGCTCTTGCCCGGCAGTCCGACGCGGTAGGCGAACTCGCCCGCCGCGTCATACGTCCCACAGGTCATCATCACCGCGTTGACCTGCTTGGCCTCGCTTCGGGTCAGCAGCCGGCTGCCGTCGGCACGCAGTCCGTGGCGGGCCAGGAAGCGGGCCGCCAGGGCGAGATCGGCACAGCTGGTCATGATCGAGCACTGCCAGAAGTAGTGGTCGAGCAGTATCGGCACCGGGTTGGCGATATTGCCGTACGAGGCCATGAAGTGGGCCAGCGCTGCGTTGCGGTCCCCGTGCTCGCCCTCCGACGCGGCGACGTCCTGGTCGAAGGCGAGGTCGGGGTTGCCGCTCTCGGCCCGCAGGAACTCGAGGAGTTCGCTGCTGGCGTCCCCGGTCAGGGTCTGGAGCCGGTCGGTGACGACGAGGGCTCCCGCGTTGATGAACGGATTGCGCGGGATGCCGTTCTCGTACTCGAGCTGCACCAGCGAGTTGAACGGATTGCCCGACGGCTCGCGGCCCACCCGCTCCCACAGCGCGTTCCCGTCGAGTGAGAGGGCGAGCGCCAGGGCGAAGACCTTGGTGACGGACTGCGCGGAGAAGGGCTGCCGCCAGTCGCCGACCCCGTACACCGTGCCGTCGAGGTCCGCCACGGCCATGCCGAAACGGCGCGGGTCGACGGAGGCGAGCGCCGGGATGTACTCGGCCGGCGTGCCGCTGCCGATGAGCGGCGCCACATCCGCGGCGATGCGCTCGAGCAGTCCCTGGTAGTCCGCCTCGTCATCCGGCTGGTAGTCCGCCTGGTCCACGATGCCCCGGTTCCGGTCGTACTTACTGCGGCTTGGTGACGCGGTCTTACTGCGGCTTGGTGCCCCGGTGCAGGGCGACGATCCCGCCGCTCAGGTTGCGCCAGGCCACCTTCGTCCAGCCGGCCTTCTGGAGCAGCCCGCCGAGCTCCGCCTGCTCGGGCCACGACTGGATCGACTCGGCGAGATAGACGTACGCGTCCGGGTTGGACGACACCGCGCGGGCGACGGGCGGCAGCGCCCGCATCAGGTACTCCTCGTACACCGTGCGGAAGGGCGCCCAGGTCGGGTGGGAGAACTCGCAGATCACGACCCGTCCGCCCGGCTTGGTCACCCGGTACAGCTCGCGCAGCGCCTGGTCGGTGTCCTGGACGTTGCGCAGCCCGAAGGAGATCGTCACGGCGTCGAAGGCACCGTCCCTGAAGGGCAGCTTCGTGGCGTCGCCGGCGGTGAGGGGCAGCCAGGGGTGCCGCTTCTTGCCTTCGCGCAGCATGCCGAGGGAGAAGTCGCACGGCACGACGTAGGCGCCGGTGCGGGTGAACGGCAGCGAGGAGGTGCCGGTGCCCGCGGCCAGGTCGAGGATCCGCTCGGCGGGGCCCGCGGCGACGGCTCTGGAGACCTCCTTGCGCCAGCGCCGGTCCTGGCCGAGCGAAAGCACGTCATTGGTGAGGTCGTAGTTCGCCGCCACGTCGTCGAACATGGAGGCGACTTCGTGCGGCTGCTTGTCCAGGGAGGCTCGGGTCACGCACCCATTGTGCCGCTCGGCCCCTGGCTGACCGCGGGCAGGGCACGCGGAGGACGTCAGGGAGATGTCAGCGAGCCCGGTACACGAGCCTGCCGCCGAGGACCGTCGCCACGCAGGTACCGGCCCCGTGTACGCGCAGGGCCCGCGCGGGCAGCTCGTCCACCGGCACGTCGAAGACCGCGAAGTCCGCGGGCGCGCCAGGGGTCAGCTCGCCGTCGAGCACGGCGTTCAGCGGCCGGGCGGCGAGCGGGTCGAGCGAGGGCGTCGGCAGCGGTCCTGCGGCATTCGGCTCCCGGTCCCTGCCGGGGGCCCGCTCCCGCACCCGGAGCCCTGATCTGGCGACGGCGCTGCGCAATTCGGGCAGGGTGAAGGGGCCGGCCACCGCCGTAGTGCCGTGGGCCAGCATGCGCTGCAACCCGCGCCGCGCGCTTGCGCCCCGGCGTACGTCGTCGAGGGCGAGTCCCGCGAGGTCCTCGCCGGTCAGCGGCTCGGTGCCGAGTGCGTCCGCCTCGCGCGGGTCCGGGTGGTACGCGGCCTCCAGCAACGCCGCGGCGTCGGCGTTCAGCAGCCCCGGGAGGAGCAGCCCGGGCCAGCGGCGCACCCGGGCACCGGGGTAGGCGGCGGTGACACCACCGGAGGTGCCGACGGCGGCGATCAGACCGCCGTCGACCACGACAGCGTCGACGGGCTCGTGCCCGCCGGTGGCGCCGAACACCCGGTCGGCGACATGGATCGTCAGCACGGCAGCGGTATCCGCGTTGTCCGGCGGCTCAGTTGGCGTTCAGCAGCTTCAGCTCGGGGTGTGCCGTGCCGCCCTCGATCGCCGTCGACGAGATGTGCGAGGCCACACGGTCGTCGACCGGGTCGTCCGCCGGGTCGTCGTGCACGGCGATGTGCTCGTACGTGGTCGTCCGCTGCGCGGGCACCCGGTCCGCCTTGCGGATCAGGTCGATGATCTCCTGCCGGTTGGAGCGGTGCTTGGCACCGGCCGACGAGACGACGTTCTCCTCCAGCATGATCGAGCCGAGGTCGTCCGCGCCGTAGTGCAGCGAGAGCTGGCCGATCTCCTTGCCCGTGGTCAGCCAGGAGCCCTGGATATGGGCGACGTTGTCGAAGAACAGCCGGGCGATCGCGATCATCCGCAGATACTCGAAGATCGTCGCCTGGGTGCGGCCCTTGAGGTGGTTGTTCTCCGGCTGGTACGTGTACGGGATGAAGGCGCGGAAGCCGCCCGTACGGTCCTGGACATCACGGATCATCCGCATGTGCTCGATACGCTCGGCGTTGGTCTCGCCGGTGCCCATCAGCATCGTGGACGTCGACTCGACCCCCATCCGGTGCGCGGTCTCCATGATCTCCAGCCAGCGCTCGCCGGACTCCTTCAACGGCGCGATCGCCTTGCGCGGACGCTCCGGAAGCAGCTCGGCACCGGCACCCGCGAAGGAGTCCAGACCGGCCGCGTGGATCCGGGAGATCGCCTCCTCGACCGACACACCGGAGATCCGCGCCATGTGCTCGACCTCGGAGGCGCCGAGGGAGTGGATCACGAGCTGCGGGAAGTCCTTCTTGATCGCGGCGAAGTGCTTCTCGTAGTACTCGACGCCGAAGTCCGGGTGGTGCCCACCCTGGAACATGATCTGCGTCCCGCCCAGCTCGACGGTCTCCGCGCAGCGCCGCAGGATGTCGTCGAGGTCACGGGTCCAGCCCTTGGCGGTGTCCTTGGGCGGCGCGTAGAAGGCGCAGAAGCGGCAGGCCGTGACGCAGACGTTGGTGTAGTTGATGTTCCGCTCGATGATGTACGTCGCGATGTGCTCCGTACCGGCGTAACGGCGGCGGCGCACCGCGTCGGCGGCGGCGCCCAGTGCGTGCAGCGGCGCGGACCGGTAGAGGTCGAGCGCCTCCTCCGGGGTGATCCGGCCACCCTCGGCGGCACGGTCCAGGACGGACTGACGGTCGGCCTTCTCGGTCACCGGGAGTCACCTTTCGGCGGTGTTTCTGGGCGTTCTACGGCGTTCTGGTGCTGTGCGCGTTCTGGGCGTTCAGGTCTTCGTACGGCCGGTCCAGCCTACGACAGGGCATCCGGGCAGTCGGTATGTACCCTCCGCCTTCGCGCGGACCGGCCGGCAGGGACGCGACAGCCTCAGCGTGATTTCGTCAGCGTCGCCTCGGGGTTGCCCGCCGCGTCCTCCTGGGACCTGTAGCGGAGTGTGCCGTCGGCGTTCAGGACGTACGTCACCGTGGTCGTGCCGCTCGTGCACACGCCACCGCTCGACGAGTGGTCGGGGTCGGAGCGTTCGGCGACACGGATCTCCTTCGCGGTCGCCGAGGTCAGCTTGCCCACGCCGCGGCAGGCGAACGGGCCGAGGGTCGACGCGGTGCGCACCACGTCCTGACCTTGGCGGCCCTCGGTGATGACGGCGCTGAAGCTGCCGCCCGAGAGGCCGCTGTCCTGCGTGAGTTGGCCCTTCCAGGTGCCGGTGAACGCCTTCGGAACCTCCTGCACTTCCTGCGGGTCAGGAGGAGTGCCGGAAGCCGACGACCTCGGCGGTGCGGCTGCCGAGTCGTTCGCGTCGGTGCCGCCACCCTGGGTGCCGGGGAACAGGTCGAGGAGGAATCCGGCGCCGACGGTGACCGCCGCCAGGGCACCCGCCACGGCCAGCGCGACCGTGCAGCTGACCTTTCGGCCGCCTCCGGGCCGGTCGCCTTCCGCCCTTTCCGCGCTTGTGGTCACCGAGAGGGACAGACGCCCGGGAGAAGCCGGCACGGGCGGCGGCGTGGACGGCATCGGAGGCGGGGATGCGAACGAAGGGTCCATGGGTGGTCCGAACACCCCCAGTGCCTCGTGCGTGAACGGCACCGGGCCCGAAGCCGCCGGGTCCTGCGGGGACGGTTCCAGGTCCAGCAGACGCACCGCGGTCCTGCTGACCTGTTCCACGACCGGGCCCGGCAGCCAGCCCGCTGCCACGAGTGCCGCCGCACCGCCCGGGGCGAGCCGACGGGTCACGTCCTGCGGGGCCGGCCGGGCCGCCGGGTCCTTGGCCAGGCACGCGGCGACCACCTCCCGCAACTCCCCGCTCAGTGCGCCGAGTTCGGGCTCCTCGTGCACCACCTTGTAGAGCAGTGCCGCCGACGAGTCGCCGGGGAAGGGCGCGGTTCCCGTCGCCGCGTAGGCCAGTACGGCACCGAGCGAGAACACGTCGGCCGCACCCGTGACTCCGCCTGCGCCGCCCATACCCGCGCCGGCGCTCGACCCTCTAGCCGCACTCGTGCTCGTGCTCGTGCCGACTATCTGCTCGGGCGCCATGTAGCCGGGCGAGCCGACCGAGACACCGGTCGTGGTGAGCGAGGCGGTGGCGTCGGTGGCGCGGGCGATGCCGAAGTCGATCAGCCGGGGCCCGTCGAGCGCGAGCAGGACGTTCGACGGCTTCACGTCCCGGTGGACAAGGCCCAGGGCGTGCACCGCCGCAAGCGCCTCGGCGAGGCCCGCGCCCAGCGTCCGTACGGTGCGCTCCGGCAGCGGGCCGTGCTCGGCGACGGCCTGCCCCAGCGCGGGCCCGGCGACGTACCCGGTCGCGACCCAGGGCACCGGCGCCTCCGGATCCGCGTCCAGCACGGGGGCCGTCCATGCGCCGCCCACCCGCCGCGACGCGGCGACCTCGCGCCGGAAGCGGGCACGGAACTGCTCGTCGAGCGCGAAGTGCGGATGGACGACCTTCACGGCGACTGTCCTGCCGCCCTCGGTACGGGCCAGATACACCCGTCCCATGCCCCCGGCACCCAGCCTGCCGAGCAGCCGGTACGCACCGATGGTCCGCGGCTCGCCCGCATCCAGCGGTTGCATACGCTCCCCCGTCTCCCCGCTCCGCGTTTCCCTGCTCCGGGTTGCGCGCGTGGCCGCGTTTCCCGCGTCGGCGAGCCCGCGTCACCGCGGCTCCGCACCGCTCCCCTGCGCCCGTCCGGGGACAGCGTAGAGGGCCGCGCGGACCGGATCACCGGTGATTGCCCCTTGTCCGCGGCCAACCGATCGGCCTCCGGTTCCATCTCTCTGTGCGTATGTCGCGCGCCTCACCCCCGAGCACCCCAAAGCGCTGCGTAGTACGCACGGTACGCATCGACTCGGAGACCACATGTATCGCCACCGCTCCCGCCTGCCCAAGGCCCTGATGGCCATCGCCGTCACCGGCTCCCTCGCACTGGTGTCGGGCTGCTCGGACGAAGGGGAGCCGCTCACCTTCGACGCTCCGTCACCCCAGGCCGCCGCCACGGGCGGGCAGTCGACGGGAGGGGCCCGGAAGGGCTCCCAGGAGGCGCAGTTGGCCGCGGGGACCCTGATGCCGACCGGCCCCAAGGCCGAGTTCACCACCCAGAACACCATCGACGACGGCACCAGGATCGGCGTCACGACCCTGCACGGCGAGAAGTCCGGCTTCACGGGCAAGGTCTGGGTCTGGGCACCCAAGCAGTACTTCGACGCGAAGTACGCGAACAGCGGGTTCCCTGTGCTCATCGCCCTCCCGGGCGGCAACGGCTACCCGAACAATTACTGGATGGGCACGGACCTGAAGCTGCAGAGCAGCATCAGCAAGTGGTCGGAAGAGGGAAAGAGCCTTCCGTTCATCGTGGTGATGCCCGTTCTCAATCCGGACGACAAGTACTACTACGACGGCAGCGATATACCGGGGCAGCCGAAAATGGGCACCTGGATGACCGAGGACGTCCCGGATTTCGTCAAGGCGAATTTCCGCACCTTCAAATCCCGCGACGGCTGGGCCTTCATGGGTTCGTCTTCCGGCGCCTTCGTCGGCCTCAAATCCGTCCTCAAGCACCCCGACAAGTTCAAGGCGGTCATCGCCTCGGGCCCCGACATCGTGCCGGACTCCCCGCTGTGGGCGGGGCACGAGGCCGAACAGCGGGCGAACGACCCCGAGCGGCTCGCCCGGGCGCTGGGCGCCAAGCCGGACAGCAAGGACAACGCCGTCTACCTGGCGATGCAGGTCGGCTCCAAGGAATCAGGACTGAAGAAGGCGAAGGCCTTCGTCCGGGACTACACCAAGGGCCCGGTCAAGACCCGGCTCCAGGTCATCCAGGACGGCGAGCACAATGCCAAGACCTATGTGAAGGGCATGGGGGACGGGTCCATCCAGTGGATCAGCAAGCACATGCAGGCGCCCGTCCCCAGCTCCTGAGCCCGTGAACCCCTGAGCTCCGGGACCCGGGGACCCGGGGACCCTGAGCTCCGGGGACCCCGGGCTTCAGGACGCTGCTGAGCGCTGTCGGACGTCGAGCAGCTCGACCCGCACATCCGCCGGGAACCCGGTCGTCGGCCCCGTACGACGGGCGAACTCCCGCACCCCCGCGAGCTGCTCGGCGCCGAAGCGGAAGTCGAGCGTGGTGAAGTACCGCTTCAGCAGCTCCGCGTCGAAGGACTCCCAGCGGGCCGCCTGCTCGGCGACCTTCTCCACCTCTTCGAGCGAGAGGTCGCGGGAGGCCAGGAAAGCCTCGTGGACCTTCCGCACGAGACCGGGCTCGCGCGCCAGGTAGTCCTTGCGCACCGCCCACACCGCGAAGACGAACGGCAGCCCGGTCCAGTCCTTCCACATCTGACCCAGGTCATGGACCCGCAGGCCGAGCCGCGGCGCATCGTGCAGCGAGGCGCGCAGCGCCGCGTCCCCGATCAGCACGGCCGCGTCGGCCTCCTGCATCATCACGCCCAGGTCAGGGGGGCAGGTGTAGTAGTCGGGCGACACGCCGTACTGCTCGGCGAGCAGCAGTTGGGCGAGGCGCACCGAGGTGCGGGAGGTGGAGCCCAGGGCTACACGTGCGCCGTCCAGCTGGTCCAGCGGCAGCTGGGACACGATCACACAGGACATGACGGGGCCGTCGCAGCCCACCGCGATATCGGGGAACGCCACGAGATCGTCGGCGTTGCGCAGAAATTCCACCAGGGTGACGGGGCCGATATGAAGATCGCCCCGCACCAGCTGCTCCGAGAGCTTCTCCGGGGTGTCCTTGGTCAGCTCCAGGTCGAGCAGGGTCCCTGTGCGGGCCAGGCCCCAGTAGAGGGGAAGGCAGTTCAGGAACTGGATGTGCCCGACACGCGGCCGGCTGCGACGGTCGTCGGCTGCGGCGGCGTTCACGGCGTGTTCCGCGGGGTGTGCGGGTGCTGCATGACTGTCCACAGCGTGAGGCTAGACCTTGGCCCGGCCGATCCATTGGGCGGGGCGCGCCGACATGAACGTCAGCTCGTCAAGTGTGGATCAAACATCCGGGTGAAGTGATCTTTCCCTCTACCGCGGCGAACACCCTGCATGCTAGGCTCGCCGCAAGTTGCAGTTTGGTTTCCCTTGCAGTACAGAGCCTGCGGAGCATGTAACCCGCAGGCTTTTGTAGGTTTTCAGACTTGTTTGCAGGTTCTGGAGCAGGGCAACCCTTTGGCCCAAGGAGGGCTTATGGCTACCGGAACCGTGAAGTGGTTCAACGCTGAAAAGGGCTTCGGCTTCATCGCCCAGGACGGCGGCGGCCCGGATGTCTTCGTTCATTACTCCGCGATCAATGCGACCGGCTTCCGCTCCCTCGAGGAGAACCAGGTCGTGAACTTCGACGTCACGCAGGGTCCGAAGGGCCCGCAGGCGGAGAACGTCACCCCGGCCTAAGTAGCCAGGGTCTGCGATCGCGCACGACTTAGCAGTACCAAGGAGCCCCGTTCTCGTACCCTGACCCGGTACGGGTCCGGGGCTCCTGCCCGTTTTCCCGTGCCTCTCTCGCAGGTGCCCCTCCGCGCCTCTCGCTGATCACCTCTTCGCCCGTACGCTGGAACGCGTGACGGAGCGCAAGCCACCTGGTGTCAGTTTCGAGTCCTGGGTCGACAAGCAGATCCGCGAGGCGACCGAACGCGGCGACTTCAAGGATCTGCCGGGCTTCGGCGAACCCCTGCCCGACAGCGGCGCCGAGCCCTACGACGAGATGTGGTGGATCAAAGGCAAGATGCACCGCGAGGGCCTCTCGTGTCTGCCGCCTTCGCTCGCCCTGCGCAAGGAGGCCGAGGACGCCCTGGAGGCCGCCACCCGCGCTCCGTCGGAGGCCGCGGTGCGCCGCATCATCGAAAGCGTCAACGAAAAGATCGCCGCGGCCATCCGCAGACCACCCCCGGGCCCGCTGCTCGGGCTCACGCCCTATGACGTCGACGCGGTGCTACGGGACTGGCGGCAGGCGCGAGGCGAACAGCAGGCCTGACACTCAGGCACCTGCTCACTGCACGACGTCGGCGGCCGGGGGAACCGCCCAGCGCTCCCCCGCCATGAGGTTGCTCAGGCCTGCCCAGGCGAAGTTCATCAGCGTCACCGCGGCCTCCCGCGCGGACACCCCCGGCGTGTCGTTCGCCCACCCGGCGAGCGACTCCGCCGCACCCACCAGCGCCTGCGCGAGGCCGGCGACATCGCGGTCGGTGAGCTCCCCCGCCCCCTCCGCCTCCCGCGCGGCGGCACCGATCAGCATGGTCACGAAGGCGACGAGCTCGTCCCGCATCACGGCCACCTCGGCCGCGAACGGCTCCCCGTGCGTCCGCGCCTGCCGGTGCAGCACCGCCCAGGCGTCGGGATGGTCGATGGTGTGACGGAAGAACGCGGTCGCCCCCTCCCACAGCTGCCGCTCGGCCGGCAGCCCCGGGTCCACGGCGGCCCGCACAGCGGCGACCAGCGCCGCCGCCTCGCGCCGGATACAGGCCGTGAACAGGTCTTCCTTGGAGTTGAGATACAGATAGACCAGCGGCTTGGAGACCCCGGCGAGCTCCGCTATCTCATCCATCGACGCCGCGCGGTACCCGAGCCGGCCGAACGACTGCACGGCGGCGTCCAGCATCTGCTTCTCCCGCACCTCGCGCGGCATCCGCTTGCTGCTGCCCCTGTCCGTACCACCCACGCCCGACGCCCTCCCACCCACCGATGTACTCCGCGGTAAGCCTAAGGCCGGCCTCCCCCCGTGGAAGACCGGCCCGGACGGCATTCACCGCACATACCGCACGGCGAACACCGCAGAACCGATGCGGCTCAGGCGTTGGGCCGCTTGCCGTGGTTCGCCTTCCTCTTCTTACGGGCACGCCGCTTGTTGCCTCGCTTGGACATGTGCGCCTCCTCGTTCCGGACTTCACCACGTCCTGGAAAGTTTATGTTCAGCCCTATTTGTCGGCATTCCCTGACGCTCCGACAGACACGGAAAGTAATTGAGCTTGACGCATCTGCAACATGCGTACAAGATTTCGAACTTCGTGCACACGTCATGCACATCAGGGGGGAACCTGTGAACATCCAGGTGCGCCGTCATGCGCGCCGGAGAACCGTCGCTCTGACCACAGCGGCGGTCGTGGCCTCAATGATCCAGCCACTGACCGGAACGGCTTCGGCGCAACCCGCGTCAGCAGCCGCAACCGCGGCGCCTGCCGCACCGACCTCGGCGCAGGGCGCGTCGGCTCTGGCCGTCCGCTCGGGCCAGCCCGTCGAGGTGGTCTCGGAACGCTCCGAGTACACCAGGACCGAGGCCAACCCGGACGGCACGTTCACCATCACGCAGTCCACGGCCCCGCAGCGGGCCAAGGACGGCAACGGCAACTGGCGTGATGTGGACGTGACGCTCGTACGCCGCCCGGACGGGACGATCGGGCCGAAGGCCTCCGTCGTGGACCTGTCCTTCTCGGGCGGCAGCGACGGCAAGGACATGATCCGGCTCGCGGGAGACCAGGGATCGGTGACCCTGGGGTGGCCCGAGCGGCTGCCCCGACCGACGCTGGACGGGCCGACCGCCACGTATCCGGAGGTCTTCGACGGCGTCGACCTCCAGCTGACCGCGACGGCCGAGGGCTACCGCGAGGTCCTGGTCGTCAAGTCCGCGCAGGCGGCGGCGAACCCGGAACTGAACACGGTGGAACTCACCGCCACCGGCGACGGCCTACGGGTCGCACCGGCACCCGGCGGCGGTCTGCGCGCGCTCGACGAGAACGGCAACACGGTGTTCCACGGCCCGGCCGGCCTGATGTGGGACTCGGCGGGCGGCAGCGACGGCACGGGGGACAGCGGAGTCCAGCCCCAGATGCTGCGTCGCGCCGTCACCGCTGCCGGCCCGGCAGCAACCACCCAAGGTCCCTCTCCGGAGGCCGGAGCTGGACCGGCCGATGCCGCTTCATCCCCTGAGGCCGCCTCCCCGGACAAGGGTGACACCACCGCGGTCCTCCCGGTGCAGGTCAGCTCCGGGCAGGTGGCCGTGACGCCGGACATGGACGTGCTGCGCGGCGAGGACACCGTGTACCCCGTCTACATCGACCCCTCGATGGGCCTGGGCGTGTCCGAACGGACGGTGCTCTCGTCGGACGGCGACACGTTCTGGAACTTCAACGGCGACTACGGGGTCGGCAACTGCAACCGTGTCGGCCCCTGGTACTGCGGCTCGAACTACACGAACCGCATGTACTTCGAGTTCGCACCGACCAAGCTCGCCGGGAAGTACGTCATCGACGCGACCTTCCGGGCCTACGAGACCTGGTCGTTCTCCTGCACCCCCCAGTGGGTGGACCTGTGGCGGACCGACAACATCTCCAGCTCCACCGACTGGCCGGGGCCCGACCAGCTGGATCTGATGGTCGACCGGCAGATCTCCGCTGGCCGAGGTGACGCCTGCGACCCCGATCAGCCCGACTCCTGGATCGACTTTCACGACGCCGGCAGCGAGTCGGACGAGAACCTCACCAAGACGGTGCGCTCCTTCGCCGACGGCAACTTCTCCCGCCTCACCCTCATGCTGCGGGCGAAGGACGAGGGCAACCCGGATGCCTGGAAGCGGTTCGAGGACAACGCCGAGCTGAAGGTCGTCTACGCCCTGAAGCCCGGGGTGCCGACGTACATCGGGGTCATCCCCGGCAGCGGAACGGTCCCGGGCTGCGGAACGACGGAGGCGACCGCCGAGACCGCCACCCGCGAGGACCCCTACCTCCAAGCCATGGCTCAGACCGCGGTGACTCCCGCCAGCTGGGACGAACGCGGCTCTCTGCGGGTGTACCACCACGCGGAGAAGAAGCAGAACAACGGCACCTGGGCCACGGCGTGGGAAGCGGAGGACCCGCCGACGGGGTACCAGATCGACAACTACCTGTCGAAGCGACGGATGAACCCCGCCGTGGACGGCTCGATGTACCGGGTGAAGTTCTGGACCAAGTCGTTCTGGACGTACAACGGCAAACTGAACGGCCTCAGTTCGTCCCCTACCGTCTGGTGCTACTTCACGTTCGACACCGCTGCCCCCAAGGAGCCGCGGATCACCTCGAACGGCCCCTACGAGGAGTGCACCACGAACGACTGCCCCAGCGGGGGCGGGCCGGGGATCAAGGGCTCGTTCACCCTCAAGCCCCATACCGCCGACAAGGACATCACGGGCTACCGCTGGCGTCTGCTGACCGAGCGCGCTGACGACACGCACCGCGAGGACAAGGTCGGCAGCGACGGATCCGTGACGATCAGACCCGTACCCACCACGTCGGGCACCCAGGTGCTGCGGGTGGAGGCCATCGACGTGCGGGATCGGACGAGCGCCCCGGCGGAGTTCCATTTCAAGGTCAAGTCCGGTGAGAAGGCAGTGGGCCGCTGGCACTTCGGGGAGAACACGGGAACCACGGCGGCGGACAGCGCCGACGCGGGCAGCGCCAGGCACCCGATCACCCTGCACCAGCGAAGTGGCAAGGCCGCGAGCTGGTCGGTACGGGGGCGCCTGGGACCCGGTGACCACTCACTGCGGTTGAACGAGGACGTGGACGACGATCCGGACAAGCAGACCGGCTACGCATCCACGACGACCGCGCCCGTCAACACCAAGGACTCCTTCACTGTCTCCGCGTGGGTGTCACTGACGGACGGTGCCGGGACCAGAGTGGTCGCCTCCGCACCGGGAGAGCACAAGGCAGCAGCGTTCAACCTGTTCTACTCGGGCTCGACGAAGAAGTGGGTGTTCAACCGGGCTGTCGCCGACTCGGACAAGCCCGAGTACGTCAGCTCGGTGTCCGACGCCCCCGGCGCGCCACTGAACGTCTGGACGCATCTGACGGGCGTCTTCGACACCAAGAAGGACACCGACGAGAGCAACGACACCATCCAGCTCTTCGTGAACGGCCGTCCACAGGGCTCGCCCGTGCGGCTGAAAGCGGCAAACGCCGACTACGAGCCGTGGACGTCCGGGGCCGGAATGACGATCGGCGCGTCCGCCGCCGGCGAGTACTTCAAGGGCAATGTCGACGAACTCGCCGTATGGCAGCGGGGGCTGGACGCCGGCGAGGTGCGCGGGGAGCACGTGGTCAAGGACACCAACGGCGTCACCGCCACCGAACTGGTCGCCCACTGGGACACCGCAGCGACGGCGAACGGCACGATCGCGGATGCCACTCCCTATGCCCCGGACATGAAGATCTCGGGCACGGGGGCTGTCGCCGCGCCCACGAAGGGCGAGGTACGCCTGGACGGCGCGTCCGGCTACCTGTTCGCCGACGGCCCGGTCGTCGATGAGACCGGTTCGTTCACCGTGTCAGCGAGCGTCAAGCTCGACAAGGCGAAGTTCGAGGCTCTGCCGGTCGGCACGAAGGCGTATGTCTTCGGTCAGGCCACGCCTGAGGGGAAGCAGGCTTCCTGGGCACTGTGGGTGGAGAAGCCCTCCACGAGCCGCTACACGTGGCACTTCGGCCGTACTGCGACGGATGCGACCGGCAAGGTCATCGCCACCGGTTCGGTGACTTCTGAAGCGCCAGCCGACCTGGGCACCTGGGTACAGGTCACAGGCGTATTCGACGCCGCCGAGGAGGTGGCAGCCGGCTACGGCAGCACGCATCTGTACGTCGGCGCAGCGCAGCAGATGTCCGATTCAGACGCGGACTTCCCACGAGCGCAGCAGGGCCGGGGCCAGATCACCGCCGGCCGTGCTCCAACAGCCGGTGCCACGGACACCTACCTGCCAGGAGCACTCCAGGAGACACGGGTCTGGGTCGGCGCGATCCCGGAGGACGAGATCAGCGCAAAGGTCATGGGCGACACCAGCGTCGGATGAAGCCGTCCTTCCTGGTGGGCGCTCGCAACGGGCGCCCACCAGGGCTCATGTCCGCCTCGTCTCCGTCATCACTGCCATTTCCGCCCACCTCGATGTCGTGGGCACATCCGCTCTTGCCGCCCCGTGCGGAGCGGCACTCAGCGAAAGTGAAAACACCAATGAATCGGTTCCCACCGGCGGTCGGCAGTCGCGGCCGCCGCAGATGGCCCGTGCGCTCTCTGGGCACGGTCGCCGCACTGACCATGCTGCCGGGCCTCCTCGGCCCGGTGGCGTACGCCGCCGACGGCACGTCGGAGCCCCGCCCGCTGGGCCGGCCCCTCCTGGGGAAGCCCCGGTCGGCCGACGTCTCACCGTTCGTTCCCCGGCGGGACAAGAAGGCCGCAAGCCTCGAACTCAAGCGCGCGGCGACCATGCAGGCCGATGCGGCCCGCGCCCACGCCGTCCAGAACCGGAAGGTCACCTGGCCCAAGAACGGGACAGCGACCCTCACGCTCCCTGCGAAGGGCACGGCGAAGGCGGCCCCCGGTTCGCTGCCCGTCACCGTCGCACTCCCGAAGGCGGACAAGGGCACGAAGGCGTCGCCAGCCGCCAGTTCGGTGACTGTCAACGTCCTGGACCAGAAGAAGGCAGCGGAGCTCGGCGTCAAGGGTGTCGTCCTGACCGTCGCCGGTCCGGCTGAGGGCGGTCAGACCGATTTCAGTGTCGGCTACGGGGCCTTCGCCGCCGCCTATGGCGGCGACTGGGCAGGCCGGCTCCAGGTGCTGCGGCTGCCCGACTGCGCACTGACCTCGCCCGCCGCCGCGAAGTGCCGCAAGCGCACCCCCGCCGAGTTCATCAACCGCCGCAAGAAGCAGACGCTCGATACCCGTCTGTCCTTCACCGCTTCGGGCTCAGCCGCCCGGTCGGCCGGCGCGACTGCCGCCAACGGCCGGACCATGGTCCTGGCACTCGCGGCAGGCACCAAGTCCGGCGGAGGCGACTACAAGGCCACCCCGCTCTCCTCGTCCTCCACCTGGGAGGCAGGCGGTTCCTCCGGCAGCTTCACTTGGTCGTATCCGCTGCGCGTACCGCCCTCCGCGGCCGGCCCCAAGCCTGATCTGGCCATCTCCTACGACTCGGGCAGCGTGGACGGCCGTATCGCATCCACGAACAACCAGGGCACGGTGATCGCCGAGGGCTTCGACATCACCTCCTCGTACATCGAGCGCAAGTACGGCTCGTGCGACGACGACGGGCAGTCGGACAAGCACGACCTGTGCTGGAAGTACGAGAACGCCTCCCTCGTCCTCAATGGCAGGGCCTCCGAGCTCGTCAAGGACGACACCACGGGCAAGTGGCGGCTGAAGAACGACGATGCCTCGACCGTCACCCGGTCCACCGGAGGGGACAACGGTGACGACGACGGCGAGCGCTGGACCGTCGTCACCGGTGACGGCACCAGGTACGAGTTCGGCCTGAACAAGCTTCCGGGAGCGGGCGACAGCGACCGCACCAACTCCGTTTGGACCGTGCCGGTCTTCGGCGACGACGCGGACGAGCCCGGCTACTCCTCGGGCGACCGGTTCTCCGAGCGCTCCAAGAAGCAGGCATGGCGGTGGAACCTCGACTACGTCGAGGACACCCGCGGCAATGCCATGTCGTACTGGTACACCGCCGAGACCAACCACTACGACACCCTCGGCGACGACAACAACGGCACCGCCTACACCCGAGGCGGCTACCTCGAAGAGATCCGCTACGGCCAGCGAGCCGGCGCGCTGTTCTCCGCCAAGCCGGCCGCGTCGAACAAGGTCGTCTTCTCGTACAGCGAGCGTTGCCTGGAGGACTGCGGGTCGCTGACCGACGACACCCGCAACAACTGGCCTGACGTACCCTTCGACGCTGAGTGCAAGGAAGACCGCAAGTGCACGGGCAGCGTCAGCCCCACCTTCTACACCCGCAAGCGGATGACCGGCATAGCGACCCAGGCATGGGACGCGGCCGCCACCACGCCCGGCTACGCGTCGGTGGGCTCCTGGGCTCTTGTGCAGGACTACTACGACCCGGGCGACACGGGCGACTCACACGATCAGGCCCTGTGGCTCAAGCAGATCCGGTACACCGGCAAGCACGGCACCGATCTGACCCTGCCCCCGGTCACGTTCGACTACGAGGCGCGGCCGAACCGCGTCGACGGCAAGAACGACGACATCATCACCCTGGACAAGCCCCGCCTCAGGAACATCACCTCCGAGACGGGCGCCAAGACGACCGTCACGTACATGGCGGCCGACTGCCTCGCCGCACAGTCCAAGCCGAGGCCCGACGAGAACACCCGTCGGTGCTACCCCGTCTACTGGTCGCCGAACGGTGCCAAGGAACCGATCCTCGACTGGTTCCACAAGTACCCCGTCCTGAGCGTCTCCACGAGTGACCCCCAGGGCGGCTCGGCCGCGGTCGAGCACACCTACTCCTACTCCGGTCCCGCCTGGCACTACAACGAGGACCCGCTGACCAAGGAGAAGGAGCGCACCTGGTCGGTCTGGCGCGGCTTCAAGAAGGTCACCCACCTCACCGGTCTCCCCGGCAAGACCCAGTCCAAGACGGTCGGCGTCTACATGCAGGGCATGAACGGCGACCGTGTCCTCGATTCCACGGGCAAGAAGCTCGACCCGGACGCGCGCAAGAGCGCGACGGTCACCGGCATCAAGGCCCCGCAGATCACCGACTCCGGCCAGTACGCCGGCTTCACCCGCGAGTCCGTCACGTACAACGGTTCCCAGGAAGTCGGCGGCACCGTCAACGACCCCTGGTCCCGGCGCACCGCCACTCAGCACAAGTCGTACGCCGACACCGAGGCCTACTACGTCCGCACCGGCGCCAGCCATGCCCGTACCAGCATCACCACCAGTGGCACGGCCGTCGACCGCGTCCGCTCCGTGGTGACCACTTACGACGACCACGGCATGGCCGAGACCGTCCTGGACAAGGGTGACAACGCAACGCTCGGCGACGAGACCTGCACTCACACCTGGTACGCCCGCAATCAAGCGGCCGGGATCAACAGCCTTGTCGCACGCACCAGGGTCACCGCCAACCCCAAGTCGAACCCGGTGGCGAATCCCTGCACGCTGACCGATGACAAGCTGGACCTTCCGGCGGACTCCAAGTCTGCGGGCGATGTCATTTCCGACACCGCCGCGGCATACGACACGACCACCTGGAGCGAGTCCCAGAAGCCCACCAAGGGCGAACCGCTCTGGACAGGACGCGCCTCGGGCTACGGCACCGACGGCAAGCCGATCTGGCAGACCGTCGCCACCACGAGCTTCGACGCTCTCGGACGTCCCCTCACGGTCAAGGACACCAACGGCACCACCACCGCGAAGACCACCTACTCCCCCACGGCCAGCGGCCCGTTGACCAGCTCGACGGTCACCAACGCCAAGGGGCACACCGGCACGACGCTGCTGGACTTCGCCACTGGCTCCTCCCTCAAGACAACTGACCCCAACGGCGAGGAGTCCCAGAGCGAGTACGACAGCCTCGGCCGTGTCACCAAGGTCTGGCTGCCCAACCGTCTCAGGGAGGTCTACGACACCCCCAGCTACAGCTACGCCTACCACGTCACGGCCAAGGAGAACGACTGGTCCTGGGTCTCCACGACCAGCGTCAGCCCTCAGGCGTACATCACGACGTACGAGATCTACGACTCGCTGCTCCGCCTCCGTCAGGTCCAGGCGCCGTCACCCATCGGCGGCCGGGTGATCTTCCAGACGCTCTATGACGAGCGAGGACTCGCCGCTACCGCGGAGTCCGACATCTGGGACGAGAAGAACGAGCCCAACGGTGATGTCCAGGCCACCGACGGCGGCCAGGCACCGATGCAGGTCGACACGACCTATGACGGCGCGGGGCGGCCCGTCAAGGCCGAGACCAAGACCAAGAACGTGGCGCTCTGGACGGTCGAGACGACCTACACCGGCGACACCGTCAGCGCGACGGCCCCGACCGGTGGCCAGGCGACCGCTGTGGTCACCGACGCCCTGGGCAGGACGACCGAGCGCCGTGAGTACGGCGGCACCAAGCCGACCGGCAGCGACTACACCAGCACCAAGTACACCTACACCGCGGACGGGAAGCAGAGCACCGTCACCGGCCCCGACAAGGCCAAGTGGTCCTACACATACGACCTGTTCGGCCGTCAGGTCAGCTCCGACGACCCCGACACGGGCACGTCGACGACGACGTACAACGTGCTCGACCAGATGATCAGCAACCGGGATGCCCGCGGCAAGACGCTGCTCTCCGAGTACGACGTGCTCGGTCGCAAGACAGGTCTGTGGGACGGCACCAAGTCTGACGCGACCAAACTCGCCGCCTGGACCTTCGACACCCTCGCCAAGGGCCAGCAGGACTCGGCCGTCCGCTACGAGAACGGCGTCAACCAGACCAACAGCAAGGCGTACACCCAGACGGTCACAGACTACGACGCGCTCTACAGGGTCAAGGAGAACGAGCTGACTCTGCCTTCGGACGACCCGCTGGTCACCGCAGGCGTCCCCCAGAAGCTCGCGTTCTCCGAGTCGTACAACTTCGACGGCACGCTCTTGCAGACGGGCAGCCCCGCTGTCGCCGGACTGCCGGCGGAGCGGGTCGGCAACAAGTACAACTCGGTAGGCCAGCAGGTTCAGTTGCAGGGCAAGAGCCACTACCTCCAGGGAGCCCTGTACTCCGAGCTCGGCGACCTGCGCCAGCTCACCACCGGCCGTGGCCCCGACGACCAGGCGTTCCTCAGCTTCGACTACGAGTCGGGGACCCGTCGGCTCACCAGGTCCTATGTGACCGACACCGTCCACGACTACATGCTGCAAGAGCTCAAGATCAACCAGGACGACGCCGGAAACGTCACCTCGATCTTCGACGCGACCACGCTGGGCGGCACAACGAAGCCCGACTACCAGTGCTTCAGGTACGACGACCACCGCCGCCTGACCGAATCCTGGACCCCCAAGCTCCGCAACTGCGGCGCCGACGGCCGCACCACGGCCAACCTCTCCGGCGCGGCGCCCTACTGGCACAGCTACACGTACACGGACTCGGGGCAGCGCAAGACCGAGACCCAGCACACGTCATCGGGTGACAAGACCACCACGTACGCCTACGGCACCACCGACGGCCAGCCCCACCCTCTGGCCTCGACCACGGGCGCGAGGGCGGCGACCTACACCTACGACAGTTCCGGCAACACCACCAAGCGCCCCGGCGCCCAGGCGACGCAGACACTGACCTGGAACAGCGAGGGCGACCTCGTCTCCACGAAGGAATCCGCAGCGGGGAGCAAGCCGGCTACCGGCACCAGCTACCTCTACGACGCGAGTGGCGAGCTGCTCATCCGCCGCAACACGACGGGTGACGGCGACACGGTCCTCTACCTCCCCGGAGGCAACGAGGTCCGCCTCACCACCAAGGGCTCGACCAAGACCCTCACCGGTGCCCGCTACTACACGGCGGCGGGCCAGACCATCGCCCTGCGCACCGGAACCAAGGGCAGCACCGAAACCGAACTGACCCTCCTCGCCGGGGACCACCACGGCACCTCCAGCCTCGCTATTGATGCCACCACCTTCGCGGTGACCAAGCGCTACACCACACCGTTCGGCTCCCCCCGGGGCACCACCCCGAAGTCCTGGCCGGACGACAAGGCCTTCCTCGGCAAGCCGGCCGACGACAACACGGGCCTCACTCACATCGGCGCCCGCGAATACGACCCGTCCATCGGCCAGTTCATTAGCGTCGACCCGGTCCTGGCCCTCGACCAGCACCAGTCCCTGAACGGCTACGCCTACGCCAACAACACCCCCGTCACGGCCTCTGACCCGACTGGTCTCATGCCCGACCACGGCGGCGGCACAAGCTCCTGCACCTACCCGTGCAAGGGCAAAGAGGTTGACGAGATCATGGCAGCGGGCCCCACCCGCCCCAGCAACGCATCCAGTACCGGTGCAACTGGCGGGACCGCACCCACTGACAGCTCCAGCGGCCCGATTACCGACCTTGGCAATGGCCAGCCTGGAATGCCGCCAGCTGAGGGCATAAAACTCTTCTGGGGAAAGAATGGCGAGAACCCGACCATCTCGCAAATGGAGTACTGGGGAACATACAACGAGTCGCTGAGCTATCAACTCAACGCCGAGCTGTACTTCCGCGACCGTTGCAGCTACAGCTTCGACCCCGGCTGCGAGGTTTTCAGCAAGCACTACGACAAGTGGAAGCATGTCGAAGGGATCGAGTCAGCCAACAAGTGCTTGGTGTGCTCGAATGCTGGCTTTGAACTGGTCCTGGCGGCGGCCATGCGGGGCAGACTTCCCTGCGCCAAGTGTTTCCTCGCCGGAACCGACGTCCTCATGGCCGACGGCACCACCAAAGACATCGAGGACATCCGACCTGGTGACGAAGTCAAGGCCACCGACCCCGAGACAGGTGAATCGGGGCCGCGCGAGGTAACCCGGCTCATCGTCACCGAAGACGACAAGCACTTCAACGAGCTCACCGTCACAACAGCTCAAGGTCGCGAGAAGCTCACAGCCACACACGAGCACCCGTTCTGGTCCCCCTCCGAGAAGCGCTGGGTCGAAGCACGCGACCTCAAGCCCGGAATGACCCTCCTCACGGATGCCGGCACCACCATCCCTGTGACGGGAAACCACGCCTACACCAAGCACGCACGCACGTACAACCTCACCGTGGACGACCTGCACACGTACTATGTGCTGGCGGGGGCCGCGCCGGTACTCGTTCACAACAGCAACTGTGGTCCTGCGTTTTCCATCGATGAGGGGCAGTTCGGAAAGAAGTGGGGCAAGCACGCTCAGGACTATGGCCTCAATCCGGGTGACGCCTCTGCTCGCCAGGGCTTCCGTGACAAAATCGCAGAGGTTCGCGGGTCGCATGACGAGGTGCGGCAAGGTCCGTGGAATCCGAAGAATGGCGGCGGGAGCGACTACTTCTTCTACCGCAGAGGGAACGATCTTCTAGTGACGAAGGGTGATGGCCAGTTCGTCACTATGTTCCCTATGAGTAAGCCAAACGGCTGGTTCGAGCAAGCGAGTCCCTACTCATGCGGGTGTAAGAAATGACCGAGCGAAAAGTAGCGAATCTGCGAGCAGGGCAGCGCGTGCGAGCTGCGCTTGGCGTTAAGTACCTTGCGGATGACCCTCAGGATTCCGCATCAGTCGAGGCTGTGGAATTCCTATTTCACGCAGGTCCTTCCATTCTCTTGTCTTGCGACACAGACTGGACCCTCAAGGTCACTGACGGTCGGTGGCCGGCGCTGCCCGCATGGTGCTGGCCCATTGAGTCATGGGCTTTCGAGGAGATAGAAGAGATCGGGAGTCCTGGTCTCGACATCATTATCTCAACCTCGGATATCCGTAATTCCATACGTGAGGTCTGTGGTGTCCTGCTGGAGTTCCCCGCAGCGTGGGTAACCGTCAGATCAGGCGAAGCGCTGACATGGGATATCTCTCGCAAGGAGAGCTGATCGCGTCAGCAAAAATGAAGCCCCGTCAGGTGCGTCCTGGCGGGGCTTCTGCGTGTCGTGACGGCAGTAGTTGACGCTGAGGTTGAAAGGGTGGGGCCGGGGCAAGGCGGCGGTTCGCTGCCTTAGCTGTTGTCCGTCCCGCTGATCTCCAAGATGCCTAGCGCGGTCCGCGGGCATTGATGGCACCTTTTGACGGAGTCGGACGTGAGCACAAGTAGTGGTGGTGGCGTCGCTGTGGACGCAGGCACGCAGCACCGGCTGAAGTGCGCCGCGCTCGGGGTGCCGTGCGGCAGGGCGCAGATTAGGCGAGCCGTGTGCGTTCCGGAGCATCCAGCTCGTCGATGGCGTCGAGGTCTTCGTAGGGGCGCTGGAGCCAAGCGGCCGCCCCGGCTCGTAGCGATCCGGTGCACATTGGTCAGCGCCTCGGTCAGCTGGACCGCCAGCAGGTGGAGTTCTCCTGGGGTCCACTGACGGGTGTCCAGGACGTGCTGGGCTTCCTGGAGGAGTTCACCGGCCAGGCCGAGCTGGGCCGACTCCATGTTGTCCGCGAGCCGGGACAGGTACCCCGCGCCATCACCCGCGAGATAGCACGGCTTGCCGTCCCGCCCTGCCCAGGGAAGCAGTCGTAGCTGAGTCGTCGGGTTCACCATGCCCGGACCTCTGCTGCGTTGACGCCGTGAAACGGTCCGGTATAACGGCACGGGGGCTCGAAAACGTGGGCGATGCAGTTCGGCATGTCGACGCTCCTTGTCAGCGTTGGCCATGCCCCCGGACCGTAGCCCCGGTCGCGGGGGTCCTAACGAGGCCTCAGCCTGTCGACCGCGGGCAGAAGGGAGTTGCACCTCTCGGTGCAACTCCCTTCGCGCTCAACCTGCTATATCCCGACCCACTCCGCGTATCGCGCCAGCGCGTTGCCGCGCGTCTTCTCCTGCCGCTTCAGGGCAAGCACGGTGTCTCGCACTGTCGGGTGGTAGCGCGTCTGCTGCGGGGCGGTGAGCCGGGCCCTGTGCAGACAGTCCAGTGCCTGCGCCGGGTGGCCTGCCCAGGCGTGGGCCCTGCCCAGGTCCATCCAGTGGTGGCCGGCCCGGGAGCGGGTCCAGCCGCGCGGGATGAGTACGTCCTCGGCGAGTTCGATCGCGCGCCCGAAGTCATCCATCTCGGAGGCGATGGCCACCGCGTGTACACCGACATTGACCGGACCCCATGTAACACCGAAGTCCGGTAGCTCACCCGTGGTCCGCGCGAGGGTACGGGCTTCGGCCAGCCGGGCGTCCGCATGGTCCCGGTCCTTCATCCGGCCCGCGATCACCGCAGCCCGCAGCTGCATCACGCCCCGCATCGCATCAACGCCTGCCGGTCGGCGCGATTCCTGGCCGTCGAGGTCGCGCAGCGCGCGGTCGATCACACGGATACCCACATCATAGCGGCCGGACGACATAGTCGTCTGGGCACGCAAGTACGCGTGCATGGCAGCCAGTCCCGGCTCATCAGCGCGCGGTGCGGTCCATGCCAGACGGTCCAACGCGACGGTCGCCAGATCGATGTAGCCGAAGTTCCAAGCGACCGTGAACACACAACGGAACGTCCCCGCCAGGCACTCATAGGCCAAACGCTGCTCTTCCCCTCCGCTGGCATGTGTGGCCTGCACTGACTCTTCGATCAGCGAAGACAGGTCGCGCACCATGTCCGTGTACTGCGCCTGCCGCCGTTGTACCAAGGCTCGCTGGACATCAGCCCGGATCAGAACAGCCGGACGGGGAGCCGTCTCCCAGTCAAGCGGGATGTCCCAGTTCTCCAGCCCCTCACGGATCGGCTGGATCAGCGCGTCCATCCGGTCCCGGCGCAGTTCCTCGGCGTACGGCTGCCCGAGCAGCTCGGACGTGGAGACGCCCAGCGCACGGGCACACGCTGCCACAAGAGCCGGAGAGGCGGGCTTCTGCCCGCATTCCGCCTTCGAGAGCAGCGACTTGGACACATGGGCCCTCATCGCCAGCCCCTGTTGCGTCAGACCGCGCTGCTTCCGGACACGGGCGATCCGGGCGCCGGTGTGCTCCTCGATGCTCTGCGACACGGCGAACTCCGTTCTGCGGCAACACCATGAAGCTACCCAAACCGCGTGGCCCAAGCGCCCCATGCAAGAGAGCGCCCCCGAGTCGGTCGACTCGGGGGCGCTCCCGTCATGCAAGCGGTGCGGTCTTACGCCACCGCCGGTACCGCACCCGGCTCGTCGGTGGCGCGCGGCTCCGGCTCGGGCTCGTCGACCGGGGAGGCCGACGCGGAGTTGTACGCGTCCAGGTCGAGGATCTTCTCGCGGGCCGCGACGATGACCGGGACCAGGGCCTGGCCCGCGACGTTCGTGGCGGTGCGCATCATGTCGAGGACCGGGTCGATGGCCAGGAGGAGGCCGACGCCCTCAAGGGGCAGGCCCAGGGTGGAGAGGGTCAGGGTCAGCATGACCGTGGCGCCGGTGAGGCCGGCGGTGGCGGCGGAGCCGACGACGGAGACGAAGGCGATCAGGAGGTAGTCCTGGATACCGAGCTGCACGTCGAAGATCTGGGCGATGAAGATCGCGGCCAGAGCCGGGTAGATCGCGGCGCAGCCGTCCATCTTGGTGGTCGCGCCGAAGGGGACCGCGAAGGAGGTGTACTCCTTCGGGACGCCGAGGCGCTCGGTGGACTTCTGGGTGACCGGCATGGTGCCGACCGAGGAGCGGGACACGAAGGCCAGCTGGATGGCGGGCCAGGCGCCCTTGTAGAACTGGAGCGGGTTGAGCTTGGCGACCGTCGCGAGGAGCAGCGGGTAGACGCCGAACAGCACGATGGCGCAGCCGATGTAGACGTCGGCGGTGAAGGTGGCGTACTTGCCGATGAGGTCCCAGCCGTAGTCGGCGATCGCGTAGCCGATGAGGCCGACGGTGCCGAGCGGGGCGAGGCGGATGACCCACCACAGGGCCTTCTGGAGCAGCTCCAGCACGGCTTCGCTGAGGGCGAGCACGGGCTTGGCGCGGTCGCCGAGCTTGAGGGCCGCGATACCGGCGACGGCGGCCATGAAGACGATCTGGAGGACGTTCAGCTCGGTGAAGGGGGTCACGACGTCGGTCGGGACGATGCCGGTCAGGAAGTCGATCCAGGAGCCGGCGTGGTCGGGCTTCGCGCCGTCCTTGGGGGTGAGGCCGGTGCCCGCGCCGGGGTCGGTGAGCAGGCCGATGGCGAGGCCGATCGCGACGGCGATCAGCGAGGTGATCATGAACCAGAGCAGGGTGCGGCCGGCCAGCCGGGCGGCGTTGTTGACCTTGCGGAGGTTGGTGATCGAGACCAGGATCGCGAAGAAGACGAGCGGGGCGACGGCCAGCTTCAGCAGCTGGACGAAGATGTCGCCGATCTGGCCGAGCGTGGTGTGCAGCCAGCTGATGTCCTGGCTGCGGGCGAGCCAGCCGAGCAGGGCCCCGAGGACGAGACCGGTGACGATCTGCGCCCAGAACGGGACCGAGGGTATGCCGGGTATGCGGCGGCGGGCAGGGGTGGGCGTCGCGGGGTTCGCGGACACGGACACACTCCGGTGAGGCGTATCGGGTGAATACGGGGGACTGGGGTGCGGCGCACGTGCCTGGGGAACAGGGCTGCGCCGCTGTGATGCCGGGTCAGATGGAGCGGCAACAGACCGCGGACATACAGCGGCAGAGATCGACATGCAGGCGCGCCACGAGCGGGGTGCTCATGGCTGCGTGAAGGCGCACTGCTGTCGTCATGCGATGACGTTAACACTTGAACTTTGAGGAGCTCAAAGCATCTCTTTGAGACAGTGCCCGCTGGTTCGGGGCCCAACACGCCTGTGCCCTGCGGCAGGAGCGAACGCTCCTGCCGCAGGGCACAGGACTTGGGTGTGAGGAAGCTTACGCGGCTACACGGCGCCGTCCTCCTGGGAACGGTTCGACTCGAGGCGCGACTTCGCCCGGTCGACCTTCACCGCGATCTGCTCCGCCATCGCTTCGCGCTGCTTGCGCAGCAGCACGAAGCTCAGCGGCGCCGAGATCACCACGGCGAGTACGAGCACCCACAGCAGGTTGGAGTCGCCGAGTCCGCGCGGCAGGACCCTCAGGTACACGAGGCCCCACAGGGCGAGGAAGCAGCCGGCGAAGATGCCGAGACGCATCAGCGTGTACCGGAGTGCGGGGCTGATCTTGCTGTCGGACACGGCGGTGGGGCCTTTCTGTGTGATCAGTGGTGATGATCAGTTCAGGGGGAGCAGCATCGTGATCTCGTCGCGGTCGTCGCCGTCGGCGACCCGAATCGCACCCGGCACCCGTCCGACCTCCTTGTAGCCGCAGGAGGCGTAGAAGTTCTCCAGTCCCATCCCACCGCGGCAGCTGAGGCGTACGGCCTCGATGCCATCGAGGGTACGGGCAGCGTCGGCCGCCGCGTCGAGGAGGTCGCGGCCGTATCCCCTGCCCTGGTGACGCGGGTGGACCATCACGGTGTACAGCCAGACCCAGTGCCGCATCAGGCGGTGCGTGTTGTGGGTGAGGAACACGGCGGCGGCGAGCCGCCCGTCCTCGTCGTACCCGACGAGGAGCCGCTTCTGCCCTTCGGCCAGTCCGGTCAGGTGCTTGAGCCACTCGTACCTGATGTCCTCCACCGTCACCGGCGCCACGAATCCGACCGCGCCGCCCGCGTTGGACACGTCGGTCCAGAGCGCGAGCACACCGTCCCGCAGGGCGGGGTCGATGGGCGGGTCGAGCCGGAAGGAGAGGGCCATGCGGTCGACGGTAACAACCGGCCCTGAGTGTCCCGCTTGTGGGGGTGTGTGACCCTGCTCGCAGCGCCGCGAGGGGCGGGCGCCGGTCCCCGGGGGAGTCCGGCGCCCGACAGGATTCAGACCCGCATCGGCTGCGGCGACTCGCGGCGGCCCTCGTCCGGGCCCGGGTACTCGCGGATGATCTCGTAGCGCGTGTTCCGCTCCACCGGCCGGAAACCGGCGTCCCGGATCAGATCCAGCAGATCGTCACGGGTGAGCTTGTTCGGCGTGCCGTAGTTGTCGGCGTCATGGGTGATCTTGTACTCGACCACCGAGCCGTCCATGTCGTCCGCACCGTGCTGGAGCGCGAGCTGGGCGGTCTGCACACCGTGCATCACCCAGAACACCTTGACGTGCTGGACGTTGTCGAACAGCAGCCGGGAGACGGCGAAGGTCTTCAGCGCCTCGGCGCCGGTCGCCATGGTCGTGCGCGCCTGGAGGGTGTTGCGGACCTTGCCGTCCTTCACGTCCACGAAGTCGTGCTGGTAGCGCAGGGGGATGAAGACCTGGAAGCCGCCGGTCTCGTCCTGGAGTTCCCGCAGCCGCAGCACGTGGTCCACGCGGTGGCGGGACTCCTCGATGTGCCCGTACAGCATCGTGCACGGGGTCTTGAGGCCCTTCTCGTGCGCGAGGCGGTGGATGCGGGACCAGTCCTCCCAGTGGGTGCGGTGGTCCACGATGTGCTGGCGGACCTCCCAGTCGAAGATCTCCGCGCCGCCGCCGGTCAGCGACTCCAGACCGGCGTCGATCAGCTCGTCCAGGATCTCGCTCGCACTCAGGCCCGAGATCGTCTCGAAGTGGTGGATCTCGGTGGCCGTGAAGGCCTTCAGCGAGACGTTCGGCAGCGCCTTCTTCAGCTCGCTGAGCGAGCGGGGGTAGTAGCGCCACGGCAGGTTGGGGTGGAGGCCGTTGACGATGTGGAGCTCGGTGAGGTTCTCGCTCTCCATCGTCCTGGCGAGGCGCACGGCCTCCTCGATGCGCATGGTGTACGCGTCCTTCTCGCCCGGCTTGCGCTGGAACGAGCAGTAGGCGCACGACGCGGTGCACACGTTGGTCATGTTGAGGTGGCGGTTGACGTTGAAGTGGACCACGTCACCGTTCTTGCGCGTGCGCACCTCGTGGGCGAGGCCACCGAGCCAGGCCAGGTCGTCCGACTCGTAGAGGGCGATACCGTCCTCGCGGCTCAGCCGCTCGCCGGTCCGGACCTTCTCCTCCAGCTCGCGCTTGAGCCCCGCATCCATGCGGCCGCCTCCCACTTGTCCTGGCCTCGTCGCCGAGTCCTGAGTCCTGATGCGTCCCCTGAAGGACGCCCCCCGGACCACCCCCGGAGGCCTCACCCACGTTACGCCTAGGGCTGCTCGGGCAGCTCCCCGACCCGGTTCTCCCACTTCGTGGAGAGCACGATCGTGGTACGCGTACGCGAGACGCCCTTCGTTCCGGACAGCCGGCGGATGGTCTTCTCCAGACCGTCGACGTCGCCGGCACGGACCTTGAGCATGTACGAGTCGTCGCCCGCGATGAACCAGCAGTCCTCGATCTCCGCGAGGTCGCGCAGCCGGCGCGCCACGTCCTCGTGGTCGGCGGCGTCCGAGAGCGAGATACCGACGAGCGCGGTGACGCCGAGGCCGAGCAGTGCGGCGTCGACGGTCGCCCGGTAGCCGGTGATGACTCCGGCCGCCTCCAGGCGGTTGATGCGGTCGGTGACGGAGGGACCGGAGAGTCCCACGAGCCGGCCGAGCTCGGCGTACGAAGCCCTGCCGTTCTCGCGCAGAGCCTGGATGAGCTGCCTATCCACGGCGTCCATATGCCTGAGCCTTCCATTATTCAGCGATACCGCAAGTTTACGTGTAGAATCTAAGGCACACAGGGCCGACACCCTGTGAATCTTTCAAACGATCAAAAACGATCTATACAGGAGATGACACACACCGTGTACACGATCGAGATGGCCCACGCCCACATGAGGCAGCTTCAGGAGCTGGCCAACCGCTCGCGTGCCCACCAGCCTGCCGCTGCGTACCGCATCGACCGGGACTCGGTCCGCCTCGCCCGCCGCGCGGCCAAGAAGCGCTAGTCCTCAGCCGGCCGGCTAGTCACTTCGGGACTGGGCACCCCCCAGTTCCCCTTCCCAACGGCGGTACAGCCGGTGCGGCACCCCTGCCGCGTCCAGCACCCGCCCCGCGACGAAGTCCACGAGATCCTGGATGTGCGTCGCGCCCGCGTAGAACGCCGGAGAGGCGGGCAGCACCACTGCGCCCGCCTCGTCCAGCGTCACCAGATGCCTGAGGGTCTGCCCGTTCAGCGGGGTCTCCCGCAGCGCGACCACCAGCTTGCGGCGCTCCTTCAGCGTCACGCTCGCCGTGCGCTGGAGCAGGTCCTTCGAGAGCCCGAGCGCCACGCCCGCGACGCACGCCGTGGACGCTGGCACGATCAGCATTCCCTTGACCGGGTACGACCCGGAGGACGGCCCGGCCGCGAGGTCCCCGGCCGCCCAGTGGCGTACGTCCGCCACGGCCGCGTCGTCCACCGTGAACGTGCCGGGCTTGCCGTCCGCCCCACGGGTCAGCCACTCGCGCAGATCGTCCTGCCAGTGCGCGTCACGGAAGGCGATCCCCGTCTCGTCCAGGAGGGTGAGCCGCGACGCGCGCGACACCACCAGATCCACGCTCTCGCCCGCGTCGAGCAGCCCTCGCAGCACGGCTGCCGCGTACGGGGTGCCCGAGGCTCCGGAGACCCCGACGACCCACGGGATGCGGTTGGCGTCATTCATGGGATCGAGCCTATCCGGCCACGTGGTGGCGGAACTGAGTAAGGTGCCCCGGACGTTTCCGAGGGGAGACACAGGAAGCGCAGGGGGGCCGTTATGGCAGTAATGCCCACCGGAACGCCGGGATCCGCGGGGTCCGCAGGATCCACGCGACCGGCCTGGACCGGCCGCGCCGCCATGGCCGCCGTGCTGATGCTCTGCTGGGTGGCCCTGTTGTGGGTGCTCGAGCTCGCCGACTTCGCGACGGGCCATGCGCTCGACAGCTACGGGGTGACCCCACGCGAACCGTCGGAGCTGGCCGACATCGTCCCCGCCGCGTTCCTCCACGTCGGCTTCGGCCATGTCGCCGCCAACAGCCTGCCGCTGCTCGTGCTCGGGTTCCTCGCCGCGCTGGGGGCCGGCGCGGGCCGCTTCGCCGGGATCGTCCTCACCGTCGTCGTGGCCTCGGGCCTCGGCGTCTGGCTGACCTCCCCGCCCGACTCGGTCACCCTGGGCGCCTCGGGCGTCGTCTTCGGGCTCTTCGGCTACGTGCTGGCGCGAGGCTTCGTGGACCGCAGCGTGCGTGATGTGCTGATCGGTCTTGCGGTGGCCGCTCTCTACGGCTCGATCCTGTGGGGCGTGCTCCCCGTCGACAGCGGGGTCAGCTGGCAGGCGCACCTGTTCGGGCTGCTGGGCGGGGTGACGGCGGCGTTCCTCTTCCGCAGGCGGCGGACGAGGGCAGGGGCCGCGGAGCTCACGGCGTAGGCGACGATCCCGGAGCACCCGGGTCCACCGGGAGTCCGCCCGTGTCCAGGGAGAGCTTGCCGATGCCCGTCTCCACGACGACGGTCTTGCCGTACGGCAGTGTGTCCCGGCCCAGATAGCCGTCCGGGCCCGGGTTCCAGTGGGTCACGCAGTGCGCCTTGTACGGGTCGAAGATCAAGTAGTGCGGGATACCGCGCCGGGCGTACGCCCGGTCCTTGATCTCGTAGTCGTTGCGGATGCTGCCCGGGGAGACCACCTCGATGGCCAGCTCGATCAGATCGGGCGAGTAGGCGCTGAGGTTCTTCGCCGACTCGGCCTTCGGGATGACGGCGAGGTCCGGGCAGAACTCGTTCTCGTCATCGAAGGGAACCGCGACATCCATGATGCAGCCCCACTCTTCTGAGAGCTGGGCCTTCAACGCGTTCCGCACCTCACAGACTGTCTCGTTATGGTGCGGTTTCACCGGACTCATCACGATGGCGCCCTCGACAATCTCCGTCCGGTAGCCCGGGAACATGTCCTCAAGCCGGCTGAGCTGCGAGTGCAGACGGTCGATCTCCGAGACGGTGACGGTCACATCGGCCTCCCTGTCCATGCACTCGATGGTAGGCCGCACGGTAGCTACAGCGTGAGACCTCGAACGACCAGATCGATCAGCGCACACACGAACAGGGCAATCCCGATGAACCCGTTGACGGTGAAGAACGCCCGGTTCAGCCGTGACAGGTCGTGCGGCGTCACGATCGTGTGCTCGTAGACGAACGCCACCGCGACGACCACCAGTCCGGCCCAGAAGAACAGCCCGGCGCCGGTCGCCAGCGCGTACCAGACCAGCAGACCCGTGGTCACGGCGTGGCAGACCCGCGCCCCCCACAGCGCCGCCGGGATGCCGAAGCGGGCCGGGAACGACTTCACGCCGTGGGCGCGGTCGGCCTGGACGTCCTGGCAGGCGAAGATCAGGTCGAAGCCGCCGATCCAGACACCGACCGCGAGGCCGAGGATCACCGGGTCCCAGGACCAGGAGCCGGTGACCGCGAGCCACGCCCCGACCGGCCCTATGGCCTGGGCGAGGCCGAGGATGGCGTGCGGGAAGTTCGTGAACCGCTTCCCGTACGGGTAGACCACCATCGGGATCACCGCGAGCGGCGCGAGCGCCAGGCAGAGCGGGTTGAGCAGGGCGGCGGCGCCCAGGAACACCACCAGGGCGATGCCCGCGCCGGTCCAGGCGGACCGCACCGACACGGCGCCCGTGACCAGTTCACGGTTCGCCGTGCGGGGGTTACGGGCGTCGATCTCACGGTCGATGATCCGGTTGCAGGCCATCGCGAAGGTCCGCAGGCCCACCATGCACACGGTGACCAGCAGCAGCGTCACCCAGTCGATGCGCCCGTCGAGCTGGAACATCGCCGTCAGCGCGGCGATGTACGCGAAGGGCAGTGCGAAGACGGAGTGCTCGATCATCACCAGGCGCAGGAACGCCTTGGTGCGGCCAGGACCCGGAACCGCCGCGGCCGAAGCGCTCACAGGCCGTACTCCTTCCAGCGGCGGTCGACCAGCGCCGCCGTGTCCGGGTCGGAGAGCACCATCTCAGGCCAGCCCCCGTCCCGGGTGTAGCCCTCCTCGGGCCACTTCCTCGTCGCGTCGATGCCCGCCTTGCCGCCCCAGAACTGCTGGTACGAGGAGTGGTCCAGATGGTCCACCGGGCCCTCCACGACCGTCAGGTCGCGGGCGTAGTCCGTGTTGCCGAGGGCCCGCCAGGACACCTCGTGCAGGTCGTGGACGTCGCAGTCGGAGTCCACGACCACGATCAGCTTGGTCAGCGACATCATGTGCGCGCCCCAGATGGCGTGCATCACCTTCTGGGCGTGCTTCGGGTACTTCTTGTCGATCGAGACGATCGCGCAGTTGTGGAAGCCGCCCGATTCGGGCAGGTGGTAGTCCACGATGTCCGGCACGATGATCTTCAGGAGCGGCAGGAAGAAGCGCTCGGTCGCCCGGCCCAGCGGGCCGTCCTCGGTCGGCGGGCGGCCGACCACGATCGACTGGAGCAGCGGGCGCCGCCGCATCGTCACACAGTCGATGGTCAGCGCCGGGAAGGGCTCCTGCGGGGTGTAGAAGCCGGTGTGGTCGCCGAACGGGCCCTCGGGAAGCATCTCCCCGGGTTCGAGCCAGCCCTCGATGACGACCTCGGCGTTGGCCGGGACCTGGAGCGGGACCGTCTTGCAGTCGACCATCTCGATCCGCTTGCCCTGGAGGAAGCCCGCGAAGAGGTACTCGTCGATGTCGCCGGGCAGCGGGGCCGTCGAGGCGTAGGTCACGGCGGGCGGGCAGCCGAAGGCGATCGCGACCGGCAGCTTCTCGCCGCGCCGTGCCGCCACCTGGTAGTGGTTGCGGCTGTCCTTGTGGATCTGCCAGTGCATGCCGATGGTGCGCTTGTCGTGGCGCTGGAGGCGGTAGAGCCCGAGATTGCGGATCCCGGTCTCGGGGTCCTTGGTGTGGGTCAGGCCCAGGTTGAAGAAGGAGCCGCCGTCCTCGGGCCAGGTGAACAGCGCGGGCAGCTGCTCCAGATCGACCTCGTCACCGCGCAGCACGACCTCCTGCACCGGCGCGTCCTTGACCTTCTTCGGCGGTACGTGGGTCATGGCGCCGAGCTTCCCGAACGCCTCGCGCACCCCCATGAACCCGTGCGGCAGCTCGGGCTTCAGCAGCCCGCCGATCTTCCCGCTGATGTCGTCGTACGACTTCAGGCCCAGCGCCTTGAGGAGGCGGCGGTCCGTCCCGTACACGTTCATCGCCAGCGGCATGGCGGAGCCGCGCACGTTCTCGAAGAGCAGGGCGGGGCCGCCGGACTTCTGGACCCGGTCGACGATCTCCCCGACTTCCAGATAGGGGTCGACTTCGGCCTTGATGCGCTTGAGGTCGCCCTCGCGCTCGAGTGCGCGCAGCAGCGAGCGAAGATCGTCGTAAGCCATGCCGTCCAGTATCTGCCACTCGCTAGGCTGGAACCGTCACGGGGGCCGCTCGTACGGCCCCGATCTCCGCACGCAGGGGGCTGCCAATGCTTCGGGTGCTGATGTTCTTGGTGCCGCTGGCGCTCAGCGTCTACGCCTTCATCGACTGCATCTCCACGGACGAGAAGGAGATCAGGTACATCCCCAAACCGCTCTGGGCGATCCTCGTGCTGCTCTTCCCGCTCGTCGGTTCGATCTCGTGGCTGATCGCGGGCAAGGACCGGTCGGCGCGTCGGCCCGCACAGCGCGGTGGTTGGGTGGCTCCGGACGACAACCCGGAGTTCCTGAAGTCGCTCGGCGACGAGAACCGCGAGGCGAAGGACCGCGAGCAGGACCAGGAGCGGGACCGGGGGCGCGATGATGATGAGGAGCAGGACCGGGAACGGGGCGAGGAGAGCGCTCACGAGCAGGAGCGCAGGCGGGACGGCGGCGAGTCCGGCGGTGGCCAGGCCTGACCGCCGGATCCCAGTGACCGCTGGATCGCCTGACCACCTGACCACCTGAATCCGCGTCGCTCTCGCGCCCGGCGCGCCCCGCACGGGACAGTGGGGGCATGGACCCGGAGCAGGCACGGCACTGGCTGGCCACCGCGCTCGGCGAGGCCCGTACGGGGCTCGCCGAAGGCGGCATCCCGATCGGCGCGGCCCTCTACGGCCCGGACGGCGACCTCCTCGGGCGCGGGCGCAACCGCCGCGTCCAGGACGGTGATCCCTCGCTGCACGCGGAGACCGCCGCGTTCCGCGCGGCGGGGCGGCGGCGCTCGTACCGCGGCACGACGATGGTCACCACGCTCTCCCCCTGCTGGTACTGCGCGGGCCTCGTCCGGCAGTTCGGGATCTCGCGGGTCGTGGTCGGCGAGGCGGAGACCTTCCCCGGTGCCCAGGGCTGGCTCGCCGCGCACGGGGTAGAGGTGACGGTGCTGAACGATCCGGCCTGTACGGCCCTGATGCGCGAGTTCATCGGCACGCACCCCGAGCTGTGGAGCGAGGACATCGGCGATGACGCATGACAGCTGACCGCACCGATGAAGTGATCCCGGTCATCGACCTGGAGCCATGGCTCTCCGGGGACCCGGCGGCCCGCGCCAGGACCGCCGCCGCCGTCGACGCCGCCCTGCGCACCGCGGGCTTCCTGCTCGTCACCCACCACGGTGTGGACGCGGCGCTGGCCGGTCGGATCCGGGAGCTGGCGCGCGGCTTCTTCCGGCTGCCGCCGGCGGCGAAGGAGCCGTACGCGGTGAAGGTCGGCGCTCGCGGCTGGCTCGGTCCTGGTGCGGAGGCCAACGCCTATGCCGAGGGCACGGAGACGCCGCCCGACCTCAAGGAATCGCTGTCCTTCGCGGCGGACGAGCCGACCGGGGTGCCCGCGGTGGACGCCGAGTGGTTCCTGCCCAACACCTGGCCGCGCGAGGTACCCGCGCTCAGGCCGGCCGTGGAGGCGTATCTGCGGCAGATGCGGGAGCTGTCGGACCGGCTGCTCGGACTGCTCGGTGCCGCGCTCGGCGGTCCCGGGGACTTCTTCACCCGGCACACCGGCCATCCGACCTATGGCTTCAACATCAACTGGTATCCGGGCCGGGACACCGTCGGGGAGCCGGAAGCGGGCCAGTTCCGAATCGGTCCGCACACCGACTTCGGCACGGTCACCGTGCTCGACCGGCAGGCCGGCAAGGGCGGGCTCCAGGTGTTCACGGACGGGGGCGGGTGGCAGGACGCCCCCTGGGTGCCCGGTTCGCTGACCGTCAACATCGGGGATCTGATGGCCCGCTGGACGGACGGCCGCTGGTGTTCGGGACGCCACCGGGTGCTGCCTCCGCCCGCCGACGTACCCGCGGAGGAGCTGATGTCGCTCGTGTACTTCTACGAGTGCGACCCGGGCACGGATGTCCGTGGCATCGACTCCCACGCCTATCTGCGGGCCCAGCTGGACGCGATCACGGCCGGCTGACGTACTCGGCGCGCAGCTCGCCGAAGCGGTCCGGGGTCCAGCTGCCCCAGTCGGCGGGATGGCCGTCGAGCGCCCGCTCGAGGTACTCGAAGTGCTGGTGCCAGCCGGCCAGGTTGTCGAGGCGCTGCTCGTCGGGCCCGGTGAACTCGTTGGTGAAGCGCAGCACGGTCGCCAGGGAGTCCGCGGGCGCCGGTTCCATGTGGAAGCGGATCCGGCCGTGCGGTTCGACGGTGTACTCGGCGACGGACTCCATGTCCCAGGCGGTCACGCGTCCCGTGGCGACCGTACCCTTCGCGCCCTCGGGGGCGTTCAGCCAGCGGAGCGTCACCCCGCCACCCAGGTGCGTCTCCAGCGGATCGGCGGCCGCCAGCCACTGCGGCAGGCCCTCCGGGGTCGCCACGGCCGCCCAGACCCGTACGACGGGGTGGGGCAGCCGCAGCACGAAGTGCAGGATGTGTGTCGTGGTGCCGTCGTCGCCTTCGCGGGTGTCGCTGGTGCCATGAGGGATCGGTTCGCTCATGGCACCAGCGTCGCCCGCGCGGCCCGTGGCCGCTACCGCGTGTCGCCCACCCGGCCGACCGCCGGACCCGACAGGACCGCCGGGATCGACGGGATCCGAGCGCCGCGCACCCGGCCCCGGGGGGTCGTCAGACGCCCGCGTAGCCGTGGAGGCTGTTCACGAACAGGTTGACGCCGTAGTAGTTGAAGAGGAAGCAGGCGAAGGCGATCAGCGCGACGTACGCGGCCTTGCGGCCCTTCCAGCCGGCGGTGGCACGGGCGTGCAGATACGCCGCGTACGCCACCCAGGTGATGAACGACCAGACCTCCTTGGCGTCCCAGCCCCAGTAGCGGCCCCAGGCGTCGCCGGCCCAGATCGCCCCGGCGATGATCGTGAAGGTCCACAGCGGGAAGACCGCCGCGTTCACGCGGTACGCGAACTTGTCCAGGCTCGCCGCCGACGGCAGCCGCTCCAGCACCGAGCGGGCGAAGGAGCCCGGGTTGCCGCCGGTCGCCAGCTTGTTCTCGTAGGTGTCGCGGAAGAGGTAGAGCAGCGTCGCGACGAAGCCCAGGTAGAAGACCGCGCCGCAGAAGATCGCGGTCGAGACGTGGATCCACAGCCAGTACGAGTGGAGCGCCGGGACGAGCTGGTCGCTCTCGGTGTAGAGCCAGGTGACGGCGATGCCGAGGTCGAGCAGGACCGTGGTCACCAGCGGAAGCCCGATCCAGCGGACGTTCTTCCTCGCGAGCAGGAAGCCGAGGTACGCGGCCACCGCCACCGTGGAGAAGGTGGTGGAGAACTCGTACATGTTGCCCCAGGGGGCCCGCTGCACCGACAGCGCGCGGGTGGTCACACCGACCGCTTCGACCAGGAAGGCGAGGACCGTCAGCGAGACCGCGATCCGTCCGTAGAGGTCGCCCTGGACGGTGCCGCCGGCGGCGCCGGGGCCGTCCGGGACGTCGCGCTGTCCGGCCGTCGTACGGGTGACGACCTTGGGGCGCTCCAGGACGGTGGTGCCGCCGCCCTGCTGGGCGACGTGGACCGCGGGTGCGGCGGCTGCCGCCCGGGGGGCGGTCAGCGCGGCGGCGGTACGGCCGACCTTGCTGCGGCTGCCGAAGACCCACTCGGCGATGTGCGCGAGGAAGGCCAGTGTGTAGACGGCCATCGAGGAGTAGATCAGCCCGTTGCTGAACTCCGCGAGGCTCTCGTTGGTCGCGGCGGCAAGCGTCACTTGTCAGCCCCTTCGGCAGGCTTGGCTTCGGCTTCGGCTTGGGGTTCGGCCTCGGGCTCGGCGTCGGCCTCGGCAGGCGGAGGCCCGGCGTCGGTCGCAGCGGGCCCGGGTTCGGCGGGCCCGGCTGCGGTCGGCGCCTGAGTGTGTAGCAACGCGGCGAGCTCCGCCAGCTCCTCCGGCAGCTTCGCCGACTCGGTGCGGCCGAGTCCCGCCATCTCGATGACGGTCAGCCCCGTGCCGGAGTCGTCCCGCACGGCACGCACCCACACCCGGCGCCGCTGGATGAACAGCGAGCCGACGAGTCCGGCGATCGCGGCGACGGCGCCCGCGAGGGCGAGGCCGTTGCCGGGCTGCTGGGAGATCTGGAAGCTGGCCCACTCCTTGATCTCCTTCTCGAAGGTGATCGAGCCGGCTCCGTTCGGCAGCTTCATCGTCTCGCCGGGCAGCAGCGTCTGCTTGAACACATCGCCCTGGGCGTTCTTGAAGGGCGTCATGCGGTTGGTGTCCAGCTGGTACACGTTCTGCGGCGCTCCGCCGTTGCCGCCCAGATCACCGTGGTACGCGCCCAGGTTCAGCGCCGGGAACACCAGCGCCGGGAACTGGGAGAACATCTGGCCCTTGCCCTTGCCCGCGTACGTCGGCACGAAGAACGCCGGGAACCCCAGCTGCTCCTTCTTGCCCTTGGCGTCCCGGTAGCCGTCCCGCACCTTGATGACGCCGGTGGACGTGACATTGCTGTCGACCGGCAGCAGGGGTACGGCGCCCCGGTACACCTGCTTGCCCTTGCCGTCCCGGACGGTCACCACGGGGGCGTAGCCGTGGGACAGCAGATAGACCTTGGCGCCGTCGATCTCCAGGGGCTCGTTGACCCGGATGATGCGCTTGCGCTCCTCGTCACCGACACCCTCGGTGTAGGTCACGGCCGCCTCGAAGGTGCGCGGCGTGCCCCGCTGCGGCCCCTTGGGCTCGTACGTGCCCGTGAACCGGTCCAGGGTGAAGCTGAACGGGACCAGCTCGTCCACGTCGAACAGCGTGCCGGACCGGAAGTCGTCGTACTGGGTGAGGGTGTTGGAGAAGCCCCTGCCCTCGGTGATCAGTTTGCCGCCCTCGGACTTGAACAGCTGTCCGACGGCGAAGGCCACCAGCATGACGATCAGCGACACATGGAAGATGAGGTTGCCGACCTCGCGCAGATAGCCCTTCTCCGCGGCGACCGCGTCACCCGCGATGTGGGCGCGGAAGCGGCGCTTCTTCAGCAGCGTGAGCGCGGCCTCGCGGACCGCCTCCGGGTCGGCGTCGGTGCGCCAGGTCGTGTGGGCCGGGAGCCGGGTGAGCCGCTTGGGGGCACCCGGCGGGCGGCTGCGGAGCTGACCGACGAACTGCCAGGTGCGCGGCACGATGCAGCCGATGAGCGACACGAACAGCAGGATGTAGATCGCGGAGAACCACACCGAGCTGTACACGTCGAAGAGCTGGAGCCTGTCGAAGACCGGCGCCCAGAACTCGTGGGCTTCCTTCCAGGTGCGGACCTTCAGCTCGTTCGCGTTGCTCTGCGGGATGAGGGAGCCGGGGATGGCGCCGAGCGAGAGCAGGAAGAGCAGGATCAGCGCGATCCTCATCGAGGTGAGCTGCCGCCAGAACCAGCGCACCCACCCGAAGGTCTCGCGGCAGGTCCAGGCGATGGCACCGGCGGCGCCCGGCGTGCGCGGGCCGCCGAAGGAGCCGGGCACGGCACGTTCCTGGGGGGCTGTGGAGAGCTGCTCAGCGGCCTTGCCGAGATCGCCGGGGTCACCCTGCTCGGCCGCCCCCTGCTCGCGAGCCTCCTGCTCGGGCACGTCGGGCGCCCCCTGCTCGGGGACCTGCGGACCGGTGGTGCTCTCGCCGGTCGTGTCGGTCTTGCTCATCGATCAGATCCCCACCTGGAAGCCTTCGGACCAGCCCTGCATTTCCTGCACCAGGGTGTCCCACGCACCTGTCAGCAGCAGCAGACCGGTCACGATCATCATCCCGCCGCCGATCCGCATCACCCAGGCATAGTGCCGCTTCACCCAGGCGAACGCACCGAGCGCCTTGCGGAAGGCGACCGCGGCGAGGATGAACGGCAGCCCCAGCCCGAGGCAGTACGCGACCGTCAGCAGCGCCCCGCGGCCCGCGCTGCCTTGTTCCGCCGCGAGCGCGGTCACCGAGGCGAGGGTGGGGCCGATGCACGGGGCCCAGCCGACGCCGAACAGCACACCCAGGAGCGGCGCCCCGACCAGGCCCGTCGCGGGACGCCTGTGGAAGCGGAACTCGCGCTGGGTGATGAAGGGCATCAGACCCATGAAGAAGATCCCCATGAGGATCATCAGCACACCGAGGACGGTGGTGAGGGTCTGACGGTATGACTGAAGGGTGTGGCCGAAGTAGCCGAACAGCGCCCCACCGGAGACGAAGACTGCGGTGAAGCCGAGCACGAACAGCAACGCGCCGGCGGCCATCCGGCCCTTCCTGGCCTCCCCGAGGTCGGCGCCCGTGACTCCGGTCACGTAGGAGAGGTAGCCGGGAACGAGCGGCAGCACGCAGGGGGAGAAGAAGGAGACCAGCCCTCCCAGTACGGCGATGGGCAGCGCGAGCAGCAGGGCACCGCTGTAGACCGTCTCGTTCACGCTACTTCTCCGAGACCAGCGGGTCGATCATGGAGCGCAGCATCTCGTCGTCCAGGGGACGCAGGGCGCGCGCGGCGATCTTCCCCTCCCTGTCGAGGACGATCGTGGTCGGAATGGCCTGCGGACTGAGCGTGCCCTTGGGGAATTCCAGGATCAGCCTGCCGTCGGGGTCGTGGAAGCTGGGGTAGGTGACCCCGAATTCCTCTTCGAAGGCGCGTGCGGGGCCGGTCTCGTCGTCCCGGGTGTTGATGCCGACGAACTCGACGCCTTGGCCCTTGGTCTCCTTGGCGACCTTCTCCAGGTACTCCGCCTCGCCGCGGCAGGGCGAGCACCAGGATCCCCAGGTGTTGATCACGGTGATCTTGCCCTTGTAGTCCTCCAGGGCGAGCGGCTCTCCGGCGAGGTCCTCGCCGGTCAGCGCGGGCGCCGCCGTCCGCTTGCCCTTCGGGACGGTGGAGATCCCGCCGGTGCCGGTCACGAAGTTCGTGTCGTCACCGCCACCGGACTTTCCGTTCAGGTCGCCGCTGCACGCCGACAGCGTGAGCACGGCGGCGAGGGCGCCTGCTCCGGCGGCGAGAAGGGTGCGTCGAGGGGCGCGGACAAGGCTCATGTGAAAAGTTTCGCATGGGCGTTCAGGGGATCTTCCGCGCCCCCCTCGGTGCCCGCAACGCCCCTTGTCAAGGGCGCTTAAGCACACTCCCGCAGGCTCTTACGCGGTGGCTTTCAGGAAGGTCTTCCAGCCCCCTGCCGGGGCTTGGCCGACTTCCAGGCTCCGCAGCCTGGTGAGGATCTTCGGGTCCTGGACGTCCAGCCAGTCGCAGAACTGCCGGAACGACACCAGACGCACGTCCTTCTTTCCCGCCATCGCCTTGAGCGCCTCTTCGACGGCGTCCATGTAGATGCCGCCGTTCCACTGTTCGAAGTGGTTTCCGATGAAGAACGGCGCGCGATTCGACTCGTAGGCGCGCTTGAATCCGTTGACGTAGGCCTCGGTGGCCTGCTTGCGCCAGCCCGGATAGCGTTCCGGATTCCCCTTGGTGGAATTCTGCGACTGGTTGGCGAGGATGTTGTAGTCCATCGAGAGCACCTCGAAGGTGTGCCCTGGGAAGGGCACTGCCTGGAGCGGCAGGTCCCAGACCCCGCCCCGCTTCTCCGGCCACTGCTGACGCCCGCCGGGCGAGCTGGCGTCGTATCGCCAACCGAGTTTCTTCGCGGTGGGCAGCAGATTGTCCTGGCCGAGGAGGCAGGGGGTGCGAGCGCCGACGAGTTCCTTGCGGTAGTCGAAGGGCAGGGGGTCGATGTCCTTCCAGCCGCTGTTCGTCCTCCATTCGGTGACGAAGGACACGGCCTGGTCGATCTCGTTCTGCCACTGCGCGGGCGTCCAGTTCCCGACCGAGCCGGAGCCGCCGCAGAAGTGCCCGTTGAAGTGCGTGCCTATCTCGTGCCCGTCGAGCCAGGCCTGTCGGACGTACTTCAGGGTCTCCTTGACGTGGTCGTCGCTGAGATAGCCGATATCGGACGCGCCGACCGGGTTGTTCGGCGGCCTGTAGAGGGTTTTCTTCGACTCGGGCAGCAGATAGATCCCCGAGAGGAAGAAGGTCATCGCCGCGTCGTGGTCCTGCGCGAGCTTCAGGAAACGTGGGAACAGGCCGTTACCGACCTCACCCGCACCGTCCCAGGAGAACACCACGAACTGCGGCGGGGTCTGGCCCGGCTGGAGCGGTACGGGCTTGTCGGGCTGGTTCGGCTGCTTCCCGGTGTCGGCGGTCGAGCCGTCGCCTATAGGGCGGGCGGACTTGTCGGGGGACGGGGATGACGTGCCGTCACCCCCTGCTCCCCCGGGCTGTCCCGCGCCGCCCTTCCCGTCGTTCCCGTCACCGGACCCGGAGCCCAGTCCGCAGCCGGCGATCCCCATCGCCGCCGCGGTCCCGAGCCCGGCCCCGAGCAGGCCCCTTCGGCTGATCTCGCGCATGCTGTCCCCGTCCCGTGTGCGGTGCCGTGCAACCCCCGTACAAAAGGGTTAGATGACGTGCCGCCCCGGAGGGTTCCCTGGACCCCCGCGCGAATGCGTCAGGTGACCGGATCGCTACGCACCAAAGGCTTTTGACTTTCCCTTCACGGGTTTGGCACCGGCGAGCAGATGGGCCGGTACGAGATCACGGGCAGGCTCGGAGTAGCCCACGGAAACGATCGCGTCGCCGTGGAAGGTGAAACTGGTGAGCGAGGCGAGCGTGCACTGCCTGCGGCGCGGGTCGTGCCAGAGGCGGCGGCGCTCCACATGGCTGCGCACCGTCCAGATCGGCAGCTGATGGCTGACGAGGACCGCCTCATGGCCGCGGGCTGCGTCGCGGGCCGACTCCAGCGCCGCCATCATCCGGTCCACCTGCTCCAGGTAGGGCTCGCCCCAGGACGGCCGGAACGGATTGGTGAGGTGCTTCCAGTTGCCCGGCTTGCGCAGCGCGCCGTCGCCGACGCCGAAGGTCTTGCCCTCGAAGACGTTCGCGGCCTCGATCAGCCGCTCGTCGGTGTCCAGGGTCAGACCGTGCGACTTGGCGACCGGCGCCGCGGTCTCCTGCGCCCGCTCCAGCGGGGAGGCGACCACATGGGTGATGTCCCGGTCCGCCAGGTGCTCGGCCACCCGGTCGGCCATCTGCCGGCCCAGTTCGGAGAGGTGGTAGCCCGGCTTGCGGCCGTAGAGCACACCGTCCGGGTTGTGGACTTCTCCGTGGCGCATGAGATGAACCACGGTCATATCCGTATGGATGTCCATGCTGCTCATGCGGCGGCCTCCGCGGCGGCGCGGGCGGCGGCCGGGAGCGCCGCGGCGATCCGCTCGATCGCGGCGTCGTCATGGGCGGCCGAAACGAACCAGGACTCGAAGGCGGACGGCGGGAGGTACACGCCCTGCGACAGCATCGAATGGAAGAAGGCGTTGAAGCGGAACGCTTCCTGCTTCCGGGCATCGTCGTAATCACGCACCTCGTGCGCGGTGAAGAAGACCGAGAACATGTTGCTCGCGGTCTGGAGCCGGTGCGCCACGCCCTCCTTGGTGAGCGCCTCGGTGACGAGGGCCTGGATCCGCCGGGAGGCCGTGTCGACCTTCTCGTACGCCGCGTCGTCGAGGAGCCGCAGCTGGGCGAGGCCGGCGGCGGTGGCGACCGGGTTCCCGGAGAGGGTGCCCGCCTGGTAGACCGGCCCGGCCGGGGCGAGATGGCCCATCACATCGGCACGGCCGCCGAACGCGGCGGCCGGGAAGCCGCCGCCCATGACCTTGCCGAAGGTCATCAGGTCCGGCACGACCCCGTCGACGCCGTACCATCCGGCCTTCGAGGTGCGGAAGCCGGTCATGACCTCGTCGGAGATGTACAGGGCGCCGTTCTCGGCGGACAGGTCCTTCAGCCCCTGGTTGAAGCCGGGCAGCGGCGGGACCACGCCCATGTTGCCCGGCGACGCCTCGGTGATCACGCAGGCGATCTCGCCCGGGTGCGCGGCGAAGGCCGCGCGAACCGATTCCAGATCGTTGTACGGGAGCACGATGGTGTCCCCGGCCTGCGCGCCGGGGGTGTCCGGCAGCGCGAAGGTGGCGACCCCGGAACCCGCCGCGGCCAGCAGCGCGTCCACATGGCCGTGGTAGCACCCGCCGAACTTGACCACCTTGGCGCGCCCGGTGAAACCGCGGGCGAGGCGGATCGCCGACATCGTCGCCTCGGTACCGGACGAGACGAGCCGCACCTGCTCGACCGGTGCGACCCGGGCCACGATCTCCTCGGCGAGGGCGACCTCGCCCTCCCCCGGTGTACCGAACGAGGTACCACGGGCCACAGCCGCCTGAACTGCGGCGATGACCTCCGGGTGGGCATGGCCGAGGATCATCGGCCCCCAGGAGCAGACAAGATCGACATATTCACGACCGTCCGCGTCGGTCAGATAAGGACCGGTACCGGACACCATGAACCGGGGCGTACCGCCCACGGCTCGGAAGGCGCGGACCGGAGAGTTCACGCCGCCGGGCGTCACGAGGGACGCGCGGTCGAAAAGCGTCTGCGAAACTGGGGCGTCATAGGGAAAGCTCACGGAATCCATGGTGTCAGAGGCCCCCGGCGTTCTTGCGGACAGGTGTTTCACCACACGTCCGTGGGGGAGGTCACTGTCACGATGATCGGGTTGCGCGGCCTGCGCTGTGCGTCATAAAAAGCAGTCGGGTGGAGATATGCATCGCGGTGGCGGACTGGGCGAGGGAACCGACGACCTGGGTCCCGAGCCTGCCCGGCGGGGGAAGCACCGGCGGCACGGGGCACCCGAGCCCGTCGAGAGCACGCGCGAGCCCGTACAGAGCAGGAGTGGCCGAGGCATGGGGGTGACATACAGATATTTCGGCGCCCCCGACGGCGCCACGGCCGCCCGTGTGCCCATTTCCATGCGCCCGGAGGAGCTCGGCGGCGATGAGCTCGGCATGGGCGGGATGTTCAGCAAGATCAAGCCCGAGACGATAGCCGCGATGGTACTCACGGGTATCCAGGGAATGCCCCTGAACAAGGTGCCGCCCCTCGAGCTGGTGGTCCTGCACCCCGATTACGCGGTGGTCAAGCTCCCCATGACGGTCGTCGACCCCCTGCGCGACATCGGCGAGGAGACCGTGGGCGCTGCCGCCTTCATCTGGTCGACGGTCCCGGATCGCGGGGGTCCGCGGGACGCGTTCAACGTGTACCAGCTGCTGCACGAATGGCAGGATTTCAGCCATCGTCTGCATGAGGCCGGGCATCAGCCGTACTGCCTGGTGTGGCCCTGACCACGCCGGGCTGAGTCCGGCACTGCGACGCAAGGTCAGAGCCAGCCGTTGCGGCGGAAGCCGCGGTAGATCACGAAGCAGGCGACGGCGATGACGCCGAGGACGACCGGGTAGCTGTAGGTCCAGCGCAGCTCGGGCATGTGGTCGAAGTTCATCCCGTAGATCCCGCAGACCATCGTCGGCACCGCCACGATCGCCGCCCATGCGGTGATCTTGCGCATGTCCTCGTTCTGGGCGACGGTCATCTGCGCCAGGTGCGCCTGGAGGATCGAGTCGAGCAGCGAGTCGAAGCCGTTGATCTGCTCGACGGCGCGGGCCAGGTGATCGGCCACGTCGCGGAAGTAGGGGCGGATCTCCGGGGCGATGATCGAGGCCGGCTGGGTGGCGAGGCTTTCCAGCGGGCGGTTCAGGGGGCTCATCGCCCGCTTGAACTCCAGCAGTTCGCGCTTGAGCTGGTAGATGCGCCCCGCCTCGCCGCGGCCGGTCTCGCCGCGGCCCGCGTGTTCGGCGAAGACGGCCAGCTCGACCGCTTCTATGTCGTCCTGCACGGCGTCGGCGACGACGACGTACTCGTCCACGACGAAGTCGGCCACCGCGTGCAGTACGGACGAGGGGCCCTTGGCCACTTGGTCGGGCATGGTCTCCAGGGCCTCGCGCAGCGGGCCCAGGGAGCCATGGCGTCCGTAGCGGATGGTGATGACGAAATCCCGTCCGGTGATCACCGTGATCTCGCCCGTCTCCACGACCTGGCTGGTGGCGGTCAACTGGTCGTGCTCCGCGTACGAGACGGTCTTGAACACGGCGAGCAGCGTGTCGTCGTACGGGACGACCTTGGCGCGGCGGTGCGGGTTGACGGCGTCCTCGACGGTGAGCGGGTGCAGGCCGAACAGCTCGGCGATCGAGGCGAATTCGTCGTGTGTGGGCTCGTGGAGCCCGATCCAGACGAAGCTGTTGCTGCCGGGTGCGGCGCTGTTCTCCTTGCGTACACGGCGCAGAGCCTCCTCGGCAGGGCAGCTGCCGGCCTGCCGTACCCCGTCCGAGTACCCCACGCAGTTGACGACGGAGCTGCCGAGCGGCGAGCGGGCCGGGTGGCTGAGGTCGACGGTCTTTCGGTACGCACGGCGTACGGCTCGCCGGAGGTTGCGCATCATCGACAAGGTTGGCTCCACGCGGACTGGGGGTCTTTCCCCAGCCACCCTCGCTGACAGGCGGCGCCTTGTCCACGACGGAGGTCGCGGAGGGGGTCGCCGCGGCGCTGCGGACTGACGCCCGACCGCTGATCGCACCATCCGGACATGTTTTTGGGCGGTGAACCTATTTGAGCCAGGCGCCATCTCTGCCGATGGCCCGGATGTAGGGCACGCGCAAGCGCGCGAAGGCAAGAGCGCAAAGACACGAGGAGGTCCGGCATGAGCGATCTGCTGCTGGTCCTGTGCATTCCGCTGACGGTGTGCGCCAGCGGAATCTACGCGGTGTGCGACAGCTGGTGGCGGCGCCGGCATCCGGCGCCGCCCTCGCCGTACACGCATGCCGCCGCACGGCTGGCGGAGCGGGAGATGCTCGTCGACGCCGAGGAGATCGTGACCGACGCGTACACACGGCTCGCGCCGCTGTACGCGGGCTCGCAGGCGGAGGCGGCAAGCTCCCGTGCCGCCTCCGAGGACGTCGTCAGCGGGCGGGGCTCCACCGCGGGTCACGCCCCGTAGTCGCGAGCAGCCGCTCGAACGGGGGCGCGTCGTCCGGCACATCGGCCGGTTCTCCGAACGCCTCCCACTTCCGTGCCATCGGCGCCATGTCGTCGAGCGCCGGCCCGAGTTCGGCGACCACATCCGGATCGGGCTCGTACGCCTGGCCGGTCGCCCGCGCCAGATCCCAGATGTGCACGGTCAGATCACCGAGCACCATGTGCCCGACGGTCCTGGCAGGAAGTCCCAGCGTGCCCGTGGAGCCCTCCTCCGCCCCGGGCGCCGCCCAGGCCGCCACCAGGCGGTCGGACTCCCGGGTGAACAGCTCCTTCCAGCCGGTGTCCTCACCTGCGGCGGAGACCCGGTCGGGGGTGGCGGAGAAGTCGGAGTCCTGCTTGGCGGCCAGCGCCTGGAAGTTGACGATCACATGGAGCAGGTGGTTCACCAGGTCGCGCACGTCGTAGTCGGCGCAGGGGGTCGGGGCGGCGAGGTCGTCGGCCTCCACTCCCCGCACCACGGGCATGGCGCGGGCGGTGGTGGCGGCAAGCAGGTCACTGATGGTTTTCACGGGCTTCATGACCTTGACGCTGGCAGCCGCGCACGCCCCGCGTCTTGAACAAACGCGACATAGGATCCGGCCATGGGGCGCAGCAGCGAGCCACGGGACCGGCCGGGTGCGAGAGCGCATCCTGGCCAGGGAGCACGGACCGGTCCGGGACCGCAGACGGGACCGGAAGCACAAGCAGGCCCGGAAGCACAGGCAGGCGCCGCTGCCGGCCCGCGGCGCGACACCCGGGGCATCCTGGACGCCCCGGAACTCTTCGCGCGGGTGCGGTTCCGGCGCCGCGAGCCCGCCGCTCCCCTGCGGCCCTATCTGGAGCACTACTGGCTCATCGACTGGGACCTCGCCGAGCCCTACGCCTCCCATGTGGTGCCGCATCCGTCGGTGAACGTCGTGTTCCAGCGCTATGGGGACGAGGAGCCGTGGGGCGAGGTCGCGGGGGTCGGCCTTGAGCTCTTCACCAAGAAGCTGGCGGGGTGCGGGCGGGTGTGCGGAGTGCAGTTCCGGCCCGGGGGCTTCCGGCCGTTCGCGCCGGGGCGGCCGGTCTCGGACTGGACGGGGCGCCGGGTGCCGGTGGACGAGGTGTTCACGGCGCCTGAGGCCCCGGGGCGGGAGCCCGCCGTGTCCGGACCCGCTCACGCCGTGTCCTGGTCCGCGCACGCCGCCGCCCTGGCCGTCGTCGGCCCCGACGACGAGGACGAGCGGGTCGCGGCGCTGGACACGTTCCTGCTGGCGCACGGGCCGGTGCCGGAGCCGGGGGCCGAGCGCGCGATGGCGCTGGTCAAGCTGGCCCGCACCGACCGCAGGGTCCGGCGGGTCTCCCAGCTCGCCGCCGCGGAAGGGGTGTCACCGCGCACCCTCCAGCGGCTCTTCGCCGCCTATGTCGGCGTCGGACCGAAGTGGGTCATCCTGCGCTACCGCATCCACGAAGCGCTCGAACGCGCCGAAGCGGAGGGCGGCGGAGCCGGTGCCGAGCCGGACTGGGCCGCGCTGGCGGCCGAGCTCGGCTACAGCGACCAGGCCCATCTCGTACGGGACTTCACGGCCACGGTCGGGGTGCCGCCGACGGCGTACTCGGCACACGCGGCGCAGCCACCGACGTGAGGGCCCGTTCGACGCCCCGCCGGATGTCGGACCCGGGGCGTACGGTCGTGACATGGTGAGCGAAACAGCCGTGGTACGCCTCGAGCTCTGGTCGGACGGGGACTTCGCCCTGCTCCAGGCGGCGAACGCACCGGAGTCGACGGCCCATCTCGGCGGCCCGGAATCGGACGAGAAGCTGGCCGACCGGCATCGGCGCTATCTGGCCCTGAGCGCGGACGGGAGCGGTGCCGGACACATGTTCCGGGTGGTGCTGGCCGAGACCGGCGAGGCCGTCGGCGTGATCGGCTTCTGGGAGTCGCACTGGGACGGAGCGGACGTCTACGAGACGGGCTGGACCGTCCTGCCGGGCTTCCAGGGGCGGGGCATAGCCACGGCGGCGACCCTCGCGGTCGCCGGGCACGCCAGGGCTGGCGCGCGTCACCGCTATCTGCACGCGTTCCCCTCGGTGGAGAACGGTCCGTCGAACGGCGTGTGCCGGAAGGCCGGCTTCGAGCTGCTGGGCGAGTGCTCCTTCGAGTACCCGCCGGGGCGGCCCATGCGCGGTAACAACTGGCGCCTCGACCTCATGGAGGCCGCGTAAGGCCGCGTGGGCGTCGCTCATGCGCTCGGAAAGCCGTGGAACGGCCCGCGCGTCCAGTGGCATCCTGACGGCGTGAACGGACCGGAGATCCACATCAGCTTCGCCCCCGAGCTGCGGCTGTTCGTCGCGGCGGAGCGCCGTGACGGGCGGACCACGCTCGCCACGGACGGCTCCTCCACGCTGGGCCATGTCGTCGAGTCACTCGGTGTGCCGCTCACCGAGGCCGGGCGACTGCTCGTGGACGGCGCCCAGGTCCAGGTCTCGCACATCCCGGCCACCGGCGAGCGCGTCGAGGTGCTCGGCGTCGAGCGACCTCAGCGCGTCCCCGGGGCGCCGCTGCGCTTCCTGCTCGATGTGCATCTCGGCACGCTCGCACGGCGACTGCGGCTGCTCGGTGTCGACGCGGCCTACGAGAGCGAGGACCTCGGTGATCCTGCGCTGGCCGCGCTGTCGGCACGGGAGCAGCGCGTGCTGCTGTCCCGGGACCGCGGGCTGCTGCGCCGGAGGGAGCTGTGGGCCGGTGCGTACGTCTACAGCGACCGCCCCGATGACCAGCTCCGGGACGTCCTGCAACGCTTCGCGCCCGCTCTCGCGCCGTGGACCCGCTGCACGGCCTGCAACGGCGAGCTCGCGGACACCGACAAGGAGACCGTCGAGCACCAGCTCGAACAGGGCACGCAGCGCTCGTACGACGTCTTCGCCCAGTGCAGGACCTGCGAGCGCGTGTACTGGCGCGGGGCGCACCACTCACGGCTGGAGGCGATCGTCGAGAGTGCCCTGCGGGAGTTCGGCGACCCGGTCGCGTAGCCGTCGGCGCAGGGGGTCGCGACGGACCGTGTGTGCTCGGGCCCGAAGGCGGCCTCAGAAGGCGTAGGCGTCGCCGGTCGCCGGCACCAGCACGGTGTGCCGGTCGTTCGGGTGGTTGCGGTCCGCCGCCCCGCCGTTCCACGCCGTGGCCACGACGATGACGACCTCCGCCGGTTTCCCCGCGAACCGCAGCCGCAGCGCACGTCCCTGTCCCGTACTGGCGGCTCTCAGCTCCCCCGCACGGCAGAGGATCGTCCGGTGGCCACCTCGCAGGCAGTCGTCCGGCAGCGACGCGTCGGGCTGCGGCGGCGCCGAGAAGGTCAGCTCCACGGTCGCGTCGGACACCGCGTCCGGGCCGTGGTTCTCGCTCTCCAGCCAGATGTCGAGCAGGCCGTCCCACAGCACGGCATGCCCGTGGTGCGCCGTATCGGCCTCCAGAGCCGCCTCGGTGTCCGCCGCCTCCACCAGCGGCGTCGGTGCTCCGTCCACCGCACCCGCGCTGACGCTCCCGGCCGGGATCACCGCCGCCACCGCGACGGATGCCACGACCAGGCTCCTGCGTACCACCCGCACGACCTGCATGACCTGCATGACCGAAAGATACCGATCAGTCCTGCTTCAAGCTGATCATCCAGCAATCCGGCGCGTCCCCGGCGACCGAGGTGATCCAGCACGGGCCGCGGTTCCCGTGGTCCGCCTATCCTGACCTTTGGCCACTGGTTCGATCACCTGCCCGAGGAGCCGTCATGACCGCCGCGCCCATCGCCGTCGTCACCGGAGCGAGCAGCGGCATCGGCGCCGCCACCGCGCGAGCGCTGGCCGCTGAGGGGTATCACGTGTACCTCACCGCCCGGCGCAAGGACCGGATCGAGGCCCTCGCCGCAGAGCTCACCGAGGCCGGCCACCAGGCCACGCCCTACGCCCTGGACGTCACCGACCGCACCGCCGTCGACGCGTTCGCCGCGTCCCTCGACGGCGCGGGCCACCCGGTCAAGGTGCTGGTGAACAACGCGGGCGGAGCACTCGGCGCCGATCCGGTGGCGACCGGCGACCCCGCTGACTGGCGGCGGATGTACGACACGAACGTGCTGGGCACGCTCCATGTCACCCAGGCCCTGCTCCCGGCCCTCACCGCCAGCGGCGACGGCACCGTCGTCGTGCTGTCCTCCACCGCCGGCCATGGCACCTACGAGGGAGGCGGCGGTTACGTCGCCGCCAAGCACGGCGCCCATGTACTCGCCGAGACGCTCCGCCTGGAGATCGTCGGCACTCCGGTCCGCGTCATCGAGATCGCCCCCGGGCTGGTGAAGACCGAGGAATTCGCCACGACCCGCTTCGGGGGCGACACCGACAAGGCCGCGAAGGTCTACGCGGGAGTGGCCGCGCCCCTCACCGCCGAGGATGTGGCCGACACCATCGGCTGGGCCGTCAGCCGGCCCTCCCACGTCAACATCGACCTGCTGATCGTCCGTCCCCGCGCCCAGGCGTCGAACACCAAGATCCACCGGGAGCCGTAGGTCCCGTCCGGGCGAGCTTGCGCCACGGGGACCCGGAGGGCCCGCAGCGCAGCCGGGCCTGCTCAATGCCCGCTGCGCGCCGCGCCCGCCCTCGACTTCTGCCTGGCCATACGGCGCTTGAGGGCACGGCGCTCGTCCTCGGTGAGGCCACCCCACACCCCGGAGTCCTGGCCGTACTCCATGGCCCACGCCAGACACTCCTCCCGCACCGGGCAGCCGCGGCAGACGGTCTTGGCCTCCTCGGCCTGGAGCAGCGCCGGGCCGCTGTTGCCGATCGGGAAGAACAGGTCGGGGTCCTCATCGAGACATGCGGCGTCATGTCGCCAGTTCTCGCGCTCCACGGGAAATGCCTCCTCCACGTCGCTGTCGTCCGCGAGGCGGTCGCGATCGTTCACTGTCGTTCGCGGCCTCTTCGCTGTTCTCCTTCGGCTCGCCGACATGCGGGCGCTGAAACTCCCCTGCCCCCACGCATCACAGATCTGGCCGAAATACAGGTCCCAGCACGGGCGGCCAGGCTCCACCCGTCAGTGCTTGGAGGCGCTCACATCCCCCGGCTCCGTCTCCAGCGCCTCCCGGTTGAAAGCGATCAGGATCAGGAAGAACAGCCCGCCCCCGAGCAGCAGGCCGACCACGATCACCACGGAGACCAGCGCCTCTCGCGGCGCCACCAGCACGAGCAGCGCCACGAGCGTCCACACCAGCGCCCCGACCGCGACCGGCAGCTCGAACCGCCCGAGGTCGAACGCGCCCTTCCGCCGGTCCAGCCGGGAGCGCTGTCCGCGCGGCCATTCGGCCGTACCCGGCTCGCGCCCCTCGCCGGACCACGGTGTCGTTGACGGGCAGCCACGACCAGCAGCGAGGGGACGAGGTAGACGAGGTATGCACATATCCGGGCCGATAGCCGCCCTCACCGCCGCACTCCTCACCTGCTCGATGACCACAGGAGGCGGCGGTACGCCGACGCCCCCGCCGTCCGCTCCGAAGCTGGACTGGCAGCCCTGTGCCCAGGACAGCCCGTACGACTGCGCCACCGTGGAACTGCCGCTGGACTACGGCGACCCCAGCGGGCGCACCATCGAGCTGGCAGTCGTGAGACGGAAGGCGACCGGTCCCGGGGGGCGGCGTATCGGCGCCCTGTTCTTCAACCCCGGCGGCCCGGGCGGCCCCGGCACCGTGCAGATGCCACAGATGTACGACACCTTCCCGCGCGAGGTGCGGGAGCGGTTCGACATCGTCAGCTGGGACCCCCGCGGGATCGGCAGCAGCACCGCCGTCAACTGCTTCGCGCGTCCCGCGGACGCCAAGGCGTGGGTGGCGGACAAACCGGCGGGATTCCCGGTGGGCGAACAGCAGCGCAAGGCCTGGATCGCCGCATACGAGGATCTGTCCCGCCGCTGCCGCCAGCGCGACCCCGAACTGCTGCGCCATGTGTCGACCGCCGACACGGCCCACGACCTCGACCGGCTCCGCCAGGCGGTGGGTGAGCCGCGGCTCAGCTACCTCGGGATCTCCTACGGCACGTACCTGGGCGCGACCTACGCCAACCTCTACCCGGGAAGGGTCCGCGCGATGGTCCTCGACAGCAACGTGGACCCGCGGGCCTGGACGGACGACGCGAGCGACTCCCCCCGGCTCACGACCTTCCTGCGCATGGGCTCGGACCGCAGCGCGGCAGCGGTCCTGGACCGGTTCCTCGCCCTGTGCGGATCCACCACCACCGCGCACTGCGCCTTCTCCGCGGGCGAGCCCCAGGCGACGCGCGACAAGTTCGACCGGCTGATGCGACGACTGCGGGAGCGCCCCGTCGGCACCTGGAACTACGGCCGCACGGCCGGTGACGTGGTCAGCAGTCTCTATGTCGTCCACCCCGGGTGGGCGGACCTCGCCGGACGGCTCCAGGAGCTGTGGCTCGGGCGCGCCCCGCAGCCCGCCGAGCCCCCACCCGCGCCACCGGTCCGCGATCCGGCTCCGTATCTGGGTGACGAACAGGCGGCTGCGGTGCTCTGCTCCGACAGCCCCAACCCACGTGACCCGGGGGTCTACCACGCACTGGAGGAGGCCAGCGCCCTGCGCACGGGCGACGCGGGACGCTTCTGGACCTGGGCTGCGGAGCCGTGTGCCAGCTGGCCGGCGGTAGCCGCCGACGGATACCGCGGGCCGTGGAACAAGCGGACCGCCCACCCGGTCCTGGTCGTCGGCACCGCCTACGACCCCGCGACCACCTACTGGGGCGCGCAGGCGATGGCCACGGCACTGGCCGACGCCCGCCTGCTCACCCTCGACGGTTACGGCCACACCGCCCTGCTCAACCCCAGCGGCTGCGTCAACGCGCACGTGAGCCGCTACCTCGTCGACGGCACCCTCCCGCCGGCCGGGACGAGATGCCGCCAGGACACGCCCCCGTTCTCCGAGTCCAGGCCGAACGGCGGCGTGGCCACGGGCGGTGGTGGGACGGCGGGCGGCTGAGGCCGCACCGAACCTCCTGGGCCCTCAGCCCTTCACACAGATGAGCTGCTTCAGCTTGGCCACGACCTCCACCAGGTCCCGCTGCTGGTCGATGACCTTCTCGATGGGCTTGTACGCCCCCGGGATCTCATCGACCACACCCGAGTCCTTACGGCACTCCACACCCTGCGTCTGCTCCTCCAGGTCCCGGGTCGAGAAGCGCCGCTTCGCCGCGTTGCGGCTCATCCTGCGACCGGCGCCGTGGGAGGCGGAGTTGAAGGACTGCTCGTTCCCGAGGCCCTTCACGATGTACGAGCCCGTGCCCATGGAGCCCGGGATGATCCCGAAGTCCCCGGACCCGGCCCGGATCGCGCCCTTACGGGTCACCAGCAGGTCCATGCCCTCGTACCGCTCCTCCGCCACGTAGTTGTGGTGGCAGGAGATGACCGGCTCGAAGGTCACCCGTGCCTTCCGGAACTCCCTGCGGACGACCTCCTGGAACAGGCCCATCATGACCGCGCGGTTGTAGCGCGCGTACTCCTGCGCCCAGAAGAGGTCGTTGCGGTAGGCCGCCATCTGCGGGGTGTCCGCGACGAACACCGCGAGGTCGCGGTCGATCAGACCCTGGTTGTGCGGGAGCTTCTGGGCCTCGCCGATGTGGTACTCGGCCAGCTCCTTGCCGATGTTGCGCGAGCCGGAGTGCAGCATCAGCCACACGGACCCGCTCTCGTCGACACAGAACTCCACGAAGTGGTTTCCCGCGCCGAGCGTGCCCATCTGCTTGGTCGCCCGCTCCCGGCGGAACTTCACGGCGTCGGCCACGTAGTCGAAGCGGGACCAGAAGTCGCCGAAACCGCTCGTGGGGAACCCGTACACCCGGCCCGGGTCCACGGGCTCGTCGTGCATTCCGCGGCCGACCGGGATGGCCTGCTCGATCTTGGAGCGCAGCCGGGACAGGTCGCCGGGCAGGTCGTTCGCGGTCAGCGAGGTCTTCACCGCCGACATACCGCAGCCGATGTCGACACCGACCGCCGCGGGGCAGACGGCGCCGTGCATCGCGATCACCGAGCCGACCGTGGCCCCCTTGCCGTAGTGGACGTCGGGCATGACCGCGAGGCCCTTGATCCAGGGCAGCGTGGCGACATTGCGAAGCTGCTGCATCGCGACGTCCTCGACCGTGGCCGGGTCCGTCCACATCCGGATCGGGACCTTCGCTCCGGGTACCTCTACATACGACATAACTACTCAATTCCCCCGAAAAGCCTGAAAACGCAAATCCGTCGCCAAGGTCGGCAAAGGGGATGGACGACCGGCGTTCACGGCTGCGCGTGCGATACACATTGTGTCCACCGGCCCGCAGTGGGCGGCAAACAGTTTTCCCACGGCGGGCCCTGCGACAGACACGACAGGCCCTGCGGCAAGAAGAGGCAGAAGAGGAGCGGCACCGTGCAGCGCAAGGCGGCAAAGGCGTACGTACCCGCCATGGCGGCGCTGCTCGCCGTGCTCGTCGCCGGCTGTTCCTCGGGTTCCGGCGACGGCGGCTCGGGCGACGACACCAAGCCGGGCGGCTCCGCCGGCTCCGCCGCACCCCCCGGCAAGTACCGCACGCTGTACGAGCCCTGCGGTGCGGTCCCCCCGGCCACCCTCAAGGACATGCTCCCCGGCGCCGCCGAGCTGCCGGAGGACCAGCAAGAGAAGGTCTTCCAGGGCACGGCCGCCGTCACCTACGACACGGACCGCCGTGCCGGATGCAGCTGGAAGGCCGACGGAGCGAACGCCTCGCACCGGCTGCGGATCGATGTCGAGCGCGTCGTGTCGTACGACCCGGCCGTCAGCGACGACGACCAGGCGCAGGCGGTCTACGCCCGCAAGCAGGAGGCCGCGCAGCTCCCGGCGCCCGCCGCCGACCCGCACGACGAGAAGGCCCAGCAGTCCGGGACCCCGAGCGGCTCTCCGAGCCCCGCGGGCAGCACGACCCCGGGCACCCCCGGCGCCGGCGCGAGCTCCACGGGCACGCCCGGCTCGCCCTCGACCTCGGCCTCCGGCACCCGGAGCAGCCCCTCCACCGCGGTCACGCCTGACGGACTCGAGCCCCGCCAGCTCGACGGGCTCGGCGACGCGGCGTTCATCGACGACGCCCTCGCACGATCCGGTTCCACCGCCCAGCGCCGCACGGTGAACGTGGTGTTCCGCACATCCAATGTGATCGTCACCGTCGAATACGCCGAGCAGCCCGGCCTCATCACCGAGGTGCCGGACAGCAGGGAACTCCAGGAAAAGGCGCAGGCCCTGGCCCAGAATCTGGCCGAGCGCTTCAACGACTGACCCGCCGGTACACCCCCCGTGCGGGGTGCGGCACGAGGCGGTCGGCACCAGGTGCCGATCCTCCCGGACAGCCCCGCCCACGTAACGTGTTCGGCGTACCGTGGCCGACCGAAGACCGTAAGGACCGAAGAACGAAGGCTCCGGAGCGGCCGACCCGCCGGCCCGCACCGGCGGACCGTACGACTCACGACTGAAGGAACCATGCACCGATCAGCCCCGCGACTCACCCGCATACTCGCCTGCGCCGCCGTCCCGGTGATGCTCGTCGTCGCCGGCTGCTCGTCAGACTCGGACACCCAGGACAAGGCCGGCAAGCCGGGTAATTCCACCGGTAGCTCGCCGCAGGAGTCCTCCGCCTCCCAGAAGTCCACCGCGCCCGTCGCACCGGCGAAGTACGCCAAGCTGCCCGAGCCCTGCAAGGCGCTCAGCGCCAAGACGGTCCAGGAGCTGGTGCCCAAGGTCAAGAACAAGGCCGGCACGGCGGGCAACTCCAGCGACACCGGCGTCCGCGGCGGCTGCTCGTGGAACGGCCTGGAGGACAAGGGGGTCAAGGGCTCGAACTACCGCTGGCTCGACGTCTCCTTCCTCCGCTACGAATCCGACGCGAGCCTCGGCAGCGGTGAGCAGCGCGCCCGGGAGGCCTTCCAGAAGGAGGTCACCAAGACCGCGGCCACAGAGGGCGCCAAGAAGGTCAGGAAGTCGCCCGCCTCGGGGGTCGGCGACGAAGCGACCGCGATCGCCTTCGACCTGAAGAAGACGGACGAGACCTTCAAGTACGCGACCATCGTGGCCCGCACCGGAAACGTCGTGGTCACGGTCGGGTACAACGGGGCCGGTTACGCCGGGGCCAAGACCCCCGACGCCACCGCACTCATGAAGGACGCGGTGACGGCGGCCAAGGAGGCCACCACCGCGATCGCCACGGCCAACAAGTAGCCACACCGCGTATGACGCCGTAATCGCGCCCCGGTCGCTGTGACCCGGATCACCTCCCCGGAGGCCCGGGTTCCGCAAACGTGTGCCAGGCTTGGCGCGCGTCTGCGGCGCACCGGGGCCCGGTCGGCCTGGCCGGCCCAGGCTCGGCCGGAATCAGGCTCAGCCCGGGGTCAGGCGTCGGCACGGACTGCGGTCCGGAACTGGAAATCGGGCTGGATACGGGAGGGGATCGCGGGTGGCCGCGATGCAGCTGACACGCACGCACCGGATACTGATCGGCGTCGTCGTGGCCGGTGCGGTGATCATCGCCGGGATCGGCTTCGCGGGGTCGTACGCCGCGGTACGCGAGCTCGCCGAGAAAAAAGGGTTCGGCGACTTCTCCCTGGTCTTCCCGATCGGCATCGACGCGGGCATCTGCGTGCTGCTCGCGCTCGACCTGCTGCTGACCTGGATCCGCATCCCCTTCCCGCTGCTGCGCCAGACGGCGTGGCTGCTGACGGCCGCCACGATCGCCTTCAACGGCGCCGCTGCATGGCCCGACCCGCTGGGCGTCGGTATGCATGCCGTCATCCCGGTGCTGTTCGTGGTCTCGGTGGAGGCCGCCCGGCACGCGGTCGGCCGGATCGCGGACATCACGGCAGACAAGCACATGGAGGGCGTGCGGCTCACCCGCTGGCTGCTCTCGCCGGTGCCCACGTTCCGGCTGTGGCGGCGGATGAAGCTGTGGGAGCTGCGCTCGTACGAACAGGTCATCAAGCTGGAGCAGGAGCGGCTGATCTACCAGGCGCGACTCCAGGCCCGGTTCGGGCGCGCCTGGCGGCGCAAGGCCCCGGTCGAGGCACTGATGCCGCTGCGGCTCGCCCGCTACGGTGTGCCGCTGGCCGAGACGGCTCCGTCCGGGCTGGCGGCGGCCGGGATCGAGCCCGTGCTGCTGCCGCCGAGCCCGGCTCCCGCGGCGGAGCTGGAGCCCACCCGGGCTCCGCAGGCGCAGGCCCAGGGCCCGTTGCAGGCGCAGGCCCAGGCCCAGCAGCAGCAGCAGCAGACGATGTCGCCCGCCGAGCAGGGGCAGAGCCAGTGGTTCGCCACTCCGCAGAACGTGGAGTACCAGGGCGGCTACGACCCGACCTACGAAGCGCCCACCTACGTCCCGGGCCCGGAGTACGAAGCCTGGTACGAGAAGCAGCCGCAGCAGATCCCCGTTCCCCAGCAGCGCGCTGCGGAGCCCGAGCCCGTACCCGAGCCGGTGCAGGCTCTGGTCGGGGAGCAGGAGCCGCGGTTCCAGGTGCCGAACGGGGCAGGCGGGATGCGGCCCCTGGGTGAGGGCGTGCAGGAGGCGCTGCCTTCGGAGGAGAACCTGTACCAGGTCTTCCGGCAGTCGATAGAGGGTGAGGGCATGCCGACGCCCGGCGCCTTCGGGTCGAACGTCGAGGCCGCGTACGGGCTGCGCCTCCCGGCCCGCGAGCTGAACCAGTACCACGAGCGGTTCACCGCCCGTCTCAACAACGAGCTGATGGAAGACCACATCGCGTAGACCCCCGACCGAGCCCGCTGGTGGGCTGGTCGGTCACCGATCAGGGCAGCGACAGCGAAGGGCCCTCACCCGCGCCACGTTCCGGCGCTGGTGAGGGCCCTTCCGCGTCGTGCGCCGGGCGTCAGGCTCCGAGCAGCTTGCGCACCCCGTCGGCGCCCACGGCGAGCAGCAGCGTCGGCAGCCGGGGGCCGGTCTCGCGGCTGACGAGCAGGCGGTAGAGCAGGGCGAAGAAGGAGCGCTGTGCGACCTTCAGCTCCGGGGTGGGCTTGGCGTCCGGCTCCAGGCCTGCCATGACCTTCGGGACGCCGTAGACCAGCGTGGTGAGGCCGTCGAGAGACCAGTGCGTGTCCAGGCCCTCCAGCAGCAGCCGCAGTGACTCCCGTCCCTCGTCGTCCAGCGAGCCCAGCAGCTCGGTGTCGGGCTCGGAGCGGACGATGGTGCGGGCGTCGGCCGGGACCTGGGTGGTGATCCAGTTCTCGGCGCGGTCGAGGCGGGGCCGGACGGTGTCCAGGGAGCTCAGCGGGTTCGCCGGGTCGAGTTCGCTGAGGATCCGCAGGGTCTGCTCGTCATGGCCGGCCGTGACGTCGACGACCGAGGCGAGCGTGCGGTACGGCAGCGGGCGCGGGGTGCGCGGCAGCTCGCCTGCGGCGGTTCGGACCGCGCGGGAATGCGCCGCGGCGTCGGCAGGAAGCACCGAGCCGTCCGCGACCTTGCTCTCCAGCTTGTCCCACTCGTCGTAGAGACGCTGGATCTCCTGGTCGAAGGCGATCTTGAAGGACTGGTTGGGCCTGCGGCGCGCGTACAGCCAGCGCAGCAGCGGCGCCTCCATGATCTTCAGCGCGTCGGCGGGCGTCGGCACCCCACCGCGGGACGACGACATCTTCGCCATCCCGGAGATGCCCACGAAGGCGTACATGGGGCCGATCGGCTGGACTCCGTCGAAGATCTCACGGACGATCTGGCCACCCACGACGAAGGACGACCCGGGCGAGGAGTGGTCGACACCGCTGGGCTCGAAGATCACCCCTTCGTAGGCCCAGCGCATCGGCCAGTCGACCTTCCAGACCAGCTTGCCGCGGTTGAACTCGCTCAGCCGGACCGTCTCGGAGAAGCCGCAGGCCGTGCAGGAGTACGTCAGCTCGGTCGACGCGTCGATGTACGAGGTGACCGCGGTCAGGTCCTTCTCGCAGTTGCCGCAGTACGGCTTGTACGGGAAGTAGCCGCCGGAGCCGCCGCTGCCGTCGTCCTCGCTGGCCGCTCCGGAGCCCTCGGCGGCCTCCAGCTCGGCCTCGTCCACCGGCTTCTGCTGCTGCTTCTTCCCGGGGGCCTTGCCCTTGGTGCGGTACTGGTCGAGGATCCCGTCGATCACGCCGCGCTGCTTCATCGCGTGCAGGATCTGTTCACGGTAGGCACCGGAGGTGTACTGCTCGGTCTGGCTGATCGGGACGTACTCCACGCCCAGCTCGGCGAGCGACTCGACCAATGCGGCCTTGAAATGCTCGGCCCAGTTCGCGTACGGCGAGCCCTTGGGGGCGGGCACCGAGGTCAGCGGCTTGCCGATGTGCTCGGCCCAGGAATCGTCGACGCCCGGGACACCGGCCGGGACCTTGCGGAAGCGGTCGTAGTCGTCCCAGGAGATGAGATGGCGGACCTCGTACCCACGCCGACGGACTTCGTCCGCGACCAGGTGCGGGGTCATGACCTCACGCAGATTGCCCAGGTGGACGGGGCCCGAGGGGGACAGGCCAGAGGCAACGACGACCGGTTTCCCGGGCGCACGCCGTTCCGACTCGGCGATGACATCGTCCGCGAAACGGGAGACCCAGTCGGTCTCGGTGCTGCTCTGAGCCACGATCGGCACGTCCTTGAATGCTCGGGCGAATGCTTGGTGGGGCTGGTGCGGGTCTGTACTTGATCTGTTCTTGATCTTGAGCCGGATTCCGTCGAGGGGCCGGCGCCAGCCATTCTCCCAGACGAAACAGTGGACCCCTTGGTTGTCCACAGGCCCTGATCACCGCGCCTGATCTCCGCCCGTCGGTTGTCCACAGGCATCGTGAGGGCGGGAGAAACAGGTTGCTCCCCCGTGGGACACTTGACTACCCATTTAGTCACCGGCCCGATACCGCCGGCGCCCCCATCGACAACCGACAGGAACGGAAGCTCATGGCCTCGGTCCCTTCCCTCGCTTCGACCGTGCAGCAGCGCCTCGCGGACGCCCTTTCGGCAGCCCTGCCGGAAGCCGGCTCCGTCGACCCCCTGCTGCGACGAAGCGACCGGGCCGATTTCCAGGCCAACGGCATCCTGGCGCTCGCCAAGAAGCTGAAGGGCAATCCGCGCGAGCTGGCGGCCAAGGTCGTCGACGCGATCCCGGCCGGCGACATGCTGAAGGACATCGAGGTCTCCGGACCCGGCTTCCTGAACATCACGATCTCCGACGGGGCGATCGTGAAGACCCTCGCCGCACGGGCCGCGGACGACCGCCTCGGTGTGCCGTTCGCGCCCGGCGCCGGCACCACGGTGATCGACTACGCCCAGCCCAACGTGGCCAAGGAGATGCACGTAGGCCATCTGCGTTCGGCGGTGATCGGCGACGCCATGGTGCAGATCCTGGAGTTCACGGGCGAGAAGGTGATCCGGCGCCATCACATCGGTGACTGGGGCACCCAGTTCGGCATGCTCATCCAGTATCTGATCGAGCACCCGCACGAGCTGGACCACAAGGACGGGGCCGCCGTCTCCGGCGCAGAGGCCATGTCCAATCTGAACCGCCTCTACAAGGCGTCGCGGGCCCTGTTCGACTCCGACGAGGAGTTCAAGGAGCGTGCACGGCGCCGGGTGGTCGAGCTTCAGTCCGGCGACGAGCAGACGCTCGCCCTGTGGCAGAAGTTCGTGGACGAGTCGAAGATCTATTTCTACTCGGTCTTCAACAAGCTCGACATGGAGATCCGCGATCCCGACGTCGTGGGCGAGTCGGGTTACAACGACATGCTCGACGAGACCTGCCGGATCCTCGAGGAGTCGGGGGTCGCCGTGCGCTCCGAGGGCGCGCTGTGCGTGTTCTTCGACGATGTGAAGGGCCCGGACGGCAATCCGGTCCCGCTGATCGTCCAGAAGTCCAACGGCGGCTACGGCTACGCGGCCACGGACCTGTCCGCGATCCGTGACCGGGTGCGGAAGCTCGGCGCGGACACCCTGCTGTACGTGGTGGACGCCCGGCAGTCGCTGCACTTCAAGATGGTCTTTGAGACCGCCCGCCGGGCCGGCTGGCTGAACGACGAGGTCAAGGCCGTCCAGCTGGCCTTCGGCACGGTCCTCGGCAAGGACGGCAAGCCGTTCAAGACCCGTGAGGGTGAGACGGTGCGGCTGGTCGACCTGCTGGACGAGGCGATCGAGCGGGCCACGTCCGTGGTGCGCGAGAAGGCCGGGAAGGTCGGTCTCGCCGAGCAGGAGATCGTGGAGAACGGCGCGCAGGTCGGCATCGGCGCGGTGAAGTACGCCGACCTGTCGACCTCGGCGGTGCGGGACTACAAGTTCGACCTGGACCAGATGGTGTCGCTCAACGGCGACACGTCCGTGTACCTCCAGTACGCGTACGCCCGTATCCGGTCGATCCTGCGCAAGGCGGGTGACGCCAAGCCCGCCGCCCACCCGGAGCTGGAGCTCGCCCCGGCTGAGCGTGCGCTCGGGCTGCACCTGGACCAGTTCGGCGAGGTGCTGGCCGAGGTGGCCTCGTCGTACGAGCCGCACAAGCTGGCTGCGTATCTGTTCCAGCTCGCCACGCACCTGACGACGTTCTACGACCAGTGCCAGGTGATCAGCGCGGACAACACGGTGGAGGTCTTCGAGAACCGTCTGTTCCTGATCGACCTGACCGCACGCACGCTCCACCAGGGAATGGGCCTGCTGGGCATCCGGACCCCCGAGCGCCTCTGACACATCGGGCAGGGACAGGCACAGGCGGCCCCGGCGAGCTCGATCGCCGGGGCCGCCGCCTTGTCGAGGGCCCGTCCGGTCACCTCAGAGGGTGTGCCGGACGGCCTGTGGCCTCCTCTATCTCGTCGTGCGCCTTGCCGAGCAGCTGGCTCGCTATGTCCTTCAGCGCCCGGCCACCCGCGATCTCCTCACCGACCCTGAGCTGTCCCGGGTCGGCCGGGTGACGGCTGGCGCTGCCATGGCCCCTTACCTCCGTGCCATCGGAGAGACGGAGCATCGCGGCGGCCTTGGTCTTGTCGCCGTCCTCGCGGAATTCCATGTCGACATGCCATCCGGTGAGCGTCTCCATGAGAGATCACCTCCAGCGGTTTACTCACCACCAGTTCTCAGGGTGCGCCGCCCGGCCGATGATCACCACGTCACTGGGCGATCCACTCCTGCTTGTCGGGCCAGTACTCGTACACCTTGCGCCCTGAGATGGCGTTGGTACGGAAGGGCCTGCCGCCCTCGTCCTTGATGATCAGCTTCTCCTTCTGGGCGCCTCTGTTCCAGCCGAGCTCCAGATACCACTCGACATCGTTTTCCTCGGTGTGCACATCGAGGTTCAGGACCTGGGGGTCGCTGGTGGAGACCTTGTAGGGGAAGGCCTTGGCGGGCACGACCTTGTCGCCGTCCTGCCCGGCCACGGGCGCTGCCACCGGCCCGCGGTCGTCCAGGTCGATGTCGAAGGTCTGCGGGGTGATACCGCTGCCGCAGCCGAACGCCATGGAGTAGACCTTCGAGTCCACGGGTGGTGTCTTCCGCCCGACGACACGCACGTTCAGGGAGTCGATCACGACCGACTTGTCCGAGTTGCCGGTGACGCTCAGCTGGAGCCGCAGGTGGCCGGCGGGTGCGGCCTTCTGGGAGCGCGCCCAGGTCTGGAATTCCTGGGGAGCGGGCGGCGGAGCGACATACTTCGGATCCTCGTCCAGGACGTAGATCTCGTCGCACGGGGCGGCCCAGTTGTACGAGCTGATGCCGACGCTCGGTGCGTAGCCGCCACTCTCCTTGCCGGACGTCGGCCCGCTACCCGTGCCCGCGTCCGCGCCTTGGCGGCCGGACGGGGAGGAGCCCCGCTTCTTCGCCCCCGGCGACGCACTGCCGCTCGGTGCGGCGGAGGCCGACCGGGACGCGGACGGCTTTCCGGCGGGGGATTCCGCCACGGCCCCGGCGGGCTGCCGCTTCGCGGCGCTGTCCTGCTCCTTGCCGCCCTCGTCCTGCAACTGGCCGGCCGCGACGGCGCCGGAGACGGCCAAGGCACAGGCGGCGGCCGTGGCGATGGCAATACGCCTGGCACGTTTCCGTGTGACGGCCGTACGCCCGACAACCACCAGCCCCGAATGAGCAGTTCCGGCTGCCTTGCCCGTGTCCTCGGCGTCGGCCGCGCCGGCTGTCCCGTCCGCGGCTCGTGCCCTGCCGGCGGGCAGCGCAGCGAACTCGCTCGCGTCCACGGCCTCGTGGGGCGCGGGGGCCTGGTCGGACGTGGCGGTTGCAGCGGGCTCTGCGGACCCAGCGCACCCAGCGGACTCAACGGGCTCTGCGGATCCGGCGGGCTCCATCGGCTCAGTCGACGCTGCGGATCCGGCGGACCCGGCGGCGACTGCCTTGCCCCGCCCTCGCGCCGCGTCGGCCAGGATCCACTGCCGGTGCAGTTCGACCAGCTCGTCGGGGGTCGCTCGGCAGAGCCGGGCCAGCCGCTCCACGGGTGCGTAATCCGTCGGCACGGCATCGCCGTTGCAGTAGCGGTGCAACGTGGACGTGCTCATGTGCAGCTGTCTCGCGAGAGCCCCGTAACTGCGCCCCGAGCGCTCCTTCAACCCGCTCAGCTGCTCTGCGAAACCGCTGGACACTGTCCCACCCCGACTTTCCTGGTCGCTCACCATCCCGGGAACGCGTTCCAGGGGATGGGTATTTCACCTGGTCATCGCCCGTTTCGGCATTTCAACGTCCCCCATTGTCCTTGGTCCGTTGTCCCATCCGCCAACCGCTCAGCATGGTGTGTCCAGCACCAGCCGAACCGGGAGCACCTCATGCGAATCCGAGTCAGCATCACCGATGTTGTCGCGACCTGCGTGTTGATCCTCTGCACCGCAGTCGTGATCACGCTGGTCAACCACCGCTGAAACACCGCTGAAACCACCAGACCAACGGGGAGCCGATCCACGATGACCACCTTCCGTACCCGCACCGCCATCGCCACCGCCGCCCTTGTCGCGGGCCTGTCCCTGACCGCCTGCCAGAACGACGACGCGGTCGGCGCGGCCGTCCCCGCGGGCAGCGCGGCGAACGCCGGCTCGTCCAGCACGGCCGGCTCCGGGGGCGCCAAGGCGTCCGCGGGCACCGCGGGCACCGCAGGTACGGGCGGCTCGACCGCCTCGGCCGGCAACAGCGGCAGCTCGGCCGCCGGCAAGACCACCGGCGGAGGCGGCAGCAGCCAGAACGCCGGTGGCGGCAACGGCGGCGCCGACTCCTCCGCCTGCACCACCGCCAACACCCGGGTCGTGGTGAGCAAGGTGGCCCGCCCGGTCAACCACATGCTGCTCACGATCACCAACACGGGCACCAAGGACTGCTCCGCCTACAACGCCCCCCTGCTCGGCTTCGACGACGCGCAGGCCGCCACGCAGATCAACGAGGACAGCAAGCCGCAGGCCGTGGTCACCCTCGCCCCCGGCGAGTCCGCCTACGCCTCGATCCTCCTGAGCAGCGCGGCCGGGGACGGCGAGGGCGGCGGCGACGCGAAGAAGCTGTCGGTGCACTTCGCCCAGCGCGACGGCGGCGGCTCGGCCGGCAACCCCGTCACCCTGAACCTCCCCGCGGGCACCTACACGGACTCCACCGCGTCCGTCTCCTACTGGCAGAGCGACATGCAGGACGCGCTGACCTTCTGAGCCCGGTTCCGAGGGGGTGTCGTCCGAGCGTGGGGACGACCTGACGGCATCACCCGGAACCGGCGGCGGCGGTGGGCATCCCCCAGCCCACCGCCGCCCTTCTGCCTGCACCAGGCCGTGCCGCGGAACTCCCGCCTGCGTCCGGCCTCCGCTCGACCTGCGCGCTCTCAGGCGCGGTCGAGCTTCTGCGCGACCTCCGTCGCCCAGTACGTCAGGATCATCTGCGCACCCGCCCGCCTGATCCCCGTCAGGGTTTCCAGGATCGCCCTGTCCCGGTCGATCCAGCCCTTCTCGGCCGCGGCCTCGACCATCGCGTACTCACCGGAGATCTGGTACGCGGCCACCGGCACGTCCACCGTGTCCGCCACGCGCGCCAGCACATCCAGATACGGTCCCGCGGGCTTGACCATCACCATGTCTGCGCCCTCCTCCAGGTCGAGCGCCAGCTCGCGCAGGGACTCACGCAGATTCGCCGGGTCCTGCTGGTACGTCTTGCGGTCGCCCTTCAGGGACGACGCGACCGCCTCGCGGAACGGGCCGTAGAACGCCGAGGAGTACTTGGCGGTATAGGCGAGGATCGACACGTCCTCCTTGCCGATGGTGTCCAGCGCGTCGCGGACGACACCGATCTGGCCGTCCATCATCCCGCTGGGCCCCACGACATGGACGCCCGCGTCGGCCTGCACCTGCGCCATCTCGGCGTAGCGCTCCAGCGTGGCGTCGTTGTCCACCCGCCCCTCGGTGTCGAGCACACCGCAGTGGCCGTGGTCGGTGTACTCGTCCAGGCACAGATCCGACATGATCACCAGATCGTCGCCGACCTCGTCCTTCACGGCACGGATGGCGACCTGGAGGATCCCGTCCGGATCGGTGCCCGCGGTCCCCGCGGCGTCCTTCTTGGCATCCTCCGGCACACCGAAGAGCATGATCCCGGAGACACCGGACTCCCGTGCCTCCACGGCGGCCTTGCGCAGGGTGTCCAGCGAGTGCTGGACCACCCCGGGCATCGCGGCGATCGGCACCGGTGCGTTCACGCCCTCCCGTACGAACGCGGGAAGGATCAGGTCCGCGGGATGCAGCCGGGTCTCGGCGACCATACGGCGCATCGCGGGGGTGGTACGCAGCCGTCGCGGCCGCGAGCCGGGGAAGGATCCGTACGCAGTCATACGCCCCACGCTACGCCGTCCGAGAGGCGCACTTACCGACAGGGCGCCGGTGCGGCGCCCGCGCCTCCGCGCACCGCACGAACGCCGAAAGGGGTCACGGGGACCGCTCCCCGTGACCCCTCAGGTCACTCAACTCACGTCGTACGGCGCACTCACGTCGTACGGCGCCGCCGCGCACCCGGCCGCCGCTCGCTCGGCCGGGTCACCGGGTCACCGGCCTCCAGGGCGGCCTCCCGTCGCCGCGCGCCGAACTGAGCCAGCGCCTCTGCGAGCTTGTGCACCGAAGGTTCCGGCGACAGCACGTCCACCCGCAGCCCGTGCTCCTCCGCGGTCTTCGCGGTCGCCGGGCCGATACACGCGATCACGGTCACGTTGTGCGGCTTCCCGGCGATGCCCACCAGGTTGCGCACCGTCGAGGAGGACGTGAAGAGCACGGCGTCGAAACCGCCGCCCTTGATCGCCTCGCGGGTCTCCGCCGGCGGCGGAGACGCACGCACGGTGCGGTAGGCCGTGACGTCGTCGACCTCCCAGCCGAGCTCGATCAGACCGGCGACCAGCGTCTCCGTGGCGATGTCCGCCCGCGGCAGGAACACCCGGTCGATCGGGTCGAAGACCGGGTCGTACGGCGGCCAGTCCTCGAGCAGTCCGGCGGCCGACTGCTCACCGCTGGGCACCAGGTCGGGCTTGACACCGAATTCGACCAGGGAGCGGGCGGTCTGCTCGCCAACCGCGGCCACCTTGATCCCGGCGAAGGCGCGGGCGTCGAGCCCGTACTCCTCGAACTTCTCGCGCACCGCCTTGACGGCGTTGACACTGGTGAAGGCGATCCACTCGTAGCGCCCGGTCACCAGGCCCTTGACGGCGCGCTCCATCTGCTGGGGCGTACGCGGCGGCTCGACGGCGATCGTCGGCACCTCGTGCGGCACGGCGCCGTACGAACGCAGCTGGTCGGAGAGCGAGGCCGCCTGCTCTTTGGTGCGCGGCACGAGGACTCGCCAGCCGAACAGCGGCTTGGACTCGAACCACGAGAGCTGCTCACGCTGAGCCGGGGCACTGCGCTCGCCGACCACGGCTATGACCGGCCGGTGCCCCTCGGGCGACGGGAGCACCTTGCCCTGCTTGAACACCTGGGCGATGGTCCCGAGCGTCGCGGTCCACGTCCGCTGGCGCGTGGTCGTACCGGCCACGGTCACCGTCAGCGGGGTGTCGGGCTTGCGCCCGGCGGCGACCAGCTCACCGGCGGCGGCGGCCACCGCGTCCAGCGAGGTGGACACGACCACGGTCCCGTCCGACGCGCCGACCTCGGTCCAGCAGCGCTCGTCGGCCGTGCGCGCGTCGATGAAGCGCACATCGGCGCCCTGCCCGTCGCGCAGCGGCACACCCGCGTAGGCGGGCACGCCCACGGCGGTGGCGACACCGGGCACGACCTCGAACGGGATGCCCTCGGCGGCGCAGGCGAGCATCTCCGCGCCGGCGTTTCCGTCCAGCCCGGGGTCACCGCCCACCGCACGCACGACCCGCTTGCCGCCCCGTGCGGCCTCCATGACAAGATTGGCCGCATCCCTCAACACAGGGACGTCGACGGCTGTTGACGCTTCGTCAACAATCGTCAGCTCCGGCGTGCTCACGCCTGCCCGCGCATGGCCGCGAACGACCTCGAGGACATCGGGCTCGGCGATCAGCACGTCCGCGCCCGCCAGCGCCTCGACGGCGCGCAGCGTCAGCAGCCCCGGGTCACCGGGACCGGCGCCGAGGAAGGTGACATGCCCCCGTGCGAAGAACGCCGACGAGGCGGATGTGGCAGTGGTGGTGGGGCTCAAAGTGCTCGCTCCCCCATAAGACCGGCCGCACCCTTGGCAAGCATCTCGTCCGCGAGTTCGCGGCCGAGGGCAACTGCCGCATCATGCGACGTAGGTACGGGACCGGTGGTGGACAACTGCACCAGCGTCGAGCCGTCGGTGGTACCGACGACACCGCGCAGGCGCAGTTCATGAACATCCGCTGCGTCGGCCGGCAGGTCGGCGAGCGCCCCCACGGGTGCGCTGCAGCCGGCCTCCAGGGCGGCGAGCAGGGAACGCTCGGCGGTCACGGCGACCCGGGTGTGCGGGTCGTCGAGTCCGGCGAGCGCGGCGATCAGATCGGAGTTCCCCGAAAGGCACTCGACCGCCAGAGCCCCCTGGCCGGGGGCGGGCAACACCGCGTCGACCGACAGGAAGTCGGTCACCTCGTCGATCCTGCCGATACGGTTCAGCCCGGCCGCGGCAAGCACCACGGCGTCGAGTTCCCCGTTGCGTACGTATCCGATACGGGTGTCGACGTTCCCCCGGATCGGCACGGTCTCGATCTCCAGCCCGAGCGCCCGCGCATGGGCGTTGAGCTGGGCCATCCGCCGCGGCGAGCCGGTGCCGACCCGTGCGCCGTTCGGCAGCCGGTCGAACGTCAGCCCGTCGCGTGCGACCAGCACATCACGCGGGTCCTCGCGGAGCGGGATCGCGGCCAGCGTCAGCTCCTCGGGCTGCGCGGTCGGCAGATCCTTCAGCGAGTGCACCGCGAAGTCCACCTCGCCCGCGAGCAACGCGTCACGCAGCGCGGTGACGAACACACCGGTGCCGCCGATCTGTGCGAGGTGCTCACGGGACGTGTCGCCGAACGTGGTGATCTCCACGAGCTCCACCGGGCGTCCGGTCAGCCGGGTCACCGCCTCCGCCACATGCCCGGACTGGGCCATGGCGAGCTTGCTTCGCCTGGTCCCCAGCCTCAGAGCCTTGCCGGCCCTCTCGGCCTTCTCGGTCATACTCGCCCTCGGTTCTTGACGTTGGCGTCGTTCAGGTCGGCCCGGCTGACGGCGGCGACCGTCTCCGGGTCGAGGTCGAAGAGTGTGCGCAGTGCGTCCGCGTACCCGGCGCCGCCGGGCTCGGCGGCGAGCTCCTTGATCCGCACGGTGGGTGCGTGCAGCAGCTTGTCGACGACGCGGCGCACGGTCTGGGCGACCTCGGCGCGCTGCCGCTCGTCCAGGTCCGGCAGCCTGCCCTCGAGCCGGGCGACCTCGCCCGCGACCACATCGGCCGCCATGGCGCGCAGCGCGACGACGGTCGGGGTGATGTGGGCCGCACGCTGGGCCGCGCCGAACGCGGCGACCTCGTCGGAGACGATCGTGCGCACCTGGTCGACATCGGCGGCCATCGGGGCGTCCGCCGATGCCTCGGCGAGCGACTCGATGTCCACGAGCCGGACGCCGTCGAGGCGGTGCACAGCAGCGTCGATGTCACGGGGCATGGCGAGGTCGAGCAGTGCGAGGGGTGCCTCGGCACCGTCTGCCTCGCGGCTCTTCAGCGCGGTCTCGACCGCGCCCACACCCAGCACCAGACCGGTGGCCCCGGTGCAGGAGACGACGACATCGGCACGTGTCAGCTCGTCACCGGCCGCTTCCATGCCGACGGCACGGGCGCGTACGCCGGTGCCGCCCGGCTCGGTCAGGATCTGCACCAGCCGCTCGGCGCGCTCAGGCGTGCGGTTGCACACGACCACCTCGGAGACACCGACCCGCGCGAGTGTGGCGGCGGCCAGCGAGGACATCGAACCGGCACCGATGACCAGGGCGCGCTTGCCCCTGGCCCAGGTGTCGACCGGGGCGCCCTGGGCGAGCTGTTCGAGCCCGAAGGTGACGAGCGACTGGCCTGCCTGGTCGATCCCGGTCTCGCTGTGGGCGCGCTTGCCGACCCGCAGCGACTGCTGGAACAGGTCGTTCAGCAGGCGGCCCGCGGTGTGCAGCTCCTGGCCCAGTGCGAGGGCGTCCTTGATCTGGCCGAGGATCTGTCCCTCGCCGATCACCATCGAGTCGAGCCCGCAGGCCACCGAGAAGAGGTGGTGGACGGCCCGGTCCTCGTAGTGCACGTACAGATAAGGGGTCAGCTCTTCCAGGCCGACGCCGCTGTGCCGGGCGAGCAGGGTGGACAGCTCGGCGACGCCGGCGTGGAACTTGTCGACGTCCGCGTAGAGCTCGATGCGGTTGCACGTGGCGAGCACGGACGCCTCGGCCGCGGGCTCCGCGGCGAGGGTGTCCTGAAGCAGCTTGGCCTGTGTGTCCGCGGCCAGCGAGGCGCGCTCCAGCACGCTGACCGGAGCGCTGCGGTGACTGAGTCCGACGACCAGGAGGCTCATGCCTGCATCACGGCGGGGACATCCCCGTCGGGCCCTTTCCGGCCTGAGCCGGTGCCGGAGGCGGTGGCCGGCGCGGCGGTTTCGGTGTCCGCTGCCTCGGCCTCGGCCTCAGGGGCATCCGCGGCAGCCGTTGTCGCCGTCGCTGTCGTCTCGCGAGCGGCCGTCTGCGGTACGGCGGCGGGAGTCTCGCCGTCCGTCTCCTCACCGGCCTTGCGCTGCTCGTGGAAGGCGAGGATCTGGAGCTCGATCGAGAGGTCGACCTTGCGTACGTCGACTCCGTCCGGCACCGAGAGCACCGTGGGCGCGAAGTTGAGGATGGACGTGACGCCCGCGGCGACCAGCCGGTCGCACACCGGCTGGGCGGCACCGGCGGGGGTCGCGATGACCCCGATGGAGACGCCGTTGTCCGAGATGATCTTCTCCAGCTCGTCCGAGTGCTGGACGGGGATCCCGGCGACCGGCTTCCCGGCCATCGCCGGGTCCGCGTCGATCAGCGCGGCCACCCGGAAGCCACGGGAGGCGAAGCCGCCGTAGTTGGCGAGGGCGGCGCCGAGGTTACCGATACCGACGATCACGACCGGCCAGTCCTGCGTGAGGCCGAGCTCACGGGAGATCTGGTAGACGAGGTACTCCACGTCATAGCCGACACCGCGGGTCCCGTACGAGCCCAGGTACGAGAAGTCCTTCCGCAGCTTCGCGGAGTTCACCCCGGCCGCGGCCGCGAGCTCCTCCGAGGAGACCGTGGGCACGGAGCGCTCCGACAGCGCGGTCAGTGCGCGCAGGTACAGCGGAAGCCGGGCGACGGTGGCCTCGGGAATTCCTCGGCTACGAGTCGCCGGTCGGTGAGTTCGGCCAGTTGCCACGGTGCTCCTGCGGGATGAGCGAGGCTGTAGGCGGCCGTATGTCCCAGGACCGCCCCGTCGAATGCAGGCTATGTCTTTGTGAACGCGTGCACAAAGATGGTGTCCGCTTTGTCCGACCAAAGTGACCGGGGTCACGCGGGCTGATCGCGGGATTCCGGAACCACTCGGCGAGCCCGGTCGTGGAAAACCCGAAGGGGGCACTGCGCTCCACACTCCTTACGCCCACGCCCCCGAGACACCGGCAAAACGCCCACGATGGTAACCGCCTTTCGGGTCATCCCCCCAGCTCACGGCGGAGCCGGTCCGGGTCCACGCGCCAGAACGTGTGCTGCTCGCCGTCCACCAGCACCACCGGGATCTGCTCCCAGTACGCCCGGTGCAGCTCCTCGTCACGCGTGATGTCCTTCTCCTCCCACGCGGCGCCGGTCTCCGCACAGACCTGCTCGACCACGGCCCGGGCGTCATCACAGAGGTGGCACCCGGGCTTGCCGATCAGGGTCACGACCCTTTCGCCGGGCTTCTTCTTCGTGTGCTTGGTGCGCCGCAGCAGAGGACTCATGCCCCCCATTCTCCGCCCCGGCCCTCTACTCCCGGTCGCGCTCGCGGCCGTGGTTCCGGTCACGCTCCCCGCCGCGTGCCCCGGATCGTCACGGTGATCGCGCTTAACAATCCGGCTACCGAGAGTTCACGCCATGGCATCCCCGCGAGTCGGGAAGTACCGGACCGACTGGCTATGCTCACGCCATGGCCGCACTGGGATGGCTCACCCCCCGTAGGCGCTCCGCCACCGCGCGAAGCGTCCTCGCAGGCGAGGCCGCCGCCGAGGCTGCCCGCAAGACCTCGCAGCAGCTCGCCACGGACGCCGAGACCAATCAGCGGGAGCCGGACTTCCCGGTCGCCGGAGACGCCCTCGCCGCGGCGTTCTTCGATCTGGACAACACCGTCATGCAGGGCGCCGCGATCTTCCACTTCGGCAGGGGCCTCTACAAGCGGAAGTTCTTCCAGCGCCGCGAGCTGGCCAGGTTCGCCTGGCAGCAGGCATGGTTCCGGATCGCCGGGGTCGAGGACCCGGAGCACATGCAGGACGTGCGCGAGTCCGCGCTGTCGATCGTCAAGGGACACCGGGTCTCGGAGCTGATGTCGATCGGCGAGGAGATCTACGACGAGTACATGGCCGACCGCATCTGGCCCGGCACCCGTGCACTCGCCCAGGCGCACCTCGACGCCGGCCAGAAGGTGTGGCTGGTCACCGCGGCGCCCGTCGAGACCGCGACGATCATCGCCCGGCGACTCGGGCTGACCGGCGCGCTCGGCACGGTCGCCGAGTCCGTCGCGGGCGTCTACACCGGCAAGCTGGTCGGCGAGCCGCTGCACGGCCCCGCGAAGGCCGAGGCGGTACGCGCGCTGGCCGCGGCCGAGGGCCTGGACCTGGCCCGCTGCGCGGCGTACAGCGACTCGCACAACGACATCCCGATGCTCTCGCTGGTCGGCCATCCGTACGCGATCAACCCCGACACCAAACTGCGCAAGTACGCGCGCGAGCGCGACTGGCGGCTGCGTGACTACCGCACGGGCCGCAAGGCGGCGAAGGTCGGCATTCCGGCGGCGGCCGGCGTGGGTGCGCTGGCGGGCGGCACGGCGGCGGCCGTCGCACTGCACCGCCGACGCCGCTGAGGCGCCCGACCGCCACATACCCGCGCCCATCCGCGCTCGTACCCGAACAGTTCCGAACGGATCCACGCAGGCCTGAGCCATCTGCTGCCCGCTTGCGTCCGCACCCGCTTACCTGTGCGCACATGTGCGCGAATTTCCTGCGAGTTCGCCCGCATCCCCGGGACACGGCGGTTCGCACGGACACCACGCCGAACGCGACCGCCGCCCGGTGCCTCGGCGCGCCACTTTCCGCCACACGCCCCACCCCCGCCCGTGGCCAGTCGCGTTGCGGGCACATGAACACAACCCGTGACGCATGGAAGCAGACCCCGAAGCATTTCGATCAGCAACCGATCACAATCTGCTACTTCATCCGTCGCTTTGCGGTAACAGAAGCGACGGAATCGATGATTTGAGCAACTGGGTGTAATGCCACCTGTACGAAGCGTTATTCTCCTCAGACGCATTAAGGACCTCACACGTCGTCATGACGAGTGAACGGTCCCGTACTGCACGTGATGGAAGCTCTGCCTCTGGGAGTCCCGTGTACCCACACGTCGGGGTTGACGCCTCGGGCCTGGCTACGCTGCGCGCAACGGTCGCCGACCACCTGCGCGGCTTCGTCCCCACCGCGTACGCCGTCCCCGCCTTCGCCACGCCGAGCTCGGCCGCCCTCGGCCCTGCCGGCCCCTGCCACGCCCTCACAGGCGGCATCGAGAAGGGTCTGACGCGCAGCGGTGTCGTCGACGGGTCTGGCGACGGACGGGAGCTCGCCAGAAGGAGCGGTCGCGGCGCCTCGGCCACCGCCCGCCGCCCGAGTGCGGACAGCGACAGCGCCCGCATGATGGATCTCGTCGAGCGCGCCCAGGCGGGCGAGGCGGAAGCCTTCGGCCGGCTCTACGACCAGTACAGCGACACGGTCTACCGCTACATCTACTACCGCGTCGGCGGTAAGGCGACCGCGGAGGACCTCACCAGCGAGACGTTCCTGCGCGCCCTGCGCCGCATCTCCACCTTCACCTGGCAGGGCCGGGACTTCGGCGCCTGGCTGGTCACCATCGCTCGCAATCTGGTCGCCGATCACTTCAAGTCGAGCCGCTTCCGACTGGAAGTGACCACCGGAGAGATGCTCGACGCCAACGAAGTGGAGCGCAGCCCCGAGGACTCGGTGCTCGAGTCACTCTCGAACGCCGCACTGCTCGAGGCCGTGCGCAAGCTCAACCCGCAGCAGCAGGAGTGCGTCACTCTGCGCTTCCTCCAGGGCCTCTCGGTGGCCGAGACCGCGCGGGTGATGGGCAAGAACGAAGGTGCGATCAAGACGCTCCAGTACCGGGCCGTCCGCACCCTGGCCCGGCTGCTCCCCGAAGATGCCCGCTGACCTCCCGCTCGTGGAGTTCGTGGAGATCGCACCGGCTCGCCCCGCCCCGCACCTCCCCCCATGCACGGCGCACATGCACCAGCCCCCCACGCCATCCCGTCCCTTCAACTCACCACCCGTGAGCGGCTGATGACGCACTGGTCCGATCATCCTTCGCGCGTAACCCAACTGCCGAACCGCTCGTTGTGCGGAATGCAGACTCCCTGCGGTCACGTCACGCCCGCGGCCACTCACTCTTTCGTGTGGATGCGCTCAAGGTGTGCAACCTTCCAGACCCCCCGGGGAGTCGACCGTCATGACGAGAGGAGGTGCCGCCAGTGATCGCGAACGTTTCGGCACACCGGCGGGCGAACGCCTTCGCCCAGACCCTGGAGGATCAGACACTCCTGGGCACGGCGGCCGAACAGCCCGATGATCCGGCCGAACCGGCCGAGGCGACAAGGCTGTTGGCCCTGGCGAACGGCCTCGGCGAACTGCCGAAGCCGGAGTTGGATCCCGAGGTCAAGGTGGTGCAGCGAGCCCAGCTCGTCGCCGCCATGGAGGCCATGCTCCTGGAGGGCACGGCCCGTGAAGGAGGTGTGCCCGGAAGCCCTGCCTTCCCGGGTCAGCGAAGCTCCGGCCGCGGCGCCCACCGGGCATCCCCGCTCCGGAAGCTGAAGCCACGCTCGCGCTGGTCCAAGGGCCTGGCGGCGGGCGGTCTCACCGTCGGAGTCGCCGCAGGCGCCTTCAGCGGGGTGGCCGCGGCCAGCTCCGACGCCCTCCCCGGAGACTCGCTCTACGGGCTGAAGCGGGGCATGGAGGACTTCAAGCTGGGGATGGCCGACGAGGACGCCGATCGCGGCAGCATCTACCTCGACCAGGCATCCACCCGGCTCAGCGAGGCCCGTCGGCTGATGGAGCGCGGTCGGGCCGGAGACCTGGACCACGAGTCGTTGGGCGAGGTCAGGCGTGCCCTGACCGGGATGCGTCACGACGCCACGGAAGGCCACCGCCTGCTCCACCAGGCATACGAGCGGGATGGCGCACTCGGCCCGATTGCGACCCTGTCCTCGTTCTCCCGCTCCCACCGTGAGGCGTGGAACGGACTGCGCGAGCGCCTCCCGGTCCAGCTCTATGACGTCGGCGACGAGGTGAACTCGGTCTTCGACGCCATAGACCAAGAGGTCGGACCACTCCAGTCGCTGCTGCCACGCTCTCCCGAGCAGGAGACCACGGGGCCGCAGCGCAGCGGAGCGAGTCCAGAGCACTCAGGGGGCTCTACGGGTTCGTCCGGCACGGGCCAGTCCTCGCCCTCCTCGCCCACCATGGGTCAGGGGCAGGACGACAAGCAGCCCCTTCCCTCGGGTCCGAGCTCCTCGCAGGACGACGGCGGGCTGCTCGACGGCGGCACGGGCGATCTGCTCGACCCGCCACAGGACGGCATGACCCCGTCCTTCCCCTCTGGTGCCAATCCGACGCCACCCATGCCGGATGTCACCATCCCGCCGCTGCTGCCCGGTCTGCTGCCGGACCTCGGCCTCGACGCCGAAGACGACATCGGCTGACGAGTGAGGGGGGGGGGGGCCGGGGGGGGCCCCCCCCCCACGGCTTGGTGTAGGGCGCGGTGGGGTTTTAAAAAAAAAA
>NZ_JBHWIW010000019.1:0-8270 GCF_042731955.1 Streptomyces sp. NPDC059828 | reverse complement strand
GCATTTTGTTATAACCCCACTTACACCACCCCGCGGCGGGGGCCGGGGCTGCGCCGGCACCCCGCCCCCCCCCCCTAACCCCCCACCGGCTTCCGTGTGAGGGGGTGCGGCCCATGGGCCTCACCCCCTCACTCGTATGCGTCTCGTCCCAGGACCCCGAAAGAGTCGGAAGAAGACTCAGAAGAAGACGGAGCGGCGCTGCACCAGCAGCTTGTAGAGCGTGTGCTGGATCTGCTCCCGCACCTGGTCGGTCAGGTTGAACATCAGCATCGGGTCCTCCGCCGCCTCCGGTGGATAGCCATCGGTGGCGATCGGCTCCCCGAACTGGATGGTCCACTTCGTCGGCAGCGGCACCGCTCCCAGCGGCCCCAGCCAGGGGAAGGTGGGCGTCAGCGGGAAGTACGGGAAACCCAGCAGTCGTGCCAGCGTCTTCGCGTTGCCAATCATCGGGTAGATCTCCTCCGCCCCGACGATCGAGCAGGGCACGATCGGCACGCCCGCCCGTAGCGCCGTGGAGACGAAACCGCCCCGCCCGAACCGCTGGAGCTTGTAGCGGTCGCTGAAGGGCTTCCCGATGCCCTTGAACCCCTCGGGCATCACCCCGACGACCTCGCCCTGCCGCAGCAGCCGTTCCGCGTCCTCCGTGCACGCCAGCGTATGCCCGGCCTTGCGCGCCAGTTCGTTTATCACCGGCAGCATGAACACCAGATCAGCGGCCAGCAGCCGCAGATGCCGGTCCGCGGGGTGGTTGTCGTGCACCGCGACCTGCATCATCAGCCCGTCGAGCGGCAGCGTGCCGGAGTGGTTGGCCACCACCAGCGCCCCGCCGTGCGACGGGATGTTCTCGATGCCCTTCACCTCGACCCGGAAGTACTTCTCGTACAGCGGCCGTACGAGCGACATCAGCACCTGGTCGGTGAGTTCCTTGTCGTATCCGAACTCGTCGACCTCGTAGTCCCCGGTGAGCCTGCGCCGCAGAAACGCCAGTCCGCCCGCGATACGGCGGTCCCAGCCGCCGGGGCCGCCGACCGGGGCCTCCCCCTTACGGCCCGTCCCCGGCCCCGCCGCTGTCGTTCCCGGGCCCGGGGCGGCGGTGCCGTTCACCGAGCCTGTGGTTCCCGCCGCGCCTGTGACGGCTCCCACCGTGGGCTTTCCCTCCGACTGCCCCGGCACCGCCCCGGCCGGCACCTCGCGCATCGGGACCGCCTCAGCGGGTGGCCTTCGCCGGCCTGCCCCGGGACGCCGCCGCACCGGGCGTTGCGACGCGCCCGTGCGTGACCGGTCGTCGTCGAACGGAATGACCTTGGCGTCCGCCATCGTTGACTGCGCTCCTCATCTGGCGCTATCCGGTTGTCTGCGCGCCGTCCGGCGCTACGGGGTCCGGCTCCGGTACTACGGGGCGGCCGGGTCCATCGTGGCCGTGCGGCCCGCCACCACCGGCAGCGCGGCAATCCGGTCCACGGCCCTGGCCACGTTCTCGGGCGGCAGCAGCCCGGGCGCCCGGCTGCCGGCGAACTCCGCGAAGGCCTCCGCCGTCGTGTAGGCGGGGGTGAAGCCGAGCGTCTCGCGCATCTGCACGGTGCTCACCACCCGGCCATGGGTGAGCAGTCGGATCTGCTCGGGGGAGAAGTCGGTGACGCCGACGGTGCGCAGCGCCGAGCCGACCCAGGTGACGGCCGGCAGCAGCACGGGCACCGTGGGACGCCCCAGCCGCCGCGAGCACTGCGACAGCAGCAGCACGCCGTCGCCCGCGATGTTGAAGGTGCCGCTGTTGAGCGTGCCTCGCCGCGGCTCGTGGGACGCGATCCTCAGCACCTCGATGACATCGTCCTCGTGTACGAACTGGAGCCGCGGGTCGTATCCGAGGACCGTCGGCAGCACGGGCAGCGAGAAGTAGTCGGCGAGCGGGGAGTCGGCCCGGGGGCCGAGGATGTTCGCGAAGCGCAGCACGCACACCGCCACGTCCGGCCTGCGGCGGGCGAAGCCCCGGACGTACCCCTCGACCTCCACGGCGTCCTTGGCGAAGCCACCGCTGGGCAGCGCCTTGGCCGGAGTGGTCTCCGTGAACACCGCCGGGTCCCGGGGCGCGGAGCCGTACACGCTCGTGCTGGACTTCACGACCAGGCGCTTGACGGTCGGGGACTTCTGGCAGGCACCCAGCAACTGCATGGTGCCGATGACATTGGTCTCCTTGACCACGGCTCGGCCGCCGGAGCCCAGAGGCGTCCCCGTGACGTCCATATGGACGACCGTGTCGACTCCGTGCTCGGCGAGCACCCGCGCTATCGCGGGCTGACGGATGTCCGCACGGACGAAGTCGGCCCCGCCGAGAGGGTGCTCGGGCGTCACCGCGTCCACGCCGACCACCCGATCGACTTCGGGGTCCCGCTGGATGCGTCGTACGAACCGGCCCCCAAGCTGCCGGGCCACACCGGTGACGAGCACGACCTTGCCCAAGATCAGCGCCTTCCGTTCGCTTCTCCCCTACGCGTCACCGTAGCGGGTTGATGTTGCGCTGTAATGACCGCGAGCCAGTCTTCACGGCTCATTGCCCCCAACGCCGTACGACGCACCGCGGGCCGAGCGGCGCACCGGGACGCACACCGCAGGCACGGAACGTATGCGCACACCATGGAGCGCGACACGAGCCACGAACGCACCGCGGCCCTCCCACCAGGTCGGTGGAAGGGCCGCGAATACACGGACAGCCGTCGCTTACTTCTTGTTGCGACGCTGCACGCGCGTGCGCTTGAGCAGCTTGCGGTGCTTCTTCTTAGCCATCCGCTTGCGCCGCTTCTTGATAACAGAGCCCACGACTACCCTCGCTCACTTCTTCTCACTCGGTGCGGGGCGTCTGGGCCCACACGACCTACGTCGGCCTAGCCTACCGGCCCCAGCGCCGCGCTTGTGACCGAGGGGGCGTCTCAGGCCGATTCGACCCCCACAAAGGACTCGCGGAGATACTCGTGAACCGCTTGCTCCGGCACCCGGAAAGACCTCCCCACCCTGATGGCCGGCAGATGACCGCTGTGCACCAGCCGGTACACCGTCATCTTCGACACCCTCATCACCGAGGCGACTTCCGCCACGGTCAGAAACTTGACCTCGTTGAGAGGCCTTTCGCCAGCAGCCATGACCCACCTGTACCTTCCGCACACGACGCCCACCGGCTTCCCCTCCGGTGACTCTTCGTCGCGGTGCGCTCACTCCACAGACTAGGGGCGGGTGGTGCGAGTGGGGAAGAGGAGCAGCCATCGGCCGTTTACTGTGACAGACACGCTCGATTGAGTACATAGCGAGTAAGCGGTCGGTAGTAATCGGACCGCACAGCGTCATCAAGCGGAACGGCGACCGCGATCCGCCCCTCGGCCTCCCCGACGAACAGCGCCGGATCATCGGTGTCCGCCAGCCCGATGGCGGCGAACCCGAGCTGACCTGCGCCGCAGACCCAGCCGTGGTCGCCCACGACCAACCCGGGAAGCGGCCCCCCGACCTCCGCCAGATGCTCGAGAGCCACCCGAACCGGGAGGGGTGAGTGGGTGTGCGCACCGAGCCTCCGGTCGGCGTCCCGCGCCTGCGGTTCCCGCACCAGCGCCACTCCCCGTACGTAGTCGAGGTTGTACGTGCGTACCCCGAACCGGGTCGTTATGTCGACACATCGCCCCTGCGCGGGTGTGAGTACGGGACAGCCCGCCGACGACAAAGCGTCTGCCAGTTCGACGTAGAACCCGAGGAGACGGTGCGGATGCCCGGTCCCGAACAGCACCGGCGCCCGCTCCCGGGCGGCCTCGGCCAGCCGCTCGGCGAAGGCATCGAGACCGCTCAGCGTCCTTTCGGGGTCGATCACATCCGGACCGGAAACCTCATCAGGGTCGTCCGAGACACCACACTTGTCGGCCATCAGTGCGATCAGATCCCGCTCATCCCATACCCATTCGGGATCGAGTCCGAGCGTCACGCGGGGATCCCGTGCCGCGAACAGCCGGTAGCTGCGCAGACTCTCCTCCCTGGAGGTGGCCACAGGACCCGCGAGCCTCGCCGCTAACAGATGCGCCCGGAGCGCTCCTCTGCTCAACACCCCCCGATGCTCCCGCAGGCCCCGGGACAGCGCCCGGGATCCCGGGCAAATCCCCACAGTCGGCGTAACGCGCGACTGCCTTGGCCGGGCCCCGGCCATCAGGGCTCCAGGACCGGGCACGACCCCGGCCCCGGAAGCGGCCCCTATGCCAGCAGCCCCCGCCGCGGGAACGCTGCCCGCCGCGTCGCCAGCACGGCCTGGTCCAGCCGGTCCGCGGGGTCGTACCCGCTCTCCCACTCACGCCACACCGGCGTGCGCCCGTCCGTCATCCGCCCAGGACCCAACTGCCGTGTCCGGGCATAGACCTCGTCGCGCCACTCCTGCGGCACTTCCGACTCGGGATCCACCGGAGCATGCGCCGCGATCCCCACGAGATGCGTCCACGACCGCGGCACCACATCCACCACCGCGTAACCGCCGCCGCCGAGCGCGAGCCACCGCGCGTCCTCGACATACTCGTGGGCCAGGGTGTGGCAGGCCTCCTGTACGAGCCGCTGGGCGTCCAGTGAGACGGCCAGGTGCGCCAGCGGATCCTCGAAGTGGGTGTCCGCCCCGTGCTGGGTCACCAGCACCTGCGGCCGGAAGTCGGCCACCAGCTCGGGCACCACCGCGTGGAACGCCCGCAGCCAGCCCTCGTCGCCGGTCCCGGCCGGAAGCGCCAGGTTCACGGCGGACCCCTCGGCCGCCCCTTCCCCGCCCGTCTCCTCGGGCCAGCCCGTGCCCGGGAAGAGCATCCGCGGATGCTCGTGCAGCGAGACCGTGAGCACCCTGGGGTCGTCCCAGAACGTCGCCTGCACCCCGTCCCCGTGGTGCACGTCGACATCCACGTAGGCGACCCGCTCGGCCCCCAGCTCCAGCAGCCGGGCAATGGCGAGCGAGGCGTCGTTGTAGATGCAGAACCCGGAGGCCGACCCCGGCATGGCGTGATGGAGGCCACCGGCGAAGTTCACGGCGTGCGCGGCCTTCCCGCGCCACACCGCCTCGGCAGCCCCCACGGACTGTCCCGCGATCAGCGCGGACACCTCGTGCATCCCGGCGAAGGCCGGATCGTCCATGGTGCCCAGACCGTAGGCCTGATCGGCGGCCCGGGGGTCCTGGGACGCCGTCCGCACAGCCGTCACGTAATCCTCGCGGTGGACGAGGCGCAGGGTCGACGGGCCCGCGGGTTTGGCCGCCACCACATCGACCGCACGGTCGAGACCGTAGGCCCGCACCAACCCCATGGTCAGTGCGAGCCGTACCGGATCCATCGGGTGGCCGGATCCGAAGTCATACTTCGTTACCGCCTCGTCCCACATCAACAGTGCGCGGCCGCTCATGAACGCCACCGTATCGGTCGGGCTCAGGCGCGAACGAGCGGGCGTACACCAGTGTCACGAGCACCAGCACCATCGGCACGAGCATCGCGCCCCGGTAGTCCCAGGCGTCCCCGAGCGCACCGACCAGAGGCGAGCCGATCAGGAAGCCCACGTAGTTGAAGACGTTCAGCCGGGCGACCGCCACATCACTGGCCCCCGGAAACAGCCTTCCGGCGGCGGCGAACGTCTGCGGCACGATCACACACAGCCCGAGCCCGAGCAGCGTGAACCCGGCCAGCCCCGTCCACGCCCCGGGCGCCACCGCGACCACGGCGAAGCCCCCGGCCGCCAGCACCGCCCCGCAGCGCACCACAGCCACCGCCCCGAAGCGCCGCACGCCCAGATCCCCCACGGCCCGCCCCAGCAGCGTCGTCAGCATGTAGGCGTTGTAGGGAACGGTCGCCAGCTCCTCCGAGCTGCCCAGCACGTCCTGGAGGTACTTGGCGCTCCAGTTGGAGACGGTCGAGTCCCCGATGTACGCGAAGGTCATCACCAGGCACAGCGGCAGCAGCGCCGCGAAGGCCACGACCGTGCCGCTGCGGTTCCCTGCCTCCCCCTGCCCGGGATCGCCATCGGCCCGCGCGTCCCGGTACCACCGGCTGGCGATGAGTGCCGTCGGCAGCAGCACCGCCACCACCGGCAGATACGACACCACCAGCGGCAGCCCCCAGTGCGCACCGACCCAGGCCAGCGAGGCCCCGGCGATGCCTCCCAGGCTGTACGCGGCATGGAACCCGAGCATGATGCTGCGGCCGCACTCCCGTTGGAGGCTGACCCCGAGCATGTTCATGGACGCGTCCAGGGCCCCGACGGCCAGGCCGAACGCCCCCAGCGCGGTGGCCACGTGCCACAGCTCCGTCCCGGCACCCACGCCCAACAGGGCGAGCAGGACGACCGGCTGGGACCAGCGCAGCACGATCCCGGGCCGCACACGAGCCACGAGCTTCTCCGTGGCCACGCTGCCCACCCCGGCCAGGATGGGCACGGCGGCCAGAAAGACGGGCAGCAGCGCGTCGGATATGCCGTACCGGTCCTGGATGGCGGGTATCCGGGTCACGAGCAGAGCGAAGGTCACACCCTGCACGCAGAAGCTGAGTGCCAGTGAAGCCCGGCCATGCCGTAGCGGCGCGTGAGCGATCGTCATGGCCGCACAGCGTAAGCCGCTCAACTACCGCTGGGTAGACAGATCACACAAGCATTCCGGGCAGCTCCGCCATGTCCCCGAAGTACCCCTTGGCCCCGCCGAGCTTGGCGGCCGACGACATCGCGGTGAACCCGTACACATCCATCCCTGCCGCATGGGCGGCGGCCACGCCGAGGGGGCTGTCCTCCACGACGACGCACCGCCCGGGCGCGATGCCCATGCGCTCGGCCGCGTACAGGAACAGATCCGGTGCCGGCTTCCCCCGCCCCACATCCTGAGCGCTGAAGATGTTCCCGGCCCGGAACCAGGCATCAAGCCCGGTCCTGCGATGCCCGACCCGGATCCGCTCATGACTCCCCGACGAGGCCACGCAGAACGGCACCTGTTCGGCCACGAGCTTCTCCAGCACCGCGCCAACACCCGGCACGGCATGGAGCTCCCGCTCGAACGCGGCGAACGTGCGCGCGTGCAGAGTGTCGTCGAAGTCCGCAGGCAGCCGCTGCCCGGTCCGCTCCCCGACCAGGTCGTGGATCCGGTGCACGGCGGATCCCATGTAGTCCCGTATCGAGTCCTCGTACGAGGTGGGGTGGCCGAGCTCGGTCAGATACTCGGCGAGAATCGTGTTGGCGATCGGCTCGCTGTCGACGAGCACCCCGTCGTTGTCGAAGATGACCAGGTCATAGCGCATGGATACAGACTAGGAAGCGGGCCGCAGACGGCGCACGGCGCCCATGTCGCCGGCGAGCAGGTCGGCGTGTGACAGCGCGAAGTCCCCGTTCGGAAGCCGGCCCTCGAAGTGCTTGCCGACGACCAGGGCCGGGAGGTACTCGCGCAACCGACGCCTCGTCCTGACCTGGTAGTCGACCGGTGCACCCCAGTCGTCCGGGGCCTCGTCCGTACTGAAGACGACCCAGTGATCGACCTCGACCTCGGCATCCAGGTCCGGCGCCCGGCCCGTGTGGCAGTCCAGCGCGGGAAGGACGAGCTCGTCGGGGTCATGGGGCTCGTACCACAGCAGCAACGGCTTGGCCTGCTGGGCCTGGGCGTTGTCGAAGCAGCACAGCGCGATGGTGTGGGCGGGGAAGTGCTCGGCGTAGAAGGCGAAGAGTCCCGGTTCGAGGTTCGGCCGCTTGTGCCGGGGCACCCGGCCGAGTGCCTCGGGAATGAGCGTCGGGTCCGCGGCGAGCAGCACCGTGTACACATCGTGCTCGAAAACCTGGACTGCGGGTGCTGGGGGAGCCTCCATCCAGTCCATGACCGCCGCTCCGTCTTCGGACAGCAGCTGCACCGCGACGACCATGCGATGGAGGACGTCGCGGTCCCGGTCCCTGACCGGGAGGAAGTGCTCCGGCCCCACCCCCTGCGTCGGCAGGTGCAGCAGCATCGCGTTCGGCCCATCGACGAGGTTGACCGCCGTGTTCTGGTATCCGACGACGTGGATGAGTCCGTGCTCGGGGTGCTGTCGGCGACCGGCATAGAGGGTGGTTCCAGAGAACTCGGCCGGACCTGTCGATATGCACATGCCGGGGATCCTACTGATCCAGAACGCAGAAATGCCTCAACCCCCAGGCAAGGCCTGGGGGTTGAGGCTAAAGATTGTTCGGCGGTGTCCTACTCTCCCACAGGGTCCCCCCTGCAGTACCATCGGCGCTGAAAGGCTTAGCTTCCGGGTTCGAAATGTAACCGGGCG
>NZ_JBHWIW010000018.1:48222-119261 GCF_042731955.1 Streptomyces sp. NPDC059828 | reverse complement strand
CGGTCGTCTCGACCGGCGGTCGCCCTTCTTGGCCGCCCTTCGGGCGCACGACGCCAGTTCTGAACGGCCTAGGCCGACTTCTCGTGACGCCCGTCGTGCTTCACGATCCTCGGCACCAGCGTGGGGTTCACGTTGTTGTGCACGACGTCCGCCGTGATGACGACGCGTGCCACATCCTTGCGAGACGGCACCTCGTACATCACCGACATCAGGACCTCTTCCATGATGGCCCTGAGCCCCCGGGCGCCGGTGCCGCGCAGGATCGCCTGGTCGGCGATCGCCTCGAGCGCCGGGCGGTCGAAGTCCAGCTCCACGCCGTCGAGTTCGAACAGCCGCTGGTACTGCTTGACCAGTGCGTTGCGCGGCTCGACGAGGATCTTGAGCAGGGCCTCGCGGTCCAGGTTGTGCACCGAGGTGATGACCGGGAGACGCCCGATGAACTCGGGGATCATGCCGAACTTCACCAGGTCCTCGGGCATGACCTCCTGGAACTGGTCGCTGGCCTCGATCTCCCGCTTGGAGCGGATCGTGGCGCCGAAACCGATGCCCTTGGCGCCCGCCCGCGACTCGATGATCTTCTCGAGGCCGGCGAAGGCACCACCCACGATGAACAGCACGTTCGTCGTGTCGATCTGGATGAACTCCTGGTGGGGGTGCTTGCGCCCGCCCTGCGGCGGTACGGAGGCGGTCGTGCCCTCCAGGATCTTCAGCAGGGCCTGCTGGACGCCCTCACCGCTGACATCGCGGGTGATCGACGGGTTCTCGCTCTTACGGGCGACCTTGTCGATCTCGTCGATGTAGATGATCCCGGTCTCGGCCTTCTTCACGTCGTAGTCGGCGGCCTGGATCAGCTTCAGCAGGATGTTCTCGACGTCCTCGCCGACATAGCCCGCCTCGGTGAGTGCCGTGGCGTCCGCGATGGCGAACGGGACATTCAGCATCCGGGCCAGCGTCTGGGCCAGCAGGGTCTTGCCCGAGCCGGTGGGACCGAGAAGCAGGATGTTGGACTTGGCGAGTTCGATCGCGTCGTCCCGGCCCTGCCCGCCGCCGTTCTCACCGGCCTGGACGCGCTTGTAGTGGTTGTACACCGCGACCGAGAGTGCCTTCTTCGCGGGCTCCTGCCCGACGACGTAGCCCTCGAGGAACTCGTAGATCTCGCGCGGCTTGGGAAGTTCCTCCCACCGCACCTCGGAGGTCTCGGCGAGCTCCTCCTCGATGATCTCGTTGCAGAGGTCGATGCACTCGTCGCAGATGTACACCCCGGGGCCTGCGATGAGCTTCTTCACCTGCTTCTGGCTCTTTCCGCAGAACGAGCACTTGAGCAGATCGCCGCCATCACCAATGCGTGCCACGAGGTGCTTCCCCTTCGCCTGGGAGCGCTTGGTTCAGCGGCTCCTGGTGCCTCATATCCGACGGTACCTTGCCGGGACCCTCGTTCGGGCCCCCCTTGGCGTGGTTCACATTTGACGTACACCACGCCCGTGCACCACGCCAAGGGACGGCAAGGTGTCAGGCGGCCGCTGCGGCCGTGCTCTTACGGGTCGAAACGATCTGGTCGACCAGGCCGTACGCGAGGGCGTCCTCGGCCGTGAGGATCTTGTCGCGCTCGATGTCCTCGCGGACCTTCTCGATCGGCGTGGAGGAGTGCTTGGCCAGCATCTCCTCGAGCTGCTCACGCATGCGCAGGATCTCGTTGGCGGCGATCTCCAGGTCGGAGAGCTGCTCACGGCCGGTCTGGGAGGACGGCTGGTGGATCAGCACACGGGCGTGCGGCAGAGCCATGCGCTTGCCGGGGGTGCCGGCGGCCAGCAGCACTGCGGCGGCGGAGGCCGCCTGGCCCATGCACACCGTCTGGATGTCCGGCTTCACGAACTGCATCGTGTCGTAGATCGCGGTCAGCGCGGTGAAGGAGCCACCCGGGCTGTTGATGTAGATCGAGATGTCGCGGTCCGGGTCCATCGACTCCAGGCACAGCAGCTGCGCCATGACGTCGTTGGCGGAGGCGTCGTCGATCTGCACGCCGAGGAAGATCACGCGCTCCTCGAAGAGCTTCGCGTACGGGTCGTACTCGCGCACACCCTGGGAGGTGCGCTCGACGAAGCGGGGGACGACGTAGCGGTTGTCCACCTGCGGGCCCGTGTAGAGGCCGCTCGCGGAGAGGTTGTTCTGCATGTCGGTGTTCACCATCCTGGTGGCGTATCGCGGGCTGGAGGAAGGGCTGGGGGCGGAGCCGGGACGGAGCAGCTCAGGCCCCGGTGCCGCCGCCGCCCGGGACGCCCGAAGCGTTGGAGATGATCTCGTCGATGAGCCCGTAGTCCTTGGCTTCCTCAGCCGTGAACCAGCGGTCGCGGTCACCGTCGCGGATGATCTTGTCGACCGTCTGCCCGGAGTGGTGCGCGGTGATCTCCGCCATCCGCTGCTTGGTGCGCAGCAGGTACTCGGCCTGGATCTTGATGTCCGACGCGGTACCGCCGATACCGGCGGAGCCCTGGTGCATGAGGATGTCGGTGTGGGGCAGCGCGAAGCGCTTGCCCTCGGAGCCACCGGTGAGCAGGAACTGGCCCATGGAGGCCGCCATGCCCATGCCGATGGTCACGACGTCGTTCGGGATGTACTGCATGGTGTCGTAGATGGCCATGCCGGCCGACACCGAGCCACCGGGGCTGTTGATGTAGAGGTAGACATCCTTCTCGGGGTCGGCGGCCAGGAGAAGGAGCTGCGCCGTGATGCGGTTGGCGATGTCGTCGTCGACCTGCTGCCCCAGGAAGATGATGCGCTCGCCGAGCAGCCGGCTGTAGACCTGGTCGCCGAGGCCCCCACCGATAGACGGCTCACCGGCGGCGTTAGGCATCAGAATCGTCACGTAATCCACCTGCTCGTCTCTGACGGCTGCGGCCGTCTCAGCGTCTGTAGTACTGCCGGGGCGGAGAACTCCCCCCGGGGCGATCCCGGAGGCGATTACTCCCCTGCCCTCGTATTCATGGACCCTAACGCGCTGGTGGGCGGCGGCCATCCCGGTTCCGGAACTGTTCGCTGGGAGCGCAAGGTGGCCCCGGTGCGGGGGAGCAGAGCCCCGGCCCGCCGGGCGGGTGACCAAAGTGGGGGGTCTCCCGCCGAAGGCGGGGAGAGCGCGTACGCCGAAAGGAAGAACACGCGCGGGCCGCGACGAACGAACGGCCGAGCATGATCGGCCGTCGGCGCGCGTCGGAAACCCCTGGCGGGGCACCTCCCGCCGAAGCGGAACCGAGCCCAAAGGGAACGGGCCCGGCCGCGTCATGCGGCCGGGCCCGTTAGTACCCGTTGGGTGGTGAGGCTCAGGCCTCGGACTTCTCCGCGTCCTCGGTGGACGCCTCGGCCTCGTCGTCGTCCTCACCGAGGTCGACGATCTCACCGTTGGTGTCCTTGACCGTGGCGGCCTCGACCACCGTGGCGAGGGCCTTGCCGCGGGCGACCTCGCCGACGAGCATCGGAACCTGGCCGCCCTCGACGATCGCCTGGGCGAACTGGTCGGGGGACATGCCGGAGGAGGCGGCGCGGCGCATGAGGTGCTCGGTGAGCTCCTCCTGGCTGACGTTCAGCTTCTCCTTGGAGACCAGCTCGTCCAGGATGAACTGGGTCTTGATGCCCTTGACCGCCTGGCCCTTGGTCTCGGCGTCGAACTCCTCGGCCGACTTGCCCTGGATCTCCAGGTACTTGGCGAGGTCGAGGCCCATCTGGCCGAGCTGGTGGTGCTCAAGGTTGTGCTTGCGGGTGTTGACCTCGTCCTCAAGCAGCTTCTCGGGGATCGGGACCTCGACCAGCTCGAGGAGCTTGTCGAGGACACGCTCCTGGGCCTGGGTGGCCTGGTCGTACTGCTTCATGTTCTCGAGGCGCTTGCGGCTGTCGGCCTTCAGGTCCTCGAGGGTGTCGAACTCGCTCGCCATCTGCGCGAACTCGTCGTCCAGCTCGGGCAGCTCGCGGGCGGCGACCTGGGTGACCTTGACGGTGACCTCGGCCTCCTTGCCCTGCGCGGAGCCGCCCTTCAGCTCGGAGGTGAAGGTGGCCTCGCCGCCGGCCTCGAGGCCGGTGACGGCCTCGTCGATGCCGTCGAGCAGCTCACCGGAGCCGATGGTGTACTGCACACCGTCGGCCACGCCGTCCGCGAGGACCTCGCCGTCGACCTTGGCCTCGAGGTCGACCGTCACGACGTCGCCCTCGGCGGCGGCGCGCTCGACCGGGGAGGTGGAGGCGAAGCGGGAGCGGAGCTCCTCCACGGACTTCTCGATGTCCTCGTCGCTGACCTCGATGGCGTCGACCTCGACCTCGATGCCGGAGTAGTCCGGGATCTCGACGGTCGGACGGACATCGACCTCGGCGGTGAAGTTCAGCGTCTCGCCGTCCTTCAGCTCGGTGATGTCCACCTCGGGCTGGCCGAGAGGGTTGATCTCCGCCTCGTTGACCGCCTCGGTGTAGAACTTCGGGAGGGCGTCGTTGACGGCCTCCTCCAGCACCGCCGCGCGGCCGAACCGCTGGTCGATGACCCGGGCCGGGATCTTGCCCTTACGGAAGCCCTTGACCGTGACCTGCTGGTTGATCTTCTTGTACGCCGCGTCGAGGCTGGCCTTGAGCTCCTCGAAGGGCACCTCGACAGTGAGCCGAACCCGGGTCGGGTTCAGGGTCTCCACGGCGCTCTTCACGGTTCGGTCTCCTTGGTGGCTGAATACTGGGGTTGCTGGACTCATCGCGGCGCGTAGTGCCGGCGGCGGTTCAGCGGATCGGCCCGGTTCTTCAGACACTCGTCAGACACACGGGCACGCAGCTTGCATAGTAACCGCAAGCGGGACGAGCCCCACAACGTGACCTTGAAGGTGTACGTGACTGGTCGGGGTGGCGGGATTTGAACCCACGGCCTTCCGCTCCCAAAGCGGACGCGCTACCAAGCTGCGCCACACCCCGTTCGGTGCGACACGTAGGGTACATGCCCGAAGGCGGTGGTCAGACCCCTTTGTTGCGCACACACGGCGCACGAGGGCGCACACACGCGCCGTGGACGGAATGGGTGTGCGGTCACCGGCACGGACCCGCTACGATGCTCTTCGTGCCACGGCACCCACGACCTTCGTCGGCAGTCCATGGCGCGGTCCTCGCGGGCGTAGCTCAATGGTAGAGCACTAGTCTTCCAAACTAGCTACGCGGGTTCGATTCCCGTCGCCCGCTCTTGAAGACTCAGGGCCAGGTCAGAGGTCGATTCCTCTGCCTGGCCCTGATGCGTTTCGCGAGGCACACGGCTCACGTGGGCGCGGTCAGAATTTGATCGCGTTGATGGAGTCAGCTATCGAGTCGAGAAAGTTGTTGATCGACGGCGCCATGCCCGTCGAGGCGAGGAAGAAGCCGAAGAGCGCCGCGACGAGCGCGGGCCCGGCCTTGATCGAACCGCCGCGGACCATCACCACGAGGATGATCGCCAACAGCAGCACCACAGACAGTGAAATGGCCACAACTGATCACACCCTCGGTCGGTCCACCTAGCCAACTCGGGAAGCACGCGGCCCAGCACACCCCCCGCCACCCCATCGTGCCACCAACCACCGGGTCGCGGATGCCCGCTGACACATCGTCGGCCGACGGATCCGGCTAGCACGGAGTCCGCTCTCCCCGTATACCCACTTCTGCGAAATACACACAGCCCGGTTACCGGAAATTCAAGCAATATCAGTGAGTAAATTCACCACTCCCTCCCGAGCGCACAACTTGCCCTGTTTAAGGGGGATTAATTGGGGCATAGGGGGCGTTTGGCGGTAGTTTCATGGGTGAATTGGAAGAATCGGCGAGCACGTTTTACGTAATCAATGAGCCCGGCTAAGGTGCCTCGAATGTTCCAGGCTCCGAATGCATTGCGGAGGGACCGGTCGCCCGAGGCTTCCCGGGATCCGGAACCCGTCCTCACAGCGCACGCGACGACGACGGCGACCGCGGAGAAGGCCGCGACAACAGCGGCATCGGCCACGGCGGTGACGACTGAACCAGCCCGGGCGCCGTCCGAGGGCGCACCGTCCAAGGGCGCGAGACGCGACCCCTACTTCGACAACGCCAAGTACCTGGCGATCGTGCTGGTGGCCATGGCACACGCCTGGGAGCCGGTGATGGAGGGCAGCCGCGCCACACGGGCGCTGTACATGCTGGTCTACACCTTCCATATGCCGGCGTTCATCATCATCTCGGGCTACTTCTCACGGAGTTTCACCGCACGGCCCGATCAGCTGAAGCGGCTGGTCAGCGGGGTCGTAGTGCCGTATGTCGTGTTCGAGGTGGCGTACACACTCTTCAAGCGATGGGCGGACGACGACCCCGGTTATCCGTTCAGCATGACCGATCCGCTGTATCTGACCTGGTTCCTGATCGCGCTGTTCGTCTGGCGGCTGTCCACCCCGTTGTGGCGGTCGCTGCGCCACCCGCTGCCGGTCGCACTGGTGATCGCCGCGCTCGGCTCGCTTACCCCCGGCATCGGGCAGGACCTCGACCTCCAGCGGGTCCTGCAGTTCCTGCCGTTCTTCGTGGTGGGGCTGCTGCTGAAACCGGAGCACTTCCAGATCGTGCGCAGGCGCGAGGTGCGGCTGCTCGCCCTGCCGGTGTTCGCCGGAGCCGCAGCGGTGGCCTACCTGGTGGCGCCGCACATCCGGATGGGCTGGTTCTACCACTCGGCCGGCGCCGAGGACCTGGACGCGCCCTGGTGGGCGGGGCCCGTGATGACCACCGGGCTGTTCCTGTGCTCGCTGCTGCTGACCGCTGCCTTCCTGGCCTGGGTGCCGCGCAGGCACACCTGGTTCACCGTGCTCGGCGCGGGCACCATTTGCGGCTATCTGCTGCACGGCTTCCTGGTGAAGGCCCTGGACTGGAGGAATCTGGTCCCGCAGTACCCGTGGCTGGCCACACCCACCGGGGAGATCGTCCTGACGCTGGCCATCGCCGTCGCCGTGACACTGCTCTGTACGCCTCCGGTGCGACGGACCATGCGGTGGGCGACGGAGCCCGATCTGTCCTGGGCCTTCCGCCGGGACAGCCGGGGCGGCCGAAGCGTCAGCCGCCCGTCGCCGACGTCCCAGTCGTCCCCGTCAGCCCGAGCAGTCGCCGTACCGTCGCGTACTTCCCGGTGAGCCGGTCCCGGGTCGCCTCGTCCAGTACAGCGAGGCGCACCGGGTCAGCGTTGTGCGCGAGGTCGGCCTCCTTGACCAGCAGGGCGCCGGGGGTCGCGAGGACACGGCGGGTGTAGTCGACGAGCGGCTCGCCCTCGCGCTTGGTGAGGGCCAGGACCATGTCCTTGACGGACCCAGGCAGTTCGGCGGCGTCCAGCCAGTCACGGGTCAGCGCATGGTCCTCGATCGCGTCGTGCAGCCAGGCGGCCGCGATCTGCTCGTCGCTGCCGCCGCGGGCCCGTACACCGTCCGCCACAGCCCGGAGGTGCTCGGTGTAGGGGCGCCCGGCCTTGTCCCGCTGGGCGGCGTGGGCCTCACGGGCGATGGCCTCGATCTCGGTCAGGGTGAGATACGGCATGAACGGGACTCCAAGGCGTGTCGGTCAGGGTTCGCGCCGCAGTAGAAGCAGGGCCCGGTCGTCGTTGACGTCCTTGGCCACCGCCTCGATCAGGTGCCAGGCGGCACCGTCGAACCCGGTGGTGACATGGCGGTCCGCCTCGCCCGTCAGCCGGTCCATGCCTTCCGCGATGTCGCGGTCGGAGGCCTCGACCAGGCCGTCCGTGAAGAGCATCAGCACATCGCCGGGCTGGAGCGAGCCCTTGACCGGGTCGAACTGGGCACCGTCGTACACACCGAGCAGCGGGCCGTCGGCGGACTTCTCCTCCCAGTGGCCGGTGCCCGCGTTGAGCTGGAGCGCGGGCAGATGACCGGCGGAGAGGAGCTCGTAGTCCCCCGAGTCCAGGTCGAGCACCAGGTGGATGGACGTCGCGAAGCCCTCGTCCCAGTCCTGGCGCAGCAGGTAGCCGTTGGCCGCGGGCAGGAAGCCGTGCGGCGGGAGGGAACCGAGCAGACCGCCGAAGGCTCCGGACAGCAGCAGGGCGCGTGAGCCCGCGTCCATGCCCTTGCCGGACACGTCGGTGAGGACCACCTCGAAGGTACGGCCGCCGTTGGTGCGGGCCGCGACCACGAAGTCCCCGGAGAAGGACTGGCCGCCGGCCGGGCGCAGGGCCATCTCGTGGCGCCAGCCCTTGGGCAGCCTGGGCAGCGCGCTCTGGACCCGGATGCGTTCGCGGAGGTCGAACAGCATGGTGCCGCCGCGCCGCCAGGGCACACCGACGCGGGCCCTGAACTGGGCGATGAGCAGTCCGAAGAGTCCGCAGGCCGCCACCACCAGCACAGTGCCGGGGGTGACACGTGCGGGGCCGTCCAGATACGGGCCGAGGGCGACCGACTCGATGATCAGCGCGCTGGCCGCCGCCGCGTAGAGCCCAAGGAGGCTCGCGGGCCGCAGCAGCACCCCGCCCGCGACGATCGGCAGCACCATCGCGGTGGGCGCGAACCAGACCGGCATGGCGATGGTGCCGCAGGCGATCACCGGGATGGCGAGCAGCAGGCCCGCGAAGGCGATCCAGTCGGAGCCGTCGCCTCGGAAGTAGTCGACTCCGGACTTGCGCAGCGCGGTGCGGGCCCGGCGGGCGGACCTCCGCAGCCGGGCCGCGAACGAACCTGCTGCGCCACGTGCCATCGACGTGGACCCTATCCATCCTCGCGGCCCGCGTGCAGGGGGGACCCCCAAAGACGTTGCACGGGAAACACCACATGACATTGCGCGCGAAATCGGGTCGCGACGGGCAGCGGGCCCCTGGTACGCATGGCATATGACGACGGATGTACGGGTGCTGAAGAGGTCCGAGTGGGATCACTGGTACGGCAGGCTGGAACTCGCCTTCGGCGGTGTCCTGGAGACCCGGGAGGAACGCGAGCTGTTCCGCGACCTGACCGAGGTGGACCGCTCGATCGGGGTGTGGGACGGCGAGGAGTGCGTCGGCACCGCCGGGGCGTTCAGCTTCCGGCTCTCGGTGCCGGGCGGCGGGTTCGTGCCCGCGGCCGGGGTGACGATGGTCAGCGTGGCCGCGACGCACCGGCGGCGCGGGGTGCTCACCTCGATGATGCGGCGCCAGCTGGACGACGTGCGTGAGTGGGGAGAGCCGCTGGCAGTGCTGACGGCTTCGGAACCCGCGATCTACGGACGGTTCGGATACGGGGTCGCCACCCACCAGCTGAGCCTCGACATCGACAGCAGCCGCGTGCGCATCGCCGCGCCCCCGGGGACGGACGACATACGGCTGCGGTTCGTACCGGTGGCGGACGCCGCGGAGGTCTGCGAGCAGATCTATCGGCACACCATCGGCTCGCGGCCCGGGATGCCCGCGCGGACGCCCGGCTGGGAGCGGCTGCCGTTGCTCGACCCGCCGTCCGAGCGGGAGGGCGCGTCGCCGATGCAGTGCGTGCTGGCCGAGCGCGACGGCGAAGTGGTCGGATTCGTCCGGTTCCACAACAAACCCGAGTGGAACTCCTCCGGGCCGAACGGCTCGATCACCGTGCGGCATGTCGACGCGCTGGACCCGGCCGCCTACGCGGCGCTGTGGCGTTTCGTGTTCGACATCGACCTGACGTCGACCGTGCACTCGCGCAACAGGCCGGTGGACGACCCGCTGCTGGGCATGGTCAGCGATATCCGGCGGTGCGATGTGCGGGTTCGGGACTCGCTGCACGTACGGCTGGTGGATGTGGGCGCCGCGCTGGCAGCACGGACCTATCAGGCATCGGTGGATGTGGTGTTCGAGGTGGCGGACGCGTTCTGTCCCTGGAACGAGGGGCGCTGGCGGCTCACCGGCGACGCGAAGGGCGCGTCATGCGAGCGGACCAGGGAAGCGCCCGATCTGGCGCTGTCGGTGCGGGAGTTGGGCGCAGCCTATCTGGGCGGGGTGTCGCTGTCCTCGCTGGCCGGCGCGGGCCGGGTGCGCGAGCTGCGCGACGGCACGCTCGCGGCGGCCTCGCTCGCCTTCGGCTCGGACCCCGCGCCATGGCTGCCGCACGGGTTCTGATGTCACGGGTTCCGATGTCGTAGTAAGCCGGCGCGGCAGCGGATACAGCCGGTGGCGACCGGATACGGCGCGACCGCAGCCGTCAGCCCCTGTCGCCGGTGCCGTGACCGGATGACCGACGGAGCACTCAGCGCGGCTGGCACCCCGGGCACCAGAAGAGGTTACGGGCGGCGAGGTCGGCGGTGCGGATCTCGCCACCACAGATGTGGCAGGGCAGCGCGGCCCTGCGGTAGACGTACACCTCGCCACCGTGGTCGTCCACGCGCGGTGGCCGGCCCATCGCCTCGGGGGTGTGCTCGGGCCGTACGGTGTCGATGCGGTTGTGGCGTACGCCCTCGCGCATCAGCGCCACCAGGTCCGTCCAGACGGCATCCCACTCGCGCTCGGTGAGATCCCTGCCCGCCCGGTACGGATCGATGCCATGCCGGAAGAGGACCTCCGCGCGGTAGACGTTGCCGACGCCCGCGATCACCTTCTGGTCCATCAGCAGTGCCGCGATCGTCGTACGGGACCGGGAGATCCTGGTCCAGGCACGGTCCGGGCCATCGTCGGGGCGCAGCGGATCGGGGCCGAGCCGGTCGTGTATCGCGCGCTTCTCGCCGTCCGTGATCAGGGCGCAGGTGGTGGGGCCGCGCAGATCCACATACGCGTCGGGGTTGGCGAGCCGCAGCCGCACGGTGTCGGTGGGGGGCGGGGCCGGTGCGTCGCCGAAGGCCACCTTGCCGAAGAGCCCGAGGTGGATGTGGACCCATTCGCCGCCACCGCCGAAGCCGAGGAACAGATGCTTCCCGTGGGCCTCGGTGCGCTCCAGCGCGGCACCGTCCAGCAGCGCCGCGGAATCGCTGAACTTGCCCTGCGGGCTCGTGACCCGAACGGACCGGCCGCCGAACCGTTCCCGGTAGTCGGCGGCCAGTCGGTGGATGGTGTGCCCTTCGGGCATCAGGCGGTCGGCTCCTGCGGGTGGTGCGCGGGGATCGGGGGGAGCTCGCCGGTGGTCTCGTACACGGAGAGCATCTCGATGCGGCGGGTGTGACGCTCTTCACCCGAATAGGGGGTGTTCAGGAAGATCTCGACGAACTTGGTCGCCTCGTCCTGCGTGTGCATCCGGGCGCCGACGGAGATCACGTTGGCGTTGTTGTGCTCACGACCGAGCTCGGCGGTCTGCTCGCTCCAGGCGAGGGCCGCTCGCACGCCCTTGACCTTGTTCGCTGCGATCTGCTCGCCGTTGCCGGAGCCGCCGATCACGATGCCCAGGCTGTCCGGGTCGGCGGCCGTCCGCTCGGCGGCGCGCAGGCAGAACGGCGGGTAGTCGTCCTGGGCGTCGTAGATGTGCGGACCGCAGTCCACGGGCTCATGGCCGTGGGCCTTGAGCCACTCGACGAGGTGGTTCTTGAGTTCGAAACCGGCATGGTCGGAGCCGAGGTACACGCGCATGATCCGAGTGTGGCACGCGCGATGCCGGGCAGGCGTCAGCGGGGTCCGTCGCACGGGCCCTGTCGGACGACCGGGTGTCATCCGGACGGAACACAGAGCCACGTGGCTCGCGTCACGATCCGGAGTCAGGTCTTCCGTACCGGCGGGTCACCGGCTTGAATGCGGGGGCTCGTCACCCGAGCGACCCGCACACGTAAGGAATCGTCCATGAACCCCCAGCCGACCCTTACGAAGGCAGGCGAAACCACTGGCGAACCCGGTATTTCGCAGCCTTCCGACGGTCTCAAGGCCGGACTGAAGAACCGCCATCTTTCCATGATCGCGATCGGTGGTGTGATCGGCGCCGGACTGTTCGTCGGCTCGTCCGGCGGCATCGCCAAGGCCGGCCCCGCCATCCTCGTGTCGTACGTACTCGTCGGCGCGATGGTTGTCTTCGTGATGCGGATGCTCGGCGAGATGGCCGCGGCGAGCCCCAACTCGGGCTCCTTCTCGGCGTACGCCGACCGCGCTCTCGGCCGCTGGGCCGGTTTCTCGATCGGCTGGCTGTACTGGTTCTTCTGGGTCGTCGTGCTGGCGGTCGAAGCCACCGCCGGTGCGGTGATCCTGGAGGGCTGGGTCCCGGCCGTGCCGCAGTGGGCCTGGGCGCTGATCGTCATGGCCGTGCTGACCGTGACCAACCTCGCCTCCGTGGCGTCCTACGGCGAGTTCGAGTTCTGGTTCGCCGGCATCAAGGTCGTCGCCATCGGTGCGTTCGTGGTCATCGGTCTGCTGGCCGTGTTCGGCGTGCTGCCCGGCTCCGACAACCCCGGCGCCGGTTTCGCGCACCTGACCGACGCCGGTGGATTCCTGCCCAACGGCGCGGGCGCGATCCTCACCGGTGTGCTGATGGTCGTCTTCTCCTTCATGGGCAGCGAGATCGTCACCCTGGCCGCCGGCGAGTCCGAGGACCCGCGGCGCGCGGTCACCAAGGCCACCAACAGCGTGATCTGGCGGATCGCCGTCTTCTACCTGGGCTCGATCTTCGTCGTGCTGACCCTGCTGCCGTGGAACGACGAGTCGATCGTCGAGAAGGGCTCGTATGTCGCGGCCCTCGACTCCATCGGCATCCCGCACGCCGGCCAGATCATGAACGTCATCGTGCTCACCGCCGTGCTGTCCTGCCTGAACTCGGGCCTCTACACCGCCTCGCGGATGGCCTTCTCGCTCGGCGAGCGCGGTGACGCCCCGAAGGCCTTCGCGAAGACCAGCTCCCGCGGCGTGCCGGTCATCGCCATCCTGGCCTCGGTGGTGTTCGGCTTCGTCGCCGTCATCTTCAACTACACGAACAAGGACACCGTCTTCCTGTTCCTGCTGAACTCCTCGGGTGCGGTCGCGCTCTTCGTCTGGCTGGCGATCTGCCTCACCCAGCTGCGGATGCGCGGGATCCTGAAGCGCGAGGCCCCGGAGAAGCTGACGGTGAAGATGTGGCTCTTCCCGTATCTGACGTGGGCGACCGCCGCGATGATCGTCTTCGTCATCGGCTACATGTTCTTCGACGACGGCAACCGCGAGGTCGTGACACTGTCGGTGCTGGTGGCGCTGGTCGTGGTGGCCATCGGCGTGGTGCGCGGGCTCATGGGCAAGGGCAAGCCCGCCGTCGCGGACACGACGGACGCCCCGAGGGACTCCGTCGAGGTCTGACACCCGGCCCCCGGACAGACCGGAGCCCCGTCCCGCTGCACGCGGGACGGGGCTCCGGCCGTTGACCCGGCGGCTCAGCCGCGGCGGTCGACGAGCTTCCACGCGGCCGGCAGGGCGCCCATCGCGAGCGCCGCCTTGAGTGCGTCGCCGACGAGGAACGGAACGAGGCCCAGCGCCACGGCCTTTCCGAACGGCATCCCGGTGGCCACGGCGAGGTACGGCACGCCGACCGCGTAGATGATCGCCGAGCCGAGCACCATCGTCCCGGCCGTGCGCAGCACGGAGCGGTCCGCGCCCCGGCGGGCGAGAGCGCCGACCACGGTGGCGGCGAGCAGCATGCCGAGGATGTAGCCGAAGGACGGCATCCCGTAGCCGGAGGACGCCTCGGCGAACCACGGCACGCCCGCCACACCCGCGACCGCGTACACCGCGAGGGCGAGGAAGCCGCGGCGTGCCCCGAGCGCGGTGCCGACGAGCAGCGCGGCGAAGGTCTGGCCGGTCACCGGGACCGGGGAGCCGGGGACCGGGACGGAGATCTGAGCCGCGATGCCGGTGAGCACGGCGCCGCCCATGACAAGGGCGATGTCCTTGGTGCGCGAGGCGGGCAGCAGGTCGGCGAGGACCGCACCGGTGAACGACGGGCGGACAGGGGCGGCAGCTGTGGTGCTCATCGGTACTCCGCAGTGGCAATTCGATGTGGACATGGCGACGCTAACCGATGAGTGAACGCCCGATCACCGTCGGTCGCAGACAAACCACCGGTCAGCACCTTGGTGGGGTTCACACAAATCGACGGATGCACACCGCGAGGGGGCGTGACGCGCATCACTGAGCTGACGAGCACGAAAGTCCATGAAGGCCGCCCCGGGCGCCCGACGGGACCTCGGGGATCCCTGTGGGCTCTCACCAATTCCCCGACCCGCGGGCGCGATCCCGTACGGTGTATGTGCGATATGCAACCACCTCGTACCCAAAGCTTCACATTGTGTGAGCATTTTGTCCGTATAGCGGTCACTCATGCTCTGTGACCGGTACGGGGCCCAGACTTGGGCGACCCGCTTCGCCCCTTGTCCCCTGTCCCCCATGAGCAAGGCACACCCATGTCCCGGACCCCGGCGCCCGCACCCGCCACCGACACGACCGACAGCACCGCCGGCGCCGCCGACTCGGCGGCGCTCGGGCACAGCCTCAAGCCGCGTCACCTGTCGATGATCGCCCTCGGCGGCGTGATCGGCGCAGGACTCTTTGTCGGTTCCGGCGAGGGAATCGCCGCCGCGGGCCCGTCGATCGTCATCGCCTATGCCGTGTCCGGACTGCTCGTGATGCTCGTGATGCGCATGCTCGGCGAGATGTCGGCGGCGAACCCGGCATCCGGCTCCTTCTCCGTGCACGCCGAGCGGGCGCTCGGGCCCTGGGCGGGCTTCACGGCGGGCTGGTCCTTCTGGGTGCTGCTGTCCGTCGCGGTGGGCCTGGAGGGCATCGGCGCCGCCGAAATCGTCAGCGGCTGGCTGCCCGGCACACCGGAGTGGGCCTGGGTGGCGCTGTTCATGCTGGTGTTCTGCGGCACCAACCTGGCGGCGGTGAAGAACTTCGGCGAGTTCGAGTTCTGGTTCGCCGCCCTCAAGGTCGGGGCCATCGCGCTCTTCCTGGTCCTCGGCGGGCTCGCCATACTCGGTCTGCTGCCCGGCACAGAGGCCCCCGGCACGGCGAATCTCACGGGCGAGGGCGGCTTCCTGCCCAATGGGTCCCAGGGCCTGGTCGTCGGCCTGCTCGCATCGGTGTTCGCCTACGGCGGCCTGGAGACGGTCACGATCGCCGCGGCCGAGTCCGAGCACCCGGTCCAGGGCGTCGCCAAGGCGGTGCGTACGGCGATGTGGCGTATCGCGCTGTTCTACATCGGATCCATGGCGGTCATCGTCACGCTGGTGCCCTGGGACGACCCGGATGTCGCCAACCCCGACAAGGGCCCGTACGTCACGGCCCTGAACCACCTCGACATCCCCGGGGCGGGCACCGTGATGCAGGTCGTGGTGCTGGTCGCGCTGCTCTCCGCGATGAACGCCAACATCTACGGCGCCTCCCGGATGGCGTACTCGCTCGTCGCCCGCGGCCAGGGCCCGAAGGTCCTCGGCCGGGTCACGGGCGGCGTGCCGCGGATCGCCGTGCTGGTGTCCTCGGTGTTCGGCTTCGTCTGCGTGGTGCTCAAGTACTGGCGTCCGGATGACGTGTTCCCCTGGCTGCTGAAGATGATCGGCGCGGTGATCCTGGTCGTCTGGCTCTTCATCGCCGTCTCCCAGCTCGTGCTGCGCCGCCGCACCGAGCGCGAGGCCCCGGAGAAGCTCGTGGTGCGGATGTGGCTGTACCCGGTGCTGACCTGGGTCGCCATCGCGGCCATGCTCGGCATCTTCGTCCTGATGCTGCGTGAGCCCGGCACCCGCGAACAGCTCCTCTACACGGGTGGGATGACCCTGGCGATGGCCGTCTGCGGTGTGCTCGTTCAGAAGAGCCGCAAGCGGACGCAGTCGGCGGACTGACTCCCGCGAACCGACCGCCGAGACCCCCGGACCGCATCGCGGTCCGGGGGTCTTCTGGTCACGCCGCCACCTCGCGAGCCCTTGTTGCTGCTAGCCTGCACTTGCGAATAGTTTGCAATTAGTGGTCGAAGGGCTCGGACATGGCCGTGTACACGCTTCCTGAACTCCCGTACGACTACGCGGCGCTGGAGCCGGTGATCAATCCGCAGATCATCGAGCTGCACCACGACAAGCACCACGCCGCGTACGTGAAGGGCGCCAACGACACGCTGGAGCAGCTGGCGGAGGCACGGGACAAGGACGTCTGGGGCTCGATCAACGGCCTGGAGAAGAATCTCGCGTTCCATCTCTCCGGCCACATCCTGCACAGCATCTACTGGCACAACATGGCCTCCCCGAAGCACGGTGGCGGCGGTGAGCCGCTGGCCGCGGACGGCGTGGGCGAGCTGGCGGACGCGATCGCGGAGTCCTTCGGCTCCTTCGCCGCATTCAGGACCCAGCTCTCGAAGGCCGCGGCCACCACGCAGGGATCCGGCTGGGGCGTCCTCGCCTACGAGCCGGTCAGCCGCCGGCTGATCGTCGAGCAGGTCTACGACCACCAGGGCAACGTCGGCCAGGGCTCGGTGCCGATCCTGGTCTTCGACGCGTGGGAGCACGCCTTCTACCTCCAGTACAAGAACCAGAAGGTGGACTTCATCGACGCGATGTGGGGCGTCGTCAACTGGCAGGACGTGGCGAAGCGCTACGCCGAGGCGAAGGAGCGCACCCCGCTCATCACTCCCTGACACCGGTTCGCCGGCGGGCAAGCGATCCGGAGCGGGGCCTCCCGCCGGAGGCAGGGGCCGGGAACCGGGCCCCACAAGAGGTCTCCTGCTTGTGATCGTCTTCTCAGCCTTCACTTGCAGGTGGATGGAGGAAGGGCCTCCGCGAGGACAGGACTCGCGGAGGCCCTTCTTCTGCGCGCCCCGGACACAGGGCGCCCACGCGGCCGCGGGCGCCCGTGCGAGGATCGTTGCCGTTCGAACGAGACACGAAGGAGTGGCCGTGCCCGGAGAGAATCTGTCCCGCGACGAGGCCCGTGAGCGGGCCGCGCTGCTGTCCGTCGACGGGTACGAGGTCTTCCTCGATGTGCGGTCGGCCACCGAGGAGGACGCGTCCGAACCTCGGACCTTCCGCTCGGTGACGACGATCCGCTTCCGCGCGGCCGAACCGGGCGCCGCCAGCTTCGCCGACCTGCTCGCCCCGTCGGTGACCGCCGTCACCCTGAACGGCGAGGAGCTGGACCCGGCCGTCGTGTTCGACGGGTCCCGGGTGACGCTTCCCGCGCTGCGCGCCGAGAACGTCCTGGTGGTCGACGCCCAGTGCGCGTACAGCCGTACCGGCGAGGGTCTGCACCGCTTCGTCGACCCCGAGGACGGTGAGGTCTACCTCTACACGCACTACGAGCCGGCCGACGCCCGCCGGGTGTTCGCCAATTTCGAGCAGCCGGATCTCAAGGCCCCCTTCCGTTTCGAGGTGGCCGCCCCGGAGAGCTGGACGGTCTGGAGCAACGGGGCCGTGGAGTCCCGGGACGGCGACAGCCGGCGCTTCGCCGTCACCAAGCCGATCTCGACGTACATCACCGCGGTCGTGGCCGGTCCGTACCATTACGAGACCGACCTCTACACCCGCGCGCTGCCCGACGGGAGCACGCTGGAGATCCCGCTCGGCGCCATGTGCCGCAAGTCGCTCGCCAAGCACTTCGACGCGGACGACATCTTCCTGGTCACCAAGCAGGGCCTGGACTTCTTCCACGACCACTTCGACTACCCGTACCCGTTCGGGAAGTACGACCAGGCCTTCGTGCCCGAGTACAACATCGGGGCGATGGAGAACCCGGGGTGCGTGACCTTCCGCGAGGAGTTCATCTTCCGCGGCAAGGTGACCCAGGCGTCGTACGAGCGGCGCACCAACGTCATCCTGCACGAGATGGCGCACATGTGGTTCGGCGACCTGGTCACCATGCAGTGGTGGGACGACCTGTGGCTGAAGGAGTCCTTCGCGGACTTCATGGGGTCCTTCTCGATGGTGGAGGCGACCCGCTTCCACAACGGATGGGTGACCTTCGCGAACAACCGCAAGGCCTGGGCGTACCGCGCGGACCAGCTTCCGTCCACCCACCCCATCACGGCCGACATCCGTGACCTGGAGGACGCGAAGCTCAACTTCGACGGCATCACCTACGCCAAGGGCGCGTCGGTCCTGAAGCAGCTGGTGTCCTATGCGGGCCGGGACGCCTTCCTCGAGGGCGCGCGGCGCTACTTCGCGCGGCACGCGTACGGGAGCACCCGGCTGGGCGATCTGCTCTCCGTGCTGGAGGAGACCTCGGGGCGGGACATGGCGGCCTGGTCGCGTTCCTGGCTGGAGACCGCCGGGGTCAACACACTGACCCCGGTGGCCACCTACGACGCCGAGGGCCGGATCACCGAGCTCGCGGTGCTGCAGGAGGGCGAGGAGTTCCGGCCGCACCGTGTGGCGGTCGGGCTGTACCGGCACGAAGGGCCGGAGCTGGTGCGTTACGCACGGGCCGAGGTGGACGTGGTCGGGGCACGGACGGTCCTGGACGAGCTGGCGGGGGCGGAGCGTCCCGCGCTGGTGCTGGTCAACGACGACGACCTCACGTACTGCAAGATCCGCTTCGACGAGGGCTCGCTGGAGACACTGCGCTCGCACCTGGGTGCGATCACGGACCCGCTCGCCCGCGCGCTGTGCTGGTCGGCACTGTGGAATCTGACACGGGACGCGCTCATGCCCGCGCGGGACTTCGTGACCCTGGCGATGGACTTCGCGGCCCGGGAGTCGGACATCGGTGTGCTCCAGATGGTGCACGCGTGGGCGCGCACGGCGCTGGTGCACTATGCGGCACCGGGCTGGCGCGAGGAGGGCGGGCGGCTGCTGTCCACGTGCGCGCTGCGGGAGCTGCGCCTCACGGAGCCGGGCAGCCAGCACCAGCTCACCTGGGCGCGGTTCTTCGCGGCGGCGGCCACGACCGCGGCCGATTTCCAGTTGCTCCAGGGGCTGCTCGACGGCACCGCGAAGATCGACGGCCTCGATGTCGACCAGGAGCTGCGCTGGGCGTTCCTGGAGCCGCTGGTCGCGCACGGGGTGGCCGACGAGGCGGCGGTCGGGGCGGAGCTGGCCCGTGACGACACCGCGTCCGGCAGACGGCACCAGGTCCGGTGCCTGGCCGCGCGCCCATCGGCCGCGGTCAAGGACCAGGCGTGGGCGCAGGTGGTGGAGTCCGACGCGCTCTCCAACGCGCTGGTGGCGGCGACGATTTCGGGATTCGTACAGTCGTCGCAGCGTGAGCTGATCGCGCCGTACGCGGAGAAGTACTTCGCCGCGATCGAACGGGTGTGGGCCGAGCGTTCCATCCAGATCGGCATGGACGTGGTGCAGGGATTCTTCCCCGGCCTCCAGGGCGACCAGGCCACCCTGGACGCGACGGACGGCTGGCTGTCCTCGCACCCCGCGGCCCCTCCGGCGCTGCGCCGACTGGTCATCGAGGAACGCGACGATCTGGCACGGGCGCTGCGTGCCCAGCAGCGGGACGCAACGCGGGACTGATCCGCCTCGGGTGTGCGGTGTGCCGGTGACGGCGCACCGCACACCCGCACCCGGCGCCTTTCGCGTACGTGACGTCGCCGCCGTCCGTCGCTGCGCCTGTCGGCCGCGGCCACCCCCGTCGCCGAGGGACGGACCACACGACGGCGTCTCCACCGTGGCCGGCCTCCACGGCGTCACCGGTGCGGCTGGAGGCTCTGGCCGCCATGGCACCGGCGGACGGGTGTGCCGGTGAGCGCAGCGCCTGATCGGCTTTCGAACTACCGTACTTTAGGGCGGTGTTGTCCGGAATTGTCGACGAACGTGTAACAGCGGTTAGGAGCCGTACGTCACAAGGGAATTGGCGCATCATGAACCCCAACACCCCTCTTCCTCAGCGCCCCTTGAGTCACCGGTCCGACGCAAGAAGCCGGGTACTGACCGCCGCGCAGCTCCGCGCGCACGGCGTGCCGGCGGACCGCGCCGCCGAGCGGTGCAGGCCCGGTGGGCCGTGGCAACAGGTCCTGCCCGGTGTGTATGTGCTGCACCGGGAGCCGCTCACCAGCGAGGAACGGCTGAACGCCGTGCTGGCGTACGCCGACCGGCCCGCGGGCGGCGGGGAAGCCATGATCACCGGGCTGGCGGCGCTGGCACTGCGGCGGTTCGCCTCGGTACCGGCGCTGCCCTCGCTGGAGCGGATCGACGTGCTGGTGCCGCGCACCAGGCGGCTGCGGTCGGCGGGATGCGCGCGGCTGATCCGCACCCAGTCGCCGCCGCGGCCCGAGTACGTCGCGGGGCTGCCCGTCGCCCCGGTCGCCCGGGCGCTCGCGGACGCGGTCGCCCGCCTCAGCGACCCGGCCTCGGTGCGCCGGCTGCTCACCGAGACCGTCCGCGCCGGATACTGCGAACCCTCCGCCGTGGTCGGGGAGCTGAACCGGGCGCGGTTGCTCTCCCGGCCCCATCTGGTGGACGCCGTGGACGCTCTGCTCGCCGAGGGACGGGCGCTGGCGGAGGACCGGCTGTACGAGCTGATCCATCTGTACGGGCTGCCCGACCCGCTCTGGAATGTCGACCTGCGGCTGCCCGGCGGTCCCCATCTCGGCACCGTCGACGCCTACTGGCCCGGGCAGGCGGTCGCCCTGGAACTCGGCACCCGCGCCCCGCGCCCGCCCCGGCACGGGATTGCCGGGGCGGGCCCGGACCTGGAGTGGCCCGCGTACAGCCATCAGCGGGAGCACCTGGAGCGCCTCGGCATCACGGTGGTGCATGCCTCACCGAAGCGCCTGCGGGATGCCCCCGCCGAACAGGCGGCGGTGATCCGTACCGCGCTGATGGCCTCACCGCACCGGGAGCCCGCCGCGTATGTCGTGGTACTCCCCCGTTGAGCCCCCCGGTCCCGGGATCAGCAGAACTCCGCCTCCATCACGGCCGCGCTGTCGCCCGCCCAGTCACTGTTGAAGTTCAGCGCGAGGGCGTGGCCGCCGTCCCGGGTGGCGACGGCTCCCGACGCGGAGCCGTGGATCCCTCCGCCATGGCCCCAGACCTCTTTGCCGCAGGACAGCTTCATCGCCATCAGCCCGAGCCCGTAACGGAGGTTCGGCGAGTCCTCGTCCGTCGGCAGGGTCGTGGTCATCTTCTTGAGCTGCTCCTTCGGCAGCAGCCGTCCGGCGAGCAGGGCGCGGTAGAAGCGGTTGAGGTCCCCGGTCGTGGAGATCATCTCGCCGGCCGATCCGGCGGCGGACGGGTTCAGCTCGGTGACATCGTGGACGGTGTCGTTCGGCTGGGGACCGACCAGGACCGAGTAAGCCCGCCCGCTGGGACGCGGCATCGAGACCCGGGTGCCCGGCACGGAGGTGCCATGCAGACCCAGCGGACGCAGGATGCGGCGCTCGACCTCGGTGCCGTACGGATGGCCGGTGGCCTTCTCGATGACCAGTCCGGCGAGGATGAAATTGGTGTTGGAGTACTTCCAGTCGGCTCCGGGGGCGAAGTCCGGGCGGTGGCCCGTCGCGAGCCGGACCAGTGCGCGCGGGGTGTAGGTGTCGTAGCGGTGTTCGAAGAAGCCCGGCCCGAAGGTCTTCGCCACGAACCCCGGGTCCTCGGTGTAGTTGTAGAGGCCGCTGGTGTGGTTGAGGAGCTGCCGCAGGGTGATGGCCCGTCCGTCGTTCCCGTTGCCCCGCACCAGCCCGGGCAGCCAGCGCTCCACGGTGTCGTCGAGGCTCAGTCTGCCCTCGGCCTCGAGCTGGAGGATCACCGTGGCCACGAACGTCTTGGTGATGGAGCCGACTCGGAAGCTGTCGCCGGACCGGCGCTCCCGTCCGGTGGTGCGGTCGGCCACACCCGCATCGCCGTTCCAGACGGGCCGGCCGGTGCGGGCGGCCTGCGCGAGCGCCCCCGGCACCCCCTCGGCGACGGCCGCCTCCAGCGCCTGCTGGGTGCGCGCGTGCTGCCCGGAAGGGGCCCGGGAGGAGTCGGCTGCTGCCGCTGGGGTGGCGAGCGCGGCCACCGTCGCGGCCGCGACGAGCACCGGCGGAATCATGCGAACGGGACGTACGGTCATGCGGGAACTCCTGTCTTCGGGAGCTGCGGGCAAACCTGACGTGCTTCGACCGGATGAACTCCGCCCGGCGCCGCCGGGTTGCCCGGCGTGCCGGTGGTTGAGCGGAATTCAGCCGTTCCCGGCACGAGCCCCGATCGCCCTGCCCGCCGGGGGCCGCTCCCGCCACAGCTCCAGCCCGATGTCCACCAGCGCGACCCGCTCGAGCTCCGGCACGGCGGCCAGCTCGTGCCACGCGGCCAGATCGGTGGAGCCGCCCGTCTCGGGGCGCAGCTCTCCCCCGGTGATCCGTCCTTCGTAGACGATGCGCAGGCTGTGGAAGTCGAAGTCACCGGACACTCTGCGCGGACGGCGCTCCCGCATCGAGTCGATGCCCAGCAGCGCGGTCACCTCGGCCGTGTACCCCGTCTCCTCGGTGACCTCACGCACAACGGTGTCGGCCGGATCCTCCCCGTGGTCCATCCCGCCCCCGGGCAGCGTCCACCGCCTGGTGCCGTCACGCGCCACCCAGCGGGCGAGCAGTATGCGCCCGTCCCTCACGCACACGGCGTAGGCCGCGACCCTCAGTTGCCGACTCATGGCCCCGACACTAGGCCGTCCCGGCGAACCGTTCACGTACCCTTGAGGGGTTAGCCAAGAGCGAGAGTGAGGCTGGGAGCCCGCCATGACCGCGTCCGCCGGTGCGCCCGATCCGCGTCCGCTCACCGGTGAACCGGTCTCCCTCGACCTGCTCAACACCCGGTGGACACAGGAGGGCGAGCTGCGGGATCTGCTCGTCTCGGTGGAGGGGCTGCGGGTCTGGCTGGCCGCCCATGGGCTCGACGGCCGCTTCCGGGCCGATCACGTCACGCTGGAGAGGACCATCGAGGCCCGCGAGGCGCTGGGCGGTCTCATCGACGGAGCCGGGGGCGCGGCGGCGGTGGCGCGGGTGGACGGCGTGCTGGAGCATGGCCGCGTCCGGGTGCGGCTCACCGCCGAAGGGCCCGGCGAGGAGGTCGAGTTCGGCGATCCGGCCTGGGGACCCGGCTGGGTCGCCGTACGGGACTATCTGGAGCTGCTGCGCACCGCACCCGACCGGATTCGGGCCTGCGCCCATGAGGCGTGCGTGCTGCACTTCTTCGACACTTCCCGGAACGGGACACGACGCTGGTGCTCCATGACACTGTGCGGGAACCGCGCGAAGGCGTCGCGACACTACGCACGGTCCCGCGAGAGCTGACCAGCGCGGCCCGGCGCATCGGACGCGCAGGGCGGATACGGCACACAAGCCGCTTACCCCGCCGCAGCGGGTACCGCAATCGGGAATCCCCCAGGTCACCCCTCGACCACCCCTTGAAGTCGATCGGCGGAATGCCCACTTTCGAGGTGTTCGCTCCCTCGGCGCATGTCACGCCAGTGGCGGATGTACGCCAACAACCCTTCACGTCTCCGTCAACTCTCCACAAACCCCTGTCTCTTACGAAAGGGTGAGCGGTCATCCGGTACCGAAATCCGGACCCTCTCTTTCACCAACAGGGATGTAGATGACCCCCGAATCCCAGAGCTCCATATCCGGCCGGAGACGCGCCGCCCGTGTGGCAGCCGCGGCCGGCCTTGTGGCCGCGCTGGTCACCACCGGAGTCGTGCCCGCCTTCGCGGCGGCCGCTGACGACCCGGTCGGTTCCGCGCCCGTGAAGTCCACGAGCTCCGACAAGCTGGGGGCGGCCGACGCCGACCTCCTGGAGCAAGCAGAGACCAAGGGCGAGAAGACCGTCACCATGATGGTCGCCACCGCGCCCGGTGAGACCGAGAAGGTCGCCGCACAGCTCGACGCCGTGCCGGGTGCCTCGGTCGGCAAGGTCTACGACAAGCTCGGCTATGTCCGCGCCACCGTGCCGACCGGCAAGGCCGACGCGGCGATCAAGGCGGCCGCCAGGCTCGGCAGCGTCCACGGCATCGACCTCAAGCACGAGATCGAGCTGGACGACCCGACGCCCGCGGGCGACCGCGCGAGCGGGATCGCCACATCGCCGAACGCCAAGTCCGGCAAGGGTGCCAAGGGTGCGAAGGCCGGCAGCTACGCGGCTCCGGACAAGAAGACGCCCGCGCAGAACCCGTACAACCCGTCCTTCGAGACGGGCGCGGTGAAGTTCGTCCAGGACCACCCGAAGTACGACGGCCGCGGTGTCACCATCGGCATCATGGACTCCGGTGTCGACCTCGGTCACCCCGCGCTCCAGAAGACCACCACCGGCGAGCGCAAGATCGTCGACTGGGTGACCGCGACGGACCCGCTGACCGACAACGACGGCACCTGGCGCGCCCAGATCACCCCCGTCGCCGGTCCGACGTTCACCGCCTCGGGCAGCACCTGGAAGGCTCCGGCCGGCTCGTACCAGTTCAGCCGGTTCACGGAGTCGATCACGGCCACCGGTGACATGAAGGGCGACGTCAACCGGGACGGCGACACCACCGACCGGTTCGGGCTGCTCTACGACCCGGCCGCGGGCTCCGTCCGTGTCGACACCGACCAGGACGGCGACTTCACCAACAACGAGCCGATGAAGCCGTACAAGGACGGCTACCAGGTCGGCTACTTCGGCACGGACAACCCGGCGAGCGATGTCGCCGAGCGCATCCCGTTCGTGATCGAGATCCGCAAGAACGTGGCCATGGACCCGCTGGGCGGCGACTGGGTCGGCAAGACCGCCGACTTCGTCAACGTCGGCATCATCGAGTCCGAGCACGGCACCCACGTGGCGGGCATCACCGCCGCCAACGGCCTGTTCGGCGGCAAGATGAACGGCGCGGCGCCCGGCGCCAAGCTGGTCTCGTCCCGTGCCTGCTCCTGGAGCGGCGGCTGCACCAACGTGGCGCTGACCGAGGGCATGGCCGACCTGGTCATCAACCGCGGTGTGGACATCATCAACATGTCCATCGGCGGTCTGCCGGCGCTCAACGACGGCAACAACGCCCGTGCCGAGCTCTACAGCCGTCTGATCGACGAGTACGGCGTGCAGCTGGTCATCTCGGCGGGCAACGAGGGTCCCGGAATCAACACCATCGGCGACCCCGGTCTGGCCGACAAGGTGATCTCCGTGGGTGCCGCGGTGTCCAAGGAGACCTGGGCGTCCAACTACGGCTCCGTCGTGGAGAAGCCGTACGCGATGTTCCCGTTCTCCTCGCGCGGCCCGCGTGAGGACGGTGGGTTCACCCCGACCATCACCGCGCCCGGCGCCTCGATCAACACCATCCAGACCTGGCTGCCGGGCGCCCCGGTGGCCGAGGCCGGATACACGCTGCCGGCCGGTTACGGGATGCTCCAGGGCACCTCGATGTCCTCGCCGCAGGCGGCTGGCGCGAGCGCACTGCTGCTCTCCGCGGCCAAGCAGCGCAAGATCGACCTGGCTCCTGCCGACCTGCGCACCGCTCTGACCAGCTCCGCCAAGCGGATCAGCGGTGTGGCCGCGCACGAGCAGGGCTCCGGTCTGATCAACATCCCGGGTGCCTGGGATGCCGTCAAGGCCGGCGCGACCGCCAACGAGTACTCCGTGAAGGCGCCGGTCGACACCGCGATCGACCAGTTCCTGAAGACCCCGGGCTTCGGCACCGGTCTGTACGACCGGGAAGGCGGTCTGAAGACCGGCCAGAAGAAGTCGTACTCGATCACCATCACCCGGACCACCGGTCCGGACCGTCCGATCCGGCACGAGCTGGACTGGAAGTACAACGACGGCACCTTCGACCTGCCCGGCCGCGGCTACGTCATGCTGCCGCTGGACGAGCCGGTCACCGTCAAGGTCGACGCGAAGCCCCGCACCGCCGGTGTGCACAGCGCCATCCTGGAGCTGGACGACGTCCGCACCGAGGGCGTGGACCGCCAGATCCTGTCCACGGTCGTGGTCTCGCAGCAGCTTGCCAAGCCGTCCTTCGGGTACTCCGCGTCGGGCTCCGTGCAGCGCAACAGCCACAAGTCGTACTTCGTGACCGTCCCCGAGGGTGCCAAGGCCCTCGAGGTCGCGCTGGGCGGGCTCAAGGACCAGAGCCAGACCCGCTTCATCTCGATCCACCCCTACGGTGTGGGCGTCGAGGACAGCGCCACGATCTACTGCTACCCGAACTACACCAGCCCGACCAACACCTGCCGCCCCGACCTGCGGTCGTACGCCAACCCGCAGCCGGGTGTCTGGGAGATCGAGGTCGAGTCCCGCCGTACGTCCCCGCTGCTGGACAACCCGTACAAGCTGGACGTGTCCGTGCTCGGCGCGGCCTTCGACCCCGCGGTGAAGAGCATCCCCGAGGCCAAGGTCGGTACCGCGGCCAAGGTCGACTGGACCGTCTCCAACGGCTTCGCCGCGATCCAGGGCAAGCTGAAGGGCGGCTCGCTGGGTTCGGCGAAGGTCACCCGTCCGTCCATCGCCAACGGCGAGACGCAGGAGAGCACCCTCACCATCGGTGAGGGTGTCGAGCGCCTGGACGTCGCCATCGGCAGCACCTCGGACACCGGCGCCGACCTCGACCTCGAGGTCTGGCTGGGTGACAAGCAGGTAGGCACGTCCGCCGACGGGGACTCGGAGGAGGCGGTCAGCCTCACCAAGCCCGCCGCCGGTACGTACACGGTCAAGGTTGTCGGCTACGCCGTCCCGAACGGCAGCACCGAGTACAACTACCGGGACGTCTACTTCGCGTCCTCCCTCGGCTCGGTCAAGGTCGACGAGGCCCAGGCCGTCAAGCTCGCCAACGGCGCGTCGGCGAAGGTCGCCGCCGAGGTCCTGGTGGGCAGCGCGGCTCCCGAGGGCCGGCAGTTCTTCGGCGAGGTGCAGCTGCTGAACGCCCGCGGAACCGCGGCCGGCACCGGCAGCGTCGTGATCGAGAAGGTCACGCCGTAACACGGTCCGAACGGTCCACTGAGGTGTGACCGGCAGCACCTGGAGGGCGGGCGTCCATAGGGCGCCCGCCCTTCAGTGCCGTGAGGCCAGGTCCGGGCCCACGGCAGGCTCGACCCGGCGCCTTGCGATCCACCGCGCCGGACGTCGCTCCTGGCCGGGCGACCCCTGACCAGGCCCTGGTGTGAGAAGGACCATGCGTCCCGACCCTTGGACAATGGATTGGACAAGCCGGCCGGGGACAGACGCATCATGGAGCACGCAGACTGCACAAAGTACGGAGGAGTCCCGTGAAGGTCGGAATCGTCGGAGCCACCGGGCAGGTCGGCACCGTCATGCGCAAGATCCTCGCCGAGCGGGACTTCCCGGTCGACGAGCTCCGGCTGTTCGCCTCGGCACGCTCCGCGGGCTCCGCCATCGAGTGGCAGGGCCGGGACATCACCGTCGAGGACGCCGCCACCGCCGACTACACCGGCCTTGACATCGTGCTCTTCTCGGCGGGTGGCGCCACCTCGAAGGTTCTCGCCGAGAAGGTGGCGTCCCAGGGTGCCGTCGTGATCGACAACTCCTCCGCCTGGCGTCGCGACCCCGAGGTGCCGCTGGTGGTGTCCGAGGTCAATCCGCACGCGATCAAGGACCGCCCCAAGGGGATCATCGCCAACCCGAACTGCACCACGATGGCCGCCATGCCGGTGCTGAAGCCGCTGCACCAGGAGGCGGGCCTGGTCGCCATGGTCGCCACGACCTACCAGGCCGTGTCCGGCTCGGGCCTCGCGGGCGTCGCGGAGCTGCGCACCCAGGCCTGCGCGGTCGGCGAGAAGGCCGACCAGCTGGCGTACGACGGCGATGCCGTCGAGTTCCCAGAGCCCGCGGTCTACAAGCGCCCCATCGCCTACAACGTGCTTCCGCTGGCCGGCAGCATCGTGGACGACGGCTCCTTCGAGACCGACGAGGAGCAGAAGCTCCGCCACGAGTCCCGCAAGATCCTGGAGATCCCGGAGCTGAAGGTCTCCGGCACCTGTGTCCGCGTGCCGGTCTTCTCCGGCCACTCCCTCCAGGTCAACGCCCGTTTCGCGGCTCCGGTGAGCGTCGAGCGCGCCTATGAGCTGCTGAAGGGCGCGGACGGCGTGGAGCTCTCCGAGATCCCGACCCCGCTCCAGGCCGCGGGCAAGGACGTCTCGTACGTGGGCCGGATCCGGGTGGACGAGACCGTGGAGCACGGCCTCGCCCTCTTCCTCTCGGGCGACAACCTCCGCAAGGGCGCCGCGCTGAACGCGGTGCAGATCGCGGAGCTGGTGGCGGCCGAGCTGAGCGCCTGACCACGTTCCTGCCCCAGGGCGGCCCGCGCATGCTTCTGCGCGGGCCGCCCCGGTGTTTCCCACGCTCAGGCATGACGGGGTTACTCGGATGAACGGCGCCTTCCTCCGTGGAAGGATGGCCGGAAACGTCACATACCGAGGAGATGACCGGGTGCCTGGCACAAACCTGACCCGTGAAGAGGCGCAAGAGCGAGCACGCCTGCTCACCGTTGACTCATACGAGATCGACCTCGATCTCACCGGGGCGCAGGAGGGCGGCACCTACCGGTCCGTGACCACCGTGCGCTTCGACTCCGCCGAGGCAGGGGCGGAGACCTTCATCGACCTCGTCGCACCGGCCGTCCACGAGGCCGTGCTCAATGGCAAGTCGCTGGACGTGGCGGCGGTGTTCCGGGACTCGCGGATCACGCTGGCACACCTGCACGAGGGCCCGAACGAGCTCAGGGTCGTCGCGGACTGCTCGTACACCAACACCGGTGAGGGTCTGCACCGGTTCGTCGACCCGGTCGACGACCAGGCCTACCTCTACACCCAGTTCGAGGTGCCGGACGCCCGCCGGGTGTTCGCCTCCTTCGAGCAGCCCGACCTCAAGGCCACCTTCCAGTTCACCGTGAAGGCGCCCGAGGGCTGGAGCGTGATCTCCAACTCGCCCACTCCGGAGCCGAAGGACAACGTCTGGCGCTTCGAGCCGACGCCGCGGATCTCCACGTACATCACGGCACTGATCGTGGGCCCGTACCACTCCGTGCACAGCTCCTACGAGAAGGACGGGCAGAGCGTGCCGCTCGGCATCTACTGCCGTCCCTCGCTCGCCGAGTACCTGGACGCGGACGCGATCTTCGAGGTCACCCGGCAGGGCTTCGACTGGTTCCAGGAGAAGTTCGACTACGCCTATCCCTTCGCCAAGTACGACCAGCTCTTCGTGCCGGAGTTCAACGCGGGCGCGATGGAGAACGCGGGCGCGGTGACCATCCGCGACCAGTACGTGTTCCGCTCCAAGGTGACGGACGCGGCGTACGAGCTGCGGGCGGAGACGATCCTGCACGAGCTGGCGCACATGTGGTTCGGCGACCTGGTCACCATGGAGTGGTGGAACGACCTGTGGCTGAACGAGTCGTTCGCCACGTACACCTCGATCGCCTGCCAGGCCTACGCACCGGACTCGAAGTGGCCGCACGCCTGGACCACGTTCGCCAACTCGATGAAGACCTGGGCCTACCGGCAGGACCAGCTCCCGTCGACGCACCCGATCATGGCCGAGATCCGGGACCTCGACGACGTCCTGGTGAACTTCGACGGCATCACCTACGCCAAGGGCGCGTCGGTGCTGAAGCAGCTGGTCGCGTATGTCGGGCGGGACGAGTTCTTCCGCGGCGTGCAGGCCTACTTCAAGCGGCACGCCTTCGGCAACACCCGGCTCTCGGATCTGCTGGGCGCGCTGGAGGAGACCAGCGGCCGTGATCTGAAGACCTGGTCGAGGGCCTGGCTGGAGACCGCGGGGATCAACACCCTGCGGCCGGTGATCGACACGGACGCCTCCGGTGCCATCACCTCCTTCGCGGTCAAGCAGGAAGCCCCGGCGCTGCCGGCCGGTGCCAAGGGCGAGGCGGTGCTGCGCCCGCACCGGATCGCGGTCGGCTTCTACGACCTGGACGAGGCCGGGAAGCTGGTGCGCACCGAGCGCGTCGAGCTGGACGTGGACGGCGAGCTCACCGCGGTACCCGAGCTGACGGGCAAGCAGCGCCCGGCGGTGGTGCTGCTGAACGACGACGACCTGTCGTACGCGAAGGTGCGTCTCGACGACGAGTCCCTGAAGGCCGTCACCGAGCACCTGGGCGACTTCGCCGAGTCGCTGCCGCGCGCCCTGTGCTGGGCGTCGGCCTGGGACATGACCCGCGACGGCGAGCTGCCCGCCCGTGACTACCTGTCGCTGGTGCTGTCCGGTATCGCCAAGGAGTCGGACATCGGCGTGGTGCAGTCGCTGCACCGCCAGGTGAAGCTGGCGATCGACCTCTACGCGGCGCCGGAGTGGCGTGACGCGGGGCTGACCCAGTGGACGGACGCCACGCTGGCGCATCTGCGTGCGGCGGAGCCCGGCAGTGACCACCAGCTGGCGTGGGCGCGGGCGTTCGCGGCGACCGCGCGCACCCCGCAGCAGCTGGACCTGCTCCAGGCGCTGCTGGAGGACCGCGAGACGGTCGAGGGCCTGGTCGTGGACACGGAGCTGCGCTGGGCGTTCGTGGAGCGGCTCGCGGCGACCGGGGTCCTCGACGAGGAGGAGATCGCGGGCGAGCTGGAGCGCGACAAGACGGCCGCCGGTGAGCGCCACGCGGCCACCGCGCGTGCGGCGCGGCCCACGCCGGAGGCGAAGGCCGAGGCCTGGGCGTCCGTGGTCGAGTCGGACCAGCTGCCGAACGCGGTGCAGGAGGCGGTGATCGGCGGTTTCGTCCAGACCGACCAGCGCGATCTGCTTGCTCCGTACACGGAGAAGTTCTTCGCGGCTGTGAAGAACGTGTGGGATTCCCGCTCCCACGAGATCGCCCAGCAGATCGCCGTCGGCCTGTATCCGTCGCTTCAGGTGTCTCAGGAGACTCTCGCGGCGACGGATGAATGGCTGGATTCAGCCGGTCCGAACGCGGCGCTGCGGCGGCTGGTCTCGGAGTCCCGCGCGGGTGTCGAGCGGGCACTGAAGGCTCAGGCGGCGGATGCCGCAGCGGCCTGACCTGCTGCGCTGACCGCGTCGGCTTACTGGCGAGTAAGGGCGCCCCGGAACCACACGGTCCGGGGCGCCCTCGCACATCACGCACCCATCACGATTCAGGCGGTGTCTGAAGTGTGACCTGGCGTCAACAAGGCGGCCGGTGAACGACTATGCTCCCTCAGCGTCGCCATGTGATCGTTCCCGTTCGATTCTTTTTGAAGGTGCTGATGGTCCGTGAGGAATCGTCACCTGGAAGTGGAAGTCCGCGCATCGCGGCCTCTTTCGGGTGGCTGCTGCCCGCCGCTGTGACAGCCGTCGTCACCGCCGTCGCGGTGGCACTGGTCTCCACTCCGGCCCGTGTCCCCGTCGTGGTCATCGGCTCCGTCGCCACCATCGCGGTCGCCGTCATCGGCGCCGAGGTCTCCCGCCGCGGCAGGCGGATCGAGACACTGCGCCGCGCCGTACGGGAACGTGACGCCGTCCTGGCCCACCATTCGGCGGAGACCGCGCACCTCGCCGGTTCGCTGCTCCCCGACGCCATGGACCGGCTGCGCAGAGGCGAGTTCCCGGAGGAGGTACTGGGCTCGCTCGCCGCGTCGGAGGCACACCAGGCCGTGCTCCAGGCCGTCGTCGGGGCGGTCGTCGGCGAGGAAGAGCTGCGCGAGTCCGCCCAGCGGGCCTTCGTCAACATCGCCCGCCGCGTGCAGGCCATCGTCCACCAGCAGGCCAAGGAACTGCGGGAGATGGAGGACCGGCACGGCAAGTCCCCGGAGGTGTTCGGCGACCTGCTCCGGCTCGACCACGGCACCGCGCTGATCGGCCGACTCGCGGACTCGATCGCCGTACTCGGTGGCGCCCGCCCCGGTCGCCAGTGGGGCAGGGCCGTGCCGCTCTACAGCGTGATGCGCGGCGCCATGTCGCGAATCATCGACTACCAGCGGGTCGAGCTGCACACCGTCTCCGAGGTCGCCGTGGTGGGACCCGCGGTCGAGCCGCTGATCCACGCGCTCGCCGAGCTGCTCGACAACGCGACCCGCTACTCGCCCCCGCAGACCAAGGTCCATCTGACCGCCGTGGACGTCCAGTCGGGCATCGCCGTCGAGATCGAGGACGGCGGCGTCAGCATGAGCGAGGAGGCCCGTCGCCGTGCCGAGCAGGTGCTGCGCCAGGCCCAGCAGGGCATCGACCTCACCGACCTGGGTGAGACCCCGCGGCTCGGCCTCGCCGTGGTCGGCCGACTGGCGCAGGCGTACGGCTTCCAGGTCGCGCTGCGCTCCTCCGCGTACGGCGGTGTCCGCGCGGTCATCGTCGTACCACAGGAACTGATCACCACCGCCGAGTACGCGACCGGTATCGCACACGGCATCGGCGCCGCCTCCCGGCCCCGTACGACGCTCCCGGCCGCCGCCCCGGCCACCGCCCCCTTCGTGCCCGCGCAGCGCCAGGAGCCGCGCCAGGTGACCGGTCCCGTACCGTCGGACCTCGGTCTCATGCCGTCGGACGGCAGCATCGTCTCGTCGCCCAGCGGTCGCGTGGAGGTGACCGAGCGGACCCCGGGCGGGCTGCCCCAGCGGCGCCGCAAGTCGCGCCTCGCGGCGGACCCCGCCCCGGAGGCGGGGACTGCCCCCGGGGGCGCGTACCTGACGAACTCAGCGGCTTCCGTGCCGGACTCGTCGGCTTCCGTGCCGGACCCATCGGCTCCCGTACCGACCTCGGCTCCTGACCACGAGCCCACACCTCAGGTGCAGCCCGGAATGTGGCTGGCCGCCTTCCAGAGCGGTCTCTCCGGGGATTCCACCGATGCCAGCAAGGGGAACACGCAGCCATGATTCAGCAGCAGGCCAACATGGACTGGATGCTCAAGGACCTCGCGGAGGGGGTGCCGGAGACCCGGCATGTGGTGGTGCTCTCCGCCGACGGTCTGCGCATGGCCCAGTACGGCACCGACACCGACACCGCCGACCGGCTCGCCGCCGCCTGTGCCGGGCTCCAGTCGCTGGCCGGCGCGGTGGCGTCCGAACTCCCTTACAGCGAAGGCCGGATGCGGCTGGTCGTCATCGAGATGGACGGCGGATTCTTCTATCTGATGGCGGCGGGAGCGGGTGCGTTCCTCGCCGTACTCGCCGACGAAGGTGTGGACGCGGGGCTGATGGGACAGCGGATGCGGGACCTCGTGCTGCGCATCGGTGAGCACCTGACCAGCCCGCCGCGGGCCGACAGCGCCTACTCCGGCGGTTACGCCGGCGGAGGGGCGGCCAGGTGAGCCACCCAGGTGGTGGCGGCTGGGAGGACGCGAGCCCGGAGCGGCTCTATGTGATCACGGGCGGGCGCAGCACCTCATCCGCTCCCGTCGAGCTCGACCTGGTCACCCTGGTGGTGGCCAGGTCCCAGCCGAAGCCCGGCATGCCACCGGAGCACACAACGATCATGGAGCTGTGCCAGGCACCGTTATCGGTGGCCGAGGTCTCTGCCTACACGAACCTTCCGGTCAGCGTGGTCACAGTCCTGCTCGGCGATCTGCTCGCAGAGAAGCGGGTGATCGCCCGCGCGCCCGTCCCGGCCGCCCAACTCCCTGACCGCGCGTTGATTGAGGCAGTGATCCATGGACTTCAAAAGCTCTGAGCCCACCCTGGCCGCGGGGCCACGGAGCGAGGACGCCCTGCCCGCAACGGCCACCGCGGCCGTCAAGGTGGTGGTCGTCGGCGGATTCGGCGTGGGCAAGACGACCTTGGTCGGCTCGGTCAGTGAGATACGCCCGCTGACGACCGAGGAGACGATGACCCAGGCAGGGGTCGGCATCGACGACACGGCCGGAGTCAGCACCAAGAGCTCGACCACCGTCGCGATGGACTTCGGACGCATCAGCATCAACGAGGAGCTGGTGCTGTACCTCTTCGGCACCCCGGGCCAGGAGCGCTTCTGGTTCCTGTGGCGCGGCCTCTTCGAGGGCGCCCTGGGCGCGGTGGTCCTGGTGGACACCCGCCGGCTGGAGGTCAGCTTCGATGTCATCGGGCGGCTCGAGGAACGGGGCGTGCCGTTCGTCGTCGCCATCAACTCCTTCCCGAGCGCGCCTGGTTACCCCGTCAACGAGCTCAGGGCGGCACTGGACCTGCCGGATTCGGTGCCGATCGTCTCGTGCGACGCACGGGACCGGACGTCGAGCCGTGACGTCCTGCTCACCCTGATGCGCTATCTCCAGTCGCTCGCCATGTCACACGTGTCCTGAGCAGCCCGGACCGCACCGCACCCGGAACAGCACATGCACCCGCACCCGCACCCGCACCCGCACCCGCACCCGCACCGATGCACTTGACCTGTACCTGACCTGAAATACGAGAGGGAGGCCGACGTGGGGCCTGAGCTGTCCGTACCACCGCTCTTCTCTCCCATCGCCCCGGCGATCCACCCGAACCACTCCGCCATCGTCGTCCAGACCGCGGCCTGGGCGGAGACCTTCCGCATCGGCTCGGCTGAGCTGCGCGACGACCTGGTCGGCCGGGACTTCGGCTCCCTCTGCGCCCGGATCCTGCCCGACGGCCGCCAAGAGGTCGTGTCCCTCCTCTCGGACTTCGCGCTGTGGCTGTCGGCGGTGGACGAGGTGCAGGACGCGCACGGCGCGGAGGGCTCCGGCGATCTGGTCGGGCTGCTGCACCGGCTGATCCGGGTCGCCCAGAACCCCGAGGCCCCCATGCTGGACGACGATCCGCTCGCCGCGGGACTGCGCGATCTGCGGCTGCGGATCGACCGGTTCTGCACCGCGGGCCAGTCCGCGCGCTGGGGAGACGCGCTGCGCGAGTACTTCTTCTCCGTCGTCTGGGAGGCGGCTCATCGCCGCGCGGGGAGCCTGCCGGCCCTGGGCGACTACACGCTGATGCGCCTCTACAACGGGCAGACCGCGGTGATGCTCCCCATCCTGGAGATGGGCCACGCCTATGAGCTCCAGCCCCACGAGCGTGACCGCGTCTCGGTGCGGGCCGCCGCCGAGATGGCCTCCTTCGTCACCACATGGGACAGGGACGTCTTCTCGTACCACCAGGAGCACGGTGGCAGGAAGGTGAGCCACCTCAACGTCCTTCGGGTGCTCGAGCAGGAACACGGACTGGGCCCCGGCGCCGCCCTGGGCCTGGCCGCCCGTCAGCGGGACCGGGTGATGACGCTGTTCCTGCGGCTGAGCGACAGGCTGGCGGAGCGGGGCAGCCCGCAGCTGCGCCAGTACCTGCACGGGCTGGCCTGCTACATACGTGGAGCCCAGGACTGGGGACTCGCCTCCAGCCCCGAACTGCTGCCCTCGGTCTTCACCGACACCCCGGCCGACGACAGTCACGAGCCCCTCGACATCCCCGCCATCGCGTGGTGGTGGGACCTCGTCGCGCGCTCGTCCTGATACGGGTCCCCGCCCCCCACGTGGCGAGGGGGCGGGGACCGCTGTACCAGCAGTGTCAGGCCGTGTCAGGCCGTGTCAGGCCGTGTCAGCGTTGCTGGACGAACGCCTTTCCGGCCTTCTCACCAGCCGAGCAGGACTTCTTCTCGGCGCTGGTCATCTTGCGGCTCTTGACGACCACGGCGTTGCTCACGCCGTCCGTGCCGTTCTTGGCGGGACCGGTGATGGTGTCGCCGAAGAACCAGTAGTAGTGACCCCACTTGGGGCTGTCGTAGTGGGTCTGCCAGGTGCCGGAGACCTCCTGCATCACCTGGGCGCGGGAGATCCAGCCCACCTCACCGGGCCTCACGGTCATGGTGAGCGAGCTGTCCTCCGTGTGCGTGCTGGTCCAGCTGTGGTTGTACGTCGCCGTCACGCTCAGGTCCACGATCCCGGCGATGTTGCCGCCCGCGGTGACCGACACGCCCACCGAGTCGGTGGAACCCACGCTGTCGCTCCAGCTCATGGACTGGGTGGCCGTCGAGCTGCTGCAGTTGTAGAGCGCGTCGGAAACCTGGTGGAACTTCCCGAGGTAGGCCTTGCCGAGCACGGGCGAGTTGAAGGTGCACTTGCCCTCACCCGAGGCGCAGTCCGCCGTGAGTTGCTCACGTGTCGGCTGGTCGTCTGCCGCCGCAGGAGATGTGGACGCCGCAGTGACGGCGCATATGGCCGCTGCCGCGGCGACGATCCGGCCGCCGTTCCTCAGGACGCGGTGTTTGGTCATTCTGGTGCCTTTCAGATGGTGCAGGGGGGATCGGTGAACCAGGCCGCAGGAAGGAAGAACTGAACTGTGGTCAGGGGCCCAGCCAGCCCACGGTGGTTACCGCCGTTGCATGCGAGGTTGTCCGAACGGGCGTAGGAACCACACCAAGAAACGGTAAAGTTGTGGTTGATTTCACAACCTCCTGGAGGGGGCGATCGGCTGACAGGGACTCAAGTAGCCGCGTGACCAGGTCGAAAGGAACGGTGAAGTGATCATCGTTCTGATTGGAGTACCCATGCGACTGTTCGCGCGTGGGGCGGCCACCGCGCTGCTCGCCGCCCTGACCCTGACCGCCCCCGGGCAGGCCGCCACCGCCCAGGACCGCGGGGCCGAACCGAGGCCGGGTCCCGCGCCGCTGCACCTGGCCGACGAGCCGCTCAGGGGGAGCTACATCGTCTCCCTGGAGACCGGGGCCGATGCCGCGGCCGTCGCACAGCGCGCCGGAGTGAAGGCCCGCTACACGTACAACAAGGCCATGCGCGGCTTCTCCGCGAGGCTGAGCAAGGAACAGCTCGCGGCGGTGCGGCTGGCCGCAGGGGTCGCGGCGGTGGAGGAGGACTCCAAGGTGTCCGTCCACCGGGCACCGTCGGCGCACCCCCACCCGTTCCCGGCCGGTCCCGTGCCACGGCGGTCGGTACTGGCGGCGAGTTGGGGACTCGACCGCGCCGACCAGCGGAAACTCCCTCTGGACGGGCAGTTCGCCGCCACCTCGACCGGCAAGGGCGCCACCGTCTACGTCGTCGACACCGGGATCGACTACAAGCACAGTGAGTTCGGCGGGCGCGCCGTCTACGGCTTCGACTCGGTGGGCGATGGCCGCCGCGGACGGGACTGCGACGGCCATGGCACCCATGTCGCGGGCACGGTGGGCGGGGCGACCTACGGGTTCGCCCGGCAGGCCACCCTGGTGAGCGTGCGGGTCCTCGACTGCGACGGTGTCGGTGCCTGGTCCGGGATCATCGCCGGTCTCGACTGGGTGGCCCGCAACGCCAAGCCGCAGTCCGTGCTGACCGCCTCGCTCGGCGGCGCCAAGTCCCCTTCCGTGAACGGTGCGGCCGACGCCGTCTTCGCCCGAGGTGTGCTGCCGGTCATCGCGGCGGGCAACTCGGCCGACGACGCGTGCCGGACCTCGCCCGCCAGCACACCGCGGGTCGTCACGGTCGGCGCGACCGATCGTACGGACACCGAGGCGGACTTCAGCAACTACGGCAAGTGCCTGGACCTCTACGCCCCCGGTACCGAGATCGTCTCCGCGCTGCTGGGTGGTGGCAGCACCGAGATGAGCGGTACGTCGATGGCGGCCCCGCATGTGGCGGGGGTGGCTGCGCTCTACCGCAGCGCTCACCCGGATGCCGGTGCGGAAGCCGTCAGCAACTGGCTCGTCGGCCAGGCCACCAAGAGCGCGATCCGCAGCCTCTCGCCGGGCTCGCCCAACCGGCTGCTGTACGCCGCGGGACTCTGACCGAGCTGCCGGCGCGCCGGCCGGACGGCCGGGGCCGCCGTGCCCCGGTGGTCCGGCTCATGCGCCCTACGCCGGAAGCGGAAGCCTGCCCTGCCCCCAGCGCGAGCTCCGGGTGACGCTCGGCTAGGAGAGCGTGGGCGTGCGCATACGCCTGAGGGCGCCCGACGGAGTGCTTCCGTCGGGCGCCCTCAGGCGTATGTCTCGGTGTGCCGCCGTGCGGCGCAGTGCAGCGCTGAGCCGCGCGCCGTCTCAGGCCTGCTTGCGGGCGGAACGGGGCCGGTCGGACTTGTCCAGCACCATGACCAGGCCCGCGATCACCAGGAACAGCACGATCGGCAGCACCACGTACAGGCCGACCGTCTGGATCACGCTCAGACCGGGACCCGGGTCGTCACCGTCGTCGCGGGTCAGCGCGAGCGCGGGGGACGACATGAGCAGCATCATCAGCGTCGTACCGGCCGCGACGGCGCCGGCGCGCAGGGCGTTCTTCTTGTCCACGGTGCAAACGTAGCGAACCACTAAGCGCGCCGCGCGCCCGGGGTGCCCGTACGGGAACCGGCCCCCTCGGACCCCGCCGCGGGCCGCGGCCGGAACACCTCCATCAGGGCATGCAGCCGGGGCGAGGCCGCCAGGGCCTCGATGCTCAGCGGACGGCCCTCGGCGTCGGCGACGGGCAGCCGCCAGTTCGGATACTGGTCCCAGGTGCCCGGGAGGTTCTGGGGTCTTCGGTCCCCCACCGTGTCCGGCAGCCAGACGCCCACCATCCGCGCGGACGTACGGAGCAGAAAGCGGTAGACGGCACGGATCCCGCCCTCCTCGTCGAGCCTGCCCTCGGGAAGCAGCCCCAGCCTGGCCAGATACGCCAGCCACTCCGCCACCTCCGCCGACCCGTCCCGGTGCTCCTGCTCCAGCGGCCGTGCGAGAAGTCCGAGGCGGTGGCGCAGCGCCACATGGTCGCCGCTGAGCCGGGCGGCGGTGGACGGCAGGTCGTGGGTGGTGGCCGTCGCCACACAGCCCTCCCGCCACTCCTCCGCGGGCAGCGGGCGCCCCGACCCGGCCCAGTCGCGCTCGAACCAGAGCACGGACGTGCCGAGGACCCCGCGGCGCGCCAGGGCCTCCCGGACGCCGGGCTCGACCGTGCCGAGATCCTCCCCTATGACCACGGCTCCCGCCCGTCGCGCCTCCAGCACCAGGACGGCGAGCATTGCCTCCGCGTCGTACCGGACGTATGTGCCGTCGGTCGGCTCGGCGCCCACCGGCACCCACCAGAGCCGGAAGAGGCCCATGACATGGTCGAGTCGCAGGGCCCCCGCATGGCGGAGCAGCCCCCGGAGCAGCCCGCGGTACGGGGCGTAGTCCAGGGCCGCGAGGGCGTCGGGCCGCCACGGGGGCAGGCCCCAGTCCTGCCCGCGGGCGTTGAAGGCGTCGGGGGGCGCCCCGATCGACATCCCCCCGGCGAAGACATCCTGCTGGGCCCAGGCGTCCGCACCACCGGGGTGGACGCCCACGGCGAGGTCGTGCACGACCCCTACGGGCATTCCCGCCTCCCGGGCGGCGCGCGACGCGGCTGCCAGCTGCTCGTCGGTGAGCCAGGCCAGCCGGCAGTGGAAGTCGACCCGGTCCATCAGCTCGCCCCGGGCCCGGGCGGTCTCCGTGGAGCGGGGGTCCCTCAGGCCCGTCGGCCAGCGGTGCCAGTCGGAGCCGTACACCTCCGCCAGCGCGCACCAGGTGGCGTGGTCGTCCAGCGCCTGGCCCTGTGCGGCGAGGAAGTCGCAGTAGGCGGCACGCCGGCCTGGCCCCAGCGGCACGCGGTGGACCAGCTCCAGCGCCTGGGCCTTGAGCCCCCACACGGCGTCCCGGTCGATCAGCGCGCCCTTGTCCAGTACCGAGGCACGCAGTCCGGCCGCCTTCTCGACGAGCGCCTCCAGCGGCGGGCGGTCCTGGCCCGTGACATAGGCGTACTCCGGGATGTCCTCGATCCGCAGATGCACCGGATCGGGGAAGCGACGGGAGCTCGGCCGGTACGGGGAGGGGTCGGTGGGCGCTCCGGGCACGGCCGCGTGCAGCGGGTTCACCTGGACGAACCCGGCACCGAGCGAGCGTCCCGCCCAGCTCGCGAGCTCGGCGAGATCACCGAGGTCGCCCATGCCCCAGGAACGCCCCGACAGCAGGGAGTAGAGCTGGACGAGGAACCCGTGCACGCGCCGCGGGGGCTGTGCCACGGCGTCGGGGGCGACCACCAGACCGGCCCTGGCCGTGCGGCCGTCCGGGGTGCGCACGTCCAGGCGATGCACTCCGGTGGGCAGCATGGCCCATGGGGCCGACGCGTCCACGTCCGGTGCCGCCCGGTCGGCGCCGACGGAGGACGGCTCGCGCCATGACCGTGTGCCGCCGCCGTCCTCCAGCCGGACCCGCACCCGGGTGCCGGGCGGGAAGGTGACGGGTGGTTCCGGGGCGGGGAGCCCGGGTGCCGGGAGCCAGAGCACGACCGTCGGGGGGAGCAACCGGTCCGCCGCGGCGGCGTCGGCATCGGTGAGCGCGGAGCGGACGGCCTCCGGAGTGGAGGCGTCGACGCCCAGCGCGGCGAGGACCGCGACCACCGTGGCCTCGGGGACCGGGACGGTGACGCCGGGGGACGGGGAGTGGGAGGTGGCGACACCGTGCAACGCGGCCAGGCGGTCCAGGCCCATTCAGACTCCTGGGGACTCCGAGCCGCCGGCCGGGCCGGGGGCGGTGGGTTCGCTGGTGAGGGGTGCGGCGGCGGTGAGCGGGGGCTCGCTGGTCAGCGGCAGGGCGTCGGCGAGGGGCGGCTCGCTCGTCAGCGGGGCGGCGAGATGGACCGCGGGCTCGCTGGTCAGCGGGGCGGCGACACAGAGCGCGGGCTCGCTCGTGAGCGGCCCCGGCACCTGTTTGGACAGAGTGGTGAGCCGAAGCGGTGCGGACGTGGCCACGGAGGCCTCCTCGAGGTGCGCAAACGGTTGGTGTACGGGATTACTGCAGCCCTACCCATTGGGCAGAGCCGCAGACGTACACCCCGTCTCAACGTGTTCCGTGTCACATTCTGCGTCACGCACGGGAGTTGAACGGTCGCCGCGCCACGGGGGCACCGGGCAACACAAAGGCCCGGTCTCAGGCTGAGACGCCGTCGATCCGGGCCATCACGTCATCCGCGCCGTACGGTTGCAGGTAGGGCAACCAGCGCGGGTCCCTATGCCCGGTCCCGATGATCCGCCACGCCAGCCCGCTCGGCGGAGCCGGCTGGTGCCGCAGCCGCCAGCCCACCTCGTGCAGGTGCCGGTCGGCCTTGACGTGGTTGCACCGGCGGCAGGCCGCCACCACGTTGTCCCAGACGTGCTGACCCCCGCGGCTGCGCGGAATGACGTGGTCGACGCTGGTCGCGACGCCACCGCAGTACATGCAGCGGCCGCCGTCACGCGCGAACAGCGCGCGCCGGGTCAGAGGAACGGGCCCCCGGTAGGGGACCCGCACAAAGCGCTTGAGCCTCACCACGCTGGGCGCGGGGATCGCTCGGGTGGCACTGTGCATGAAGGCGCCGGACTCCTCGAGGCAGATGGCCTTGTTCTCGAGGACGAGGACGAGCGCGCGGCGGAGCGGTACGACGCCGAGGGGCTCGTACGACGCGTTGAGGACCAGGACATGCGGCACGGATGCCTCCTTGTACGCCGGCGGCGCGTGGCTCGCGCCGGGACGATCTGCTCCCCAGTCTCTCCTCCTGCCTGGTCGAAGCGCCACTACGTGCCTGTAACGGGCCGGGACGATTTTGTGTGTGGTCGGCCACATCCAGGCCTTCCATACCGCCCGGAACGTCCCCGAGTGACCCTTGTCTCTCCGTCGCAGATAACGCCGGGGTCACGAAGAATCCCCCGTTAGTGTGGTGAAGCCGTAGCAAGACCTGGAGGTACCAGTCGTGTCCCTGGCCGCCGATCCGTCCCCCCCGCCCGTCACCCTCGACGAGGCCGCGGAGCGGGCCAACGACGCCGCGAGCTGGGTGGAGCAGAACTGGTCCACTTGGTTGAACGTCGGTCTGCAGATCCTGCTGATCGTGGTAGTCGCCGTGGTGCTGCGGATCTTCGTCCGCAGGGCCCTCACCAAGCTGATCGAGCGGATGAACCGCAGCGTCCAGGCCGTCGAGGGCACGGCACTCGGCGGACTTCTGGTGAACGCCGAGCGCCGCCGTCAGCGCTCGGAGGCGATCGGTTCGGTGCTGCGTTCGGTGGCGTCGTTCCTGATCCTCGGCACGGCGGGCCTGATGGTCCTCGGGGCGCTGGACATCAATCTCGCCCCGCTGCTCGCCTCCGCGGGTGTGGCGGGTGTGGCGCTGGGCTTCGGTGCCCGGAATCTGGTCACCGACTTCCTCTCCGGTGTGTTCATGATCCTGGAGGACCAGTACGGCGTCGGCGACACCGTCGACGCGGGTGTCGCCTCCGGCGAGGTGATCGAGGTGGGACTGCGGGTCACCAAGCTGCGCGGGGACAGCGGAGAGATCTGGTACGTCCGCAATGGCGAGGTCAAGCGGATCGGAAACCTGAGCCAGGGCTGGGCCACCGCGTCCGTCGATGTGAACGTGCGTCCGACGGAGGACCTCGACACGGTCAGGAAGACCATCGAGCATGCCGCGGCCGGGATGGCCAAGGACGAGCCCTGGAACGAGCGCCTGTGGGGTCCGGTCGAGGTACTGGGCCTGACGGAGGTGCTGCTGGACCGGATGACCGTCTCCGTCTCCGTGAAGACCATGCCCGGCAAGGCCCTCGGGGTGGAGCGGGAGCTGCGCTGGCGGATCAAGCACGCGTTCGACGAGGCGGGCATCCGGATCGTCGGCGGGCTGCCGGCCCAGACCGATGAGGAGCAGCCGGCCAAGGACCCGACCGCGGGCATTGCCGCGCCGTCCGCCTATGCATCGAGCACCTCGCCGCAGTCGGTTGCCGCGTCCCCGCTGACCAAGTAGCCCCGCGCAGCCCTCCGCCCCCGGATGGGTAGGACGGGTGCATGAGACCCATGAAGCTCGCCGTGGTCGGCGGCGGCTCCACCTACACGCCCGAACTGGTCGACGGCTTCGCCCGGCTCAGGGATGTCCTGCCGCTCGGTGAGCTGGTCCTCATCGACCCCGCCGCGGACCGGCTGGAGCTGGTCGGGGGGCTGGCCCGGCGGATCCTCGCCCGACAGGGGCACCCCGCGGCCGTCACGACCACAGGCGACCTCGACGGCGGGGTGGCCGGGGCCGACGCCGTACTGCTCCAGCTGCGCGTCGGCGGACAGGCCGCCCGGGAGCAGGACGAGACCTGGCCGCTGGAGTGCGGCTGCGTGGGGCAGGAGACCACGGGCGCGGGTGGGCTGGCCAAGGCGCTGCGCACGGTCCCCGTGGTGCTGGACATCGCCGAGCGGGTGCGACGGGCAAGCCCCCGGGCCTGGATCATCGACTTCACCAATCCGGTCGGCATCGTGACCCGGGCGCTGCTCCAGGCCGGACACCGAGCCGTCGGGCTGTGCAATGTCGCGATCGGCTTCCAGCGGAGGTTCGCCGGGCTGCTGGGGGTGGCCCCGGGGGAGGTGCATCTGGAACACCTGGGGCTGAACCACCTGACCTGGGAGACGGGGGTGCGCATCGGCGGCCCGGAGGGTGAGGACGTCCTGCCGGAGCTGCTCACCCGGCACGGTGACGCCCTCGCCGGCGCGCTGCGGCTGCCGCGCCGGATCCTGGACCGTCTCGGCGCGGTCCCCTCGTACTACCTGCGCTACTTCTACGCACACGACGAGGTCGTGGAGGAGTCACGCAGCAAGCCGCCGCGGGCCGCCGAGGTCGCCGCCATGGAGCGCCGCCTTCTGGAGATGTACGGCGATCCGGCTCTCGACGAGAAGCCGGAGCTGCTGGCCTCCCGGGGCGGGGCGTACTACTCGGAGGCGGCGGTCGAGCTGGCCGCGGCGCTGCTCGGCGCCGGGGGCAGCCCCTACCAGGTGGTCAACACCTACAACGACGGCACGCTGCCCTTCCTCCCCGACGACACGGTGATCGAGGTGCAGGCCGCGGTCGGCCCCGGCGGCGCGCGGCCGCTGCCCGTGCCGGGACCCGACCCTCTGTACGCCGGGCTGATCGCCCAGGTCGCCGCGTATGAGCGGCTCGCCCTGGAGGCGGCGGTGCGCGGCGGCCGGGACCGCGTGTTCAGGGCGCTGCTCGCGCACCCGCTGGTCGGCCAGTACGGGTACGCCGAGGCACTCACCGACCGGCTGGTCGCCCACAACACGGAGCACCTGACGTGGGCGTGAGCGCCGCGGTCCTCGCGATCGACGCGGGCAACAGCAAGACGGACGCGGCCGTGGTCGGGGCCGACGGCTCGGTGCTGGCCACCGCCCGCGGTGGCGGCTTCCAGCCGGCACGCACCGGTGTCGAGGCGGCATTCGACGTGCTCGGGCGCACAGTGGGGCAGGCCCTCGCACGAGCCGGTACGGGGGACGTCGAGCATGTGTCGGCCGCGCTCGCGGGCGCCGATCTGCCTGTCGAGGAGGAGCGGTTGGCCGCCGCGCTGCGAGCCCGTTCCTGGGGTCGTACGTCGGCGGCGCGCAACGACACCTTCGCGGTGCTGAGGGCCGCGACCGACGAGCCGAAGGGGGTCGCCGTGGTGTGCGGCGCGGGCATCAACTGCGTGGGGCTGCTCCCGGACGGTCGCACCGCGCGGTTTCCCGCGCTCGGCAGGCTCTCGGGCGACTGGGGCGGTGGCGCGGGGCTCGCCGACGAGGCGCTGTGGTTCGCGGCGCGGGCGGAGGACGGGCGGGGGGAGCCCACGGAGCTGGCGCGGGCGCTTCCGGCCCACTTCGGCCTGGAGTCGATGTACGCACTGATCGAGGAGCTTCATCTGGGCGTTGTGGAGACGGGGCGGCGGCTCGAGCTCACTCCGGTCCTGTTCTCCGTGGCCGCAGCGGGCGACCGGGTGGCCGGGGCGATCGTGGACCGGCTGGCGGACGAGGTGGTCGCCATGGCGTCGGTGGCCCTGGACCGGCTCGGCCTGCTCGGCGAGCACGGGGGGCCCGGCGAGGACGGTGGGCCCGGCCAGTTCGGCGAGGAGGTGCCCGTGGTGCTCGGCGGCAGTGTCCTGGCGGCCCGTCACCCCCGGCTGGAGGCCCGGATCACCGGACTGATGGCCGCCCGCGCGCCGAGGGCGGCCGTCTCGGTGGTGACCGCGCCTCCGGTGCTGGGGGCGGCGCTGCTCGGGCTGGACCGGTTGGGGGCGCCTGTGGCGGCGAAGGGCAGACTGCGGGCGTACTACGCGGGCAGCTCCGGCTGCTGACGCCGCCCTCGCGGAACCGGCCCTGGCGAGGGCGCGTGTTCGTATGTGTGCGGGGCGTGTAGGCGCCGCAGGTGACGGGCAGGGAGAGCGTTGGCGGACGGCAGAGGGCGAGCGGCATTGACGGGACGGACGAGATAGCTAAAGATCCAGTCGTCTCCCGGCACGAGGGGGCAGGGGAGCCGTCGATGACCAAGGGGGAGGTCAGAGGGTGACACAGACACCGAGCGCGGGCCCGCCCACGCCGTCGGGCGGGCAGGTCCCCGCGCCGTCGGGCGGGCAGGTCCCCGCGCCGTCGGGGCACCCGGGCCCGCGGCCCGCGGCCGGACCACTGCCCGGGCCCAGACCGCAGCCCACGCCAGGGCCGCAACCGGTACCCGGACCCCAGTCCGGGCCCGTATCGCTGCCGTCGGGCGACCAGTCCGCGCCACCGCCCGGGAGCACCGCGCTGGCACGCGCCGCCGCTGCCTCCGAGGCCGCCGTGACGCCGCCGGACGCCGGTGCCCCGCTGCGGCGCAGTGCCTGGGCGGAGACCTCGGCGCGGTTGCGCGCGGCGGCCGTGACGGAGCCGGGCCGACTGCGGATCATCGGCGCCGTGCTGGCCGCGCTGCTGGTGGCGTTCGGTGCCGTGACCGCCTTCCAGATCGCCGACCGGGCGTCGGCGGCCGATGACGTGGTGAGCCGCAGCCAGCCGCTGAGCGCCGACGCGGCGAGCATCTACCGCTCGCTCGCGGACGCGGACACGGCCGCCGCGAGCGGGTTCCTGGCCGGTGCCCAGGAGCCGGCCGACATGCGGGAGCGCTACCACCGGGACATCGCGAACGCCGCGCGGCTGCTCGTCAACGCGGCTGCCAACACGGACGGTTCGACCGAGTCCGGCCGCTACATAGCCGCGCTCAACGAACATCTCCCCCGCTACACCGGCCTGGTCGAGCGGGCCCGCGCCAACAACCGCCAGGGCCTCCCCCTGGGCGGCGCCTACCTCCGGTACGCGAACCAGCAGATGACCACCGAGCTGCTGCCCGCCGCCCAGAAGCTCTACGACGCGGAGACGGAGCGCCTCGACGAGGACCATGGCGCCGCCCAGCTCTGGCCCTTCCTGTCGCTGGGGTTCGGCGTGCTGCTCCTGGGCACCCTGTTCTGGGCCCAGCGGCGCAACTACCTGCTGACCAACCGGGTGTTCAACCACGGACTGCTGGCCGCGAGCGCCGCGTCCACGGTGGTCCTGCTGTGGCTGGCGATCGGGCACACCGTGGCCAGGGCCGAACTGCACGATGCCCGCGCACACGGCCAGCAGTCGCTGAAGGTGCTCAACGACGCCCGTATCGACGGCCTCAAGGCCAGGGCGAACGAGAACCTGACACTGGTCGCGCGGGGTGCGGTGCTCACGGCGGACGGCAAGAGCGACAAGTACGAGACCGACTACAAGGCGGGCATGGAGCGGCTACGCACCTCCCTGGACCAGGCGGAGGGCCTCGCGGACGACGGCGAGGGGCGCACCCCGGTGCTGGATGCCACATCGGCGGTGTCGGAGTGGACGACCCGGCACCAGTCGGCCGCCGACACCGACAAGGCGGGTGACTACGCAGGTGCCCTGGCCAAGGTGATCGGCGGCAAGGCGTCGACGGGCGCCTCCTTCGATCGGGTGGACGCGGCGCTCGAAAAGGCTCTCGCGCACGAGCAGGCGGAGTTCACCGCCGCGGCCACGAGCGGCCGTGACGCGCTGACCGGCCTGCCGGCCGGTGCGGCGGCGCTCGCCGTGCTCGGCGCCGCGGGTGCGATGCTGGGCATCGGCCGCAGGCTTTCGGAGTACCGGTGAGAGGGGGGGAGATGGACGGCGCAGCCGGAAAGGAGCCGGACCGCTCACCGAACGGCACGGGCCGCTTGCGGGGCTGGGGCGGGATCACCGCGATGGCCGTCATGTGCGCGGTGGCGGTGTCCCTGGTCGTGTCGCCGCTCCCGTGGGGCGGTTCTCGTCCGGGCGGCGGTTCGAAGGACACCGCGGGTGCCCCGGTACCCGCCGCGGTCTCCGGGAAGGCCGCCGACTGCACCGACCCGGAGGCCTCGCTGCCGGCATCCGCCGCCGACGGTCCCGCGATCGACGCGATCAAGCAGCGCGGCAGACTCGTCGTCGGTGTCGACCAGAACAGCTATCGCTGGGGCTACCGCAGGGCGGACGGCCGGCTGGAGGGCTTCGACATCGATCTCGCCCGGGCCATCGCCGGGGACATACTCGGCGACGAGGACGCCGTCATCTTCCGCGCCATCCCCACCAACCAGCGCATACCCGCGCTGGAGAACGGCACCGTCGACCTGGTCGTCCGCACGATGACGATCAACTGCGCCCGTATCAAGCAGGTCGCCTTCTCCACCGCGTACTTCCAGACGGGCCAGCAGGTGCTCGCCCCCAAGGAATCCGCGATCACCGGCTACAACAAGACCCTCGCGGGCCGCAGGGTCTGCTCGGCGGAGGGCTCGACGGCGTACGAGGCGCTGGAGAAGAAGTCGTACGGCGCGGTGTTCAAGGACGAGGGCGACGGCGGGCCCGAGGACAGGGACCGGCTGACCGTGCCCAACCAGCTCGACTGCCTGGTCCGGCTGCAACTGGGCGAGGTGGACGCGGTGGTGACCGACGCCGCCCTCGGGGCCGGTCAGGCGGCGCAGGACCCGGCCATCGAGCTGAAGGGCGGGAAGCCCTTCACCACCGAGTTCTACGGCGTGGCCGCGAAACTGGGCAACGACGACCTCGTCCGCCGGGTCAACAAGGTGCTCGACAGCTACCGCAGAGGCCCGTGGATGGCGGCGTACACGAAGTGGCTCGAGGCGGATCTCCCCGGCATACCCGGGCCGCCCGCGCCGAAGTACCGGAACGATTGAGGTACCGGAACAAGCAGTTGAGGTACCGGAGCGAAGGCGCAAGGACGAGCCAGAGCAGACGAGCGTGAGCAGACGAGCGGAGAAGTGATCGATGGGCGTCGCGGGAGCCTCCCCCGGACGGGCGGGGGAACACCCAGGTCCGGTCATGGACCGGGACGAGGTGGACCGTGCTCTGGCGCGGCTCGGTGAGGAGTACGAGGCGATCGAGACCTCGCTGCTCGCCCTCCAGGACCACGCGGGCCGCAGGCTGCTGGAGGGTGCGGAGCTGACGGGGGTCACCAAGGACCGCTGGGCGTCCACCGAGCAGGCGATCACGCTGCTGTGGAACTACTTCGACGCCTACTCGGCCGCGCTGAACTCCGCGCGTGAGCTGCGGGCCCGGCGCCGCTGGCCGAACCGGGACGACCTGGTCGCCCTCACCGACCGGCTGCGGGGCCCGGGCGTCACCGTGCCCAGTCCGGCCGCGGCCGCCTCCCCCACCCTCACCGGACCGGCCAAGCTCTCCGAACGGTTCTCCCTGGAGGACCTGGTGAGCCGGATGAACCAGCTGTACGCACGCTCGCTGGACATGGTCGTCGCCGCCGACGCGGTCTGGTCCGCGCTGCCCGCGCGGATCGATCTGCTCTCCGCCGAGCTCCAGCGCACCCGCTCCCTCGCGCACTCCGTCGGGGTGCGGCCGGGTGAGCACCCCGCGGGAGACGACCTGGAGTCGATCACGCAAGAGCTGTCGGCCTTGCGCGCGCAGGTGGTGTCCGACCCCCTGGCGTTCTGGTCGCCCGCGCCGATGAGTTCGGCGCCCGGTGGCGGCAGACCGGACACCGACCGCTATGACCGGGCGGCGCGTGCCCTGGAGGACGTCCGCCGGGAGATCGAGGCAGTGCTCGCGGTACGCCAGGACTCGGAGGAGCGGCTGCTCCGGCTGCGGGATGTGCTCTCCCGGGCGGACCGCACCCTCTCGGAGGCCCGGTCGGCGCGCGGCGAGGTGCTGGCGAAGATCGCGGCGTCGGAGGTCCCCGCCGTCAGCGGCCCCCCGACCGCCCTTCAGGAGCGTCTGGCCACGGCGGCCGAGTACCGCCGCCATGCGCAGTGGCACCGCTTGTCGCCCCTGCTGGAGTCCCTGGAGCGGGAGGCGGAGGACGAACTGCTGCGGGCCCGCGAGTCGCTGACGGCCGTGACTGCTCCGCTCGCGGTCCGTGCGGAGCTGCGCGGCAGACTCGACGCCTACCGGGCCAAGGTGGCCCGCCACGGCATGGCGGAGGACCCGCTGCTGATCGAGCGCTATGACGCGGCGCGCCGCATGCTGTGGAGCGCTCCCTGTGATCTGCGCGTCGCCGGGCAGGCGGTGCTGCGCTACCAGCAGGCGGCTGCCGAAGTCCTGGTCCCGCAGCAGCCGGGACCGCATGACCGCACCGGTCACCAGGGGGAATCATGAGTGCGACGGCCACATGCGAACGCCACGGCTGCGAGGGCGCGTACGAGGACATGGGCGGCGGCGAGCTCTACTGCGACACCTGCGGACTCGCCCCTTCCGCCCCGGTGACCGGGAGCGCCGGAGGGAACGCCGCCGGGAGCACGGGCGCCGGCTCGTCCGGTGGCCCGGGTGCCTGCCAGCGGCCGGACTGCGAGGGCGTGTACGAGGACATGGGCGGCGGCGAGCTCTACTGCGACACCTGCGGGCTCGCCCCCGTCGTCTCGGCGGCCGGCACCCTGTCGTCCCCGCCCACCGGAGTGGCGGTCGCGGCCCGGGGAGGCGGCGACAGCCGCGGTTCGGCTTCGCTGACGGGGGGCTCGCGGTCGTCGGCCTCCCGCTCGTCGCGGTCCTCCCGTTCGTCGACCTCCCGCAGATCGGTCTCGGGCCGTCTGTCGCGTTCCCTCTCGGGTCGCGCCACAGGCCGTTCCGTGTCGGTCCGCAGCTCCGGCTCCAACTCGTCCTCGTCGGGCCGGGGACGGCTCGGCGCAGGCTTGGTCGCCGTACCGGAAGTGCCGCGTCCCGACCCCCGTTCCGCGGTGATGGAGAACCCCGAGGTTCCCGAGCGGAAGCGTTTCTGTAGCCGCAGCGAGTGCGGTGCGCCGGTGGGCCGGGCACGCGGTGAACGGCCGGGCCGTACCGAGGGCTTCTGCACCAAGTGCGGCCATCCGTACTCGTTCGTACCCAAGCTGCGGGCCGGTGACATCGTCCACGGCCAGTACGAGGTGATCGGCTGCCTCGCCCACGGCGGCCTCGGCTGGATCTATCTCGCCGTCGACCGTGCGGTGTCCGACCGCTGGGTGGTCCTCAAGGGCCTGCTCGACACCGGGGACCAGGACGCGATGGCCGCCGCGATCTCCGAGCGCCGCTTCCTGGCGGAGATCGAGCACTCGAACATCGTGCGCATCTACAACTTCGTCGAGCACCTCGATCCGCGCACGGGTTCGCTCGACGGGTACATCGTGATGGAGTACGTCGGCGGCAAATCCCTCAAGGAGATCGCCAACGAGCGCCGCGCGCCCGACGGCAGGCGCGATCCACTGCCCGTCGAGCAGGCCTGCGCGTACGGGATCGAGGCCCTGGAGGCGCTCGGCCATCTGCACAGCCGCAATCTGCTGTACTGCGACTTCAAGGTCGACAACGCCATCCAGACCGAGGACCAGCTGAAGCTGATCGACATGGGCGCGGTCCGCAGGATGGACGACGACGACTCGGCGATCTACGGCACTGTCGGGTACCAGGCGCCCGAGGTCGCCGAGCTGGGGCCATCTGTCGCTTCGGACCTCTACACGGTGGCCCGTGCCCTGGCGGTGCTGACATTCGACTTCCAGGGCTACACCAATGTGTTCGTGGACTCGCTCCCCGATCCGGACAACATCGAGGTGTTCCGGCGGTACGAGTCCTTCTACCGGCTGCTGGTCCGCGCGACCGACCCCGATCCGGTCCGCCGCTTCGCCTCGGCGCAGGAGATGGCGGACCAGCTGACAGGTGTACTGCGGGAGGTGGTGGCCCTCCAGACGGGGCGGCCGCGTCCGGCCCTGTCCACGCTGTTCGGACCGGAACTCCGGGTGACGGACACCGAGTTGTTCGCGGAGGCGGACGGTGAGGTGTCGGCCCTGGGGGCTCGGGCAGCGAGGCGCAAGGGCGCCGCGGCTGTTCACGCTGCGGGCCCGGTGGCCACGGAGACCGCGGCGCCGCATCTGACACCCGTGGACGCCCGGGCCACCGCGCTGGCCCTGCCGGTGCCCCGGGTCGATCCGAACGACCCGAACGCCGGTTTCCTCGCCGGGCTGGTGGCCTCCGCACCCACCGAACTGATCTCCGCTTTGAGCGGCGCGCCCGCGAGCTCCCTCGAGTTGCGGCTGCGCGAGCTGAGGGCGCGGCTGGAAATGGGGGAGCTCGGCTCCGTACAGACCTCGCTGGCCGATCTGGAGGCGCACCATCCCGATGACTGGCGGGTGGTCTGGTACCGCGGGGTCGCGGCTCTTGCGACCGGTGACGACGAGATGGCGGCGCTGTCCTTCGACGCGGTCTACGACGCCTTCCCGGGTGAGGCTGCGCCCAAGCTGGCCCTCGGCGTGTGCGCCGAGGTGCTCCGGCAGTTGGACAACGCCGCGGAGTACTACCGGCTGGTGTGGACGACGGACCCGAGCTTCGTGAGCGCGGCGTTCGGCCTGGCCCGGGTGCAGCTCGCCGCGGGCGACCGCACGGGGGCCGTACGCACCCTGGAGTCGGTGCCCGAGGCTTCGATCCACTACACCGCGGCGCGGGTCGCCGCGGTACGGGCCAGGTTGCGCAGACGTGCCGCCGGCGAACCCCTGATCGACGAACTGACGGCCGCCGCCGACCAGGTCGTGGCACTCGACGGGTTCGGTCTGGACGCCGTGCGCCGTGCGCGGTTGTCCACAGAGGTACTGGGGACGGCGCTGGACTGGGTACTCTCCGGTAGTCCCGGGGCGCGGCCCACCGCGACCGTCCTGCTCGGCAGTGAACTGGACGAGCGCGGACTGCGCTTCGGCCTTGAACGCTCGTTCCGGGTGCTCGCCCGGCTCGCCCAGCACGGCGAGGAGCGCATCGAACTGGTGGAGCGGGCCAACCGTTTCCGCCCCCGGACGTGGGTGTGAGTGAGGGACCGTATGCACCAGCTCTCGGCGTGCCCCGGCTGCGAAGAGCCCCTGGAATCGAGCGACCTGTTCTGTGGTGCCTGCGGGTACGACCTGTCGGCCCTGTCCGGGCCGTCCCAGGACCGTCCCACGCTGGCCATCGGCTCCCCGGGACCGGGGCAGTGGCAGGGAGCCCCGGGGCCGTACGGGGCCGGGGCACAGGCTCCGGCTCAGCGGCCGGACATCGACGCGGGCGGGCGCCCGCTGCCCGCGACGGCGGTGCGGTACGACGGTCCCGACGCCGCCCCGGCTGAGGCGTCCACCGCGCATCCGATGCCCGCCGCCGGCACCTTCGCCGCTTCAGGTGACTTCGAGCTCGCCGCCCCGGACCCGCGAGCCGTGGCGGCGGCGCAGGGCCACGCTGCCGTCCCGCCGGACCCGGGCGCCAAGGTCTGTGTGGCGTGCCGCGCCGGGCGGGTCGACACCGACGGCTACTGCGAGCACTGCGGCCACGCCCAGCCCCGCGAGCGCGACCACATGGAGCAGGGGCTCGGCGACACCGTGGCGGCGGTGAGCGACCGCGGGCTGCGCCACCACCGCAACGAGGACGCGTTCATGGTGTCGTCGACGGCGCTGACCGACGGCTCCCCCGCCGTCGTGGCCATCGTGTGCGACGGGGTGTCGTCGGCGACCCGGCCGGACGACGCCTCCGCGGCAGCCGCCGACGCGGCCAGTGCGTCACTGCTGGAGGCCCTGCCCAGGGGTGTGCACCCGCAGCAGGCGATGCACGAGGCGATCGTCGCGGCGGCCGAGGCGGTCAACTCCCTGGCGACCGAGCAGTCCGGGGCGATGGAACACGATCCGCACCGCCACCAGAACGCCCCGGCGTGCACGCTGGTGGGCGCCGTCGCCGCGGCCGGCCTCCTCGTCGTGGGCTGGGTCGGCGACAGCAGGGTCTACTGGGTACCGGACGACCGCAGCACGCCACCGGCCCGGCTGACGGAGGACGACTCCTGGGCGGCCCAGATGGTGGCGACGGGTCTGATGAGCGAGGCCGAGGCATACGCGGACGAGCGTGCCCACGCCATCACCGGCTGGCTCGGCGCGGACGCGTACGAGCTGGAGCCGCACACCGCCGCCTTCAAGCCGGACCGCCCGGGCGTGGTCGTGGTCTGTACGGACGGCTTGTGGAACTACGCGGAGGCAGCGGAGGACATGGCGCTGGCGTTGCCAGGGGACGCGGCGGGCCGCCCACTGGCGGCGGCGCAGACGCTGGTCGGGCACGCGCTGGACGGGGGCGGCCACGACAACGTAACAGTGGCCGTCATGCCGTTCACGGTGCCGGGCGCCGGGGCAGGATCCGCCTGAACGGGGCGCTCTTGCCCATATCCCCGCCAGGCGCCGTCTTTTGCCGTGTCTGTCTGTTCTATCTGTTCTCGCTGTTGTGCGGAACGTCAAGGAGCCGGTTCGGATGGCGAACTTCTCGAAGTCGAATGTGCCTCGGTTCTCCGTCGAGGTGTACCAGAACGAATACCTGCCGGAGGGCGGTCGCGAGGTCAACGCGATCGTCACGGTCACCTCCACCGGGGGCGGTACGAACGGCGGTACGACCGCCGGCGGCGCTTCGGCCTCACCCGCCTCGCTCGGGTCGCTGCCGGGCCCCGGGGCATCGGCCGCGGTCGTGCTGATGGTGGACTGCTCGGGCTCGATGGACTACCCGCCGACGAAGATGCGCAACGCCCGGGACGCCACGGCCGCGGCCATCGACACGCTCCGCGACGGCACGGCCTTCGCCGTGGTCGCCGGCACCCATGTCGCGAACGAGGTCTACCCCGGAGGCGGCCGTCTCGCGATCGCCGACGACCAGACCCGGGCCCAGGCCAGGGAGGCGCTGCGCAGGCTGAGCGCGGGCGGCGGCACGGCGATCGGCACCTGGCTGCGCCTCGCCGACCAGCTGCTGCACTCCGGTGACGCGGCGATACGCCACGGCATCCTGCTCACCGACGGTCGCAACGAGCACGAGTCTCCCGAGGACCTCAAGGCCGCCCTGGACGCGTGCGCGGGCCGATTCACCTGTGACGCACGCGGTGTGGGGACCGACTGGGAGGTCAAGGAGGTCACCGGGATCGCCTCCGCGCTCCTCGGCAGCGCCGACATCGTCGCCGACCCGGCCCATCTGGCCGCCGACTTCACGCGGATGATGGCGGACGCCATGGGCAAGGAGGTCGCGGACGTGGCGCTGCGGCTGTGGACGCCGGTCGGCGCGGAGATCACCTTTGTGAAGCAGGTGGCCCCGACGGTCGAGGACCTGACCGGTCGCCGCACCCAGGCGGGTCCGCGCGCCGGGGACTACCCCACCGGCTCGTGGGGCGACGAGTCCCGTGACTACCACGTGTGCGTGCGGGTCCCGCAGGCCGGCCTGGGCCAGGAGATGCTGGCCGCCCGGGTCTCGCTGGTACTCCCCGACCCGGCCGGAGGCACCCCGCAGACCCTCTCCCACGGTCTGGTCCGCGCGGTGTGGACGGACGACATGGCGTCGTCGACATCGATGAACCCGCAGGTCGCGCACTACACGGGACAGGCCGAACTGGCACAGGTCATCCAGCAGGGCCTCGATGCCCGCAAGTCGGGCGATATCGACGGCGCGACGGCGAAGCTGGGACGCGCGGTGCAACTGGCGGCGGCCTCCGGGAACGAGGACACCGCGAAGCTGCTCGCGAAGGTGGTGGACGTCGTCGATGTGGCGACCGGTACTGTGCGACTGAAAGCAAAGGTGGCGGACGCGGACGAGATGACACTCGAAACGCGCTCCACAAAGACAGTTCGCGTCAAGAAGTAACAAGCGGTAGACCGAAACGCTACGCGACACAAGAGCGTGTCAGGCCCTGCCGGGCCCGACGAAGGAGAGGGGGAAGCACCGACATGCCGACTTGCCCGAACGGACACCAGTCGGGTTCCGACGACTGGTGCGAGGTCTGCGGACATCGCATGGCCGGGGCGGGCGCGGTGCCACCGCCTGCCCAGCCGCATGCTCCCATGCCCCCCTCTCCCTCCCAGGGGTACGGCTACCCGCGCCCGGACGGGCCGCCGCCGCCCCCGCCCGGATACGGCTACCCGGGCCCCGACGCCACCGCACAGGCGGAGATCTGCCCGCAGTGCCGTACACCGCGTGAGCCGATGGCGCCGTTCTGTGAGGAATGCCGCTGGAACTTCCTCACGAACACGGCGACGTCGTACACGCCCGTGGCTCCGCCCGGACGCCCTGGACCTGGCCACGGTCCCGGTCCCGGCGGTCCGGGTCCAGGCGGTCCGGGCTTCCAGACGGGACCCCCTCCGCACCGAGGGGACCCGTACGAGTACCAGAGCTCGCGGCCTTCCCAGATGAACCGTCCCGCCGAGCCCCTGATCGGCGAGCCGTCAGCCGGTGGCCGGCCTCCGGGCCCGCCCGCCCCTCCCGGCTTCCCGCAGTCGGGAGGCCCGGGGACGTACCAGCAGCCCGGCCCGCCACCCCCGCAGGGCTTCCAGCCGCCGCCCGGCTTCCCACAGGCCGTGCCGGCGCCGCCACCGCAGCAGCACGGCGGCGATGACGACTGGATGCTGCCGCCGCCCTCCCAGACCCAGCCGCCGCAGGGTTCGCAGCCGTACCAGGGGCATCCTCAGGCGCCTCATGCACCGATGGGCTGGACTGCGGCCATCGCGCCCGACCGGGACTACTTCCGGGCGATGATGCATCGCAGCGGACCGGAAGCCGTCGGCCTCAATCTGCCCGCGTACTCCCCGGAGCAGCAGCTTCAGCTCACGGGGGGCCAGGTCACCATCGGCCGTCGCCGGCACTCCACGGGCGAGTCGCCCGACATCGATCTCGGGGTGCCGCCGGAGGACCCGGGGGTCTCGCACCAGCACGCGATCCTGGTGCAGCAGCCGGACGGGAGCTGGGCGGTGGTCGACCAGAACTCCACCAACGGCACCACGGTCAACGGCGGCGAGGACCCGATCCAGCCGTATGTCCCGGTGCCGCTCCAGGACGGCGACCGCGTGCACGTGGGCGCTTGGACGACGATCACCATCCGTCGCGGCTGACCCCAGCCGGAATGACCGGGCGGACGGCCCTCACGCGGGCCGTCCGCCCCTCGGGCCCCTTCCACGAGGGCCACGGTCCCCTTCCCCGCGTCTGAGACCATGGCAGGGTGAATGAGATTCCGCGGGGCACACTTCAGGAGCAGACCTTCTACGAGCAGGTCGGCGGCGAGGAGACCTTCCGCCGCCTGGTGCGGCGCTTCTACGAAGGCGTCGCCGGGGACCCGCTGCTGCGCCCGATGTACCCCGAGGAGGACCTGGGCCCGGCCGAAGAACGGCTTGTGCTCTTCCTGATGCAGTACTGGGGCGGCCCCCGCACCTACAGCGAGCACCGCGGCCACCCCCGGCTACGGATGCGCCACGCACCGTTCACCGTCGACCAGGCCGCGCACGACGCCTGGCTGAGGCACATGCGGGCGGCGGTCGACGAGCTCGGGCTCGCTCCGGAGCACGAGCGGCAGTTGTGGGACTACCTCACCTACGCGGCGGCGTCGATGGTCAACGCGGCGGGCTGAACCTGCCGGGCGCGAACAGCCCGACGGGGTGCGCGGTCGTCCCGGCCAGCGCCAGATCGGCGAGGATCTCGCCGACCACGGTGACGAACTTGAAGCCGTGCCCGGAGAAACCGCAGGCGACGGTGACGGTCTCCGGGTGACGCGGGTGGCGGGCGATCACGAAGTGCTCGTCGGGGGTGGTGGAGTACATACAGGTGGCGGCCCTGAGGAGGCTGCCGGGGAGGGTGGGCAGCCGCGGGGCCACCTGGTCCGCCATGGCCCGGATCTCGTCCTCGTGAACGGTGCGGTCGATCGTCCCGGGGGTGCAGACCGCGCCCTTGCGGAAGAAGGCGACCTTGGCCCCGCCCCCGGGCCCGTCGATGGCCGGGAACCCGTAGATCTGGACCCCGTCGGTGTCCTCCCAGACATAGATGGGATGCCGGTCCGGGGTGTAGGGGCCGGTGCCCGAGGTGGGCTGGAACCAGTACATGACCTGCCGCTCGATGGTGATCGGCACACCGAGATCCGAGAGCAGAGCGGGAGCCCAGGCACCGGGGCAGACCACGAGCTGCCCGGCCGTGTAGACGTCCTGGGCCGTGTGCACCCGTACGCCGCCGGCGTCCGCCTCCCAGTGGGTGACGGGCTCGTCGAAGCGCAGCTCGGCGCCGTCGCGCCGGGCCAGGTCCAGATGGGCCGAGACGGTGTCCTCGGGGCGCAGCAACCCCGCCCGCGCCTCGTACAGCGCGACCTCGTCCTCGCGTGGTGTGAAGGTGGGGAAGCGCCGGTGCAGTTCCCTCCCGGTGAGCAGCTCGTGCGGCAGGCCCCACCGCTCGGCGGAGCGCAGCGCCCCCGCGACGGGCGTGGACTCGGGCCTGCCGATCATCACACCCCCGCAGAGGGTGGCGATCGGCCGGCCCGAGTCGCGTTCCAGACGTTCGTAGAGCTCGTAGGCCCTCAGAAGCAGCGGCACATAGGCGGGGTCTTCGAAGTAGGCCTGCCGAGTGATGCGTGAACCGCCGTGGCTGGAGCCCTTGTTGTGCGCGGGGCCGTACTGCTCGAGCCCGACGACCCGGGCACCGCGTGCGGCCAGGTGGTGAGCGGCGGCGCTGCCCATGCCGCCGAGTCCGAGGACGATCACGTCCGTGGCCGGTGCCATCGGCAGCTCCTCAGTGCGGGATCCGGGACCTTGCTCCCGGACCCTACGCGTGGTGCCTCGTGGTGGGCGTGACCGTGAGCCCGCCGATCCCGCCTGTGCGCACCGCGATCGAGCCGTACGGGGTGCGCAGCCGCAGCCAGCCGCCCGCGGCCAGCAGGGCAGCCCCGCCGGGCGCGCCCAGGGGTACCGGCCGCAGAAAGCCCAGGGACTGGGCGGCGTGCACGGCCCGCAGCGGCAGTGCGGTTCCGCCGAGGGTGCGCGACCAGATCTCCCGGCCGATGCGGTCACGCTCGGCGCGGGTACGGCTTTCCTGAGGCAGTGCCTCGTCGCGGGCACGGAACTCGGCGACGGCGGCGGCGACCGCGCCGCGCATCTCGGGGACCCCGGGCAGCCCCGGCAGCTCCCGCCAACCGCCGCGGGGTGGCAGCACACCGGCCCATGGCGGACCGGTGACCGCGGCCGGGACGGCCAGTGAGGCGCCCTCGATGGACTCGAGCAGCTCCCCCGCCGACACGGTGGCATCGAGCGCGGCGACCGTACCCGCGTCCCACCCGGCGAGCCGGGCCGTGCGGATCGCCAGCACCTCGAACGACGGCGGCCTGCCGAACACGGCAAGGCTGCCCTGCCCGTCTCTGGTACCGCCCGCCTGGATCCGGACCGCCGCGGCACGGTCGTAGTGGAGGAGCCGGCCGAGGAAGGCGGCGAGGTCCGCCGCCTCCCTCGCGTCGGCGAGCAGCAGGGTCTGCACGGGCGCCGTCATGCCGCGACCGCGTCCGCGCCTTCGTCCAGGTACTCCAGGAGGAAGGACTTCTCCTCGGCGCTTATCCGGCGCGGGCGGGCCGCAACCAGGTCGTAGGGGACGACGACGGTCGAGGCCCGGACATACACCTGCTCCGGGTCCTTGATCTCATAGGCGATCGTCAGCGACGCCGCCCCGATCTTCTTCACCCACGACTCCACGGTGACCGGCGTGTGCCGGTGCACCAGGGGCCGTACGTAGTCGATCTCATGCCGGGCCACAACGGACCCTCCGGAGAACGACGGGGAGCCGTCCCCGGGCGCCAGCCGGAACATGAAGTCGATGCGGGCCTCCTCCAGATAGCGGAGGAAGACCACATTGTTGACATGCCCGAAGGCATCCATGTCCGACCAGCGCAGGGGGCACTGGTAAATATGCCGAGCCACTGACCTCGTCCTGCCTCAGCCCCGGGTGAGCTTCTTGTAGGTGGCACGGTGCGGACGGGCCGCGTCCGGACCGAGCCGCTCGATCTTGTTCTTCTCATAGGTCTCGAAGTTGCCCTCGAACCAGAACCACTTCGAGTCGCCCTCGTACGCCAGGATGTGCGTGGCGACCCGGTCCAGGAACCAGCGGTCGTGGGAGACCACCACGGCGCAGCCCGGGAAGTCGAGCAGCGCGTTCTCCAGCGAGGAGAGGGTCTCGACGTCGAGGTCGTTGGTGGGCTCGTCGAGCAGCAGCAGGTTGCCGCCCTGCTTCAGGGTGAGCGCCAGGTTCAGTCGGTTGCGCTCACCGCCAGAGAGCACACCGGCCGGCTTCTGCTGGTCCGGGCCCTTGAAGCCGAACGCGGAGACATACGCGCGGGACGGCATCTCGACGTGACCCACGTTGATGTAGTCCAGCTCGTCGGAGACCACGGCCCACAGCGTCTTCTTGGGGTCGATGTTCTCGCGGCTCTGGTCCACGTACGAGATCTTGACGGTCTCGCCGACCTTGATCTGGCCGGAGTCCGGGGTCTCGAGGCCCTGGAGCATCTTGAACAGCGTGGTCTTGCCCGCGCCGTTGGGGCCGATCACGCCGACGATGCCGTTGCGCGGCAGGGTGAAGGAGAGGTCGTCGATGAGGACCTTGTCGCCGAAGGCCTTGTTGAGGTTCTCGACCTCGACGACGACACTGCCCAGGCGGGGGCCCGGCGGGATCTGGATCTCCTCGAAGTCCAGCTTCCGGGTCTTCTCGGCCTCGGCGGCCATCTCCTCGTAACGGGCCAGACGGGCCTTGGACTTGGCCTGCCGCCCCTTGGCGTTGGAGCGGACCCACTCCAGCTCTTCCTTGAGCCGCTTCTGGCGCTTGGCGTCCTTCGCGCCCTCGACCTTCAGACGGGAGGCCTTGTTCTCCAGGTAGGTGGAGTAGTTGCCCTCGTAGGGGTGGGCGCGACCGCGGTCGAGCTCCAGGATCCACTGGGCCACGTTGTCCAGGAAGTACCGGTCGTGGGTGATGGCGACGACGGTGCCGGCGTACTTGGCCAGGTGCTGCTCCAGCCACTGCACGGACTCGGCGTCCAGGTGGTTGGTGGGCTCGTCGAGCAGCAGCAGGTCGGGGGCCTCCAGCAGCAGCTTGCAGAGCGCGACGCGGCGCTTCTCACCACCGGACAGGTTGGTCACGGCCCAGTCGCCGGGCGGGCAGCCCAGCGCGTCCATGGCCTGCTCCAGCTGTGCGTCGAGGTCCCAGGCGTTGGCGTGGTCCAGGTCCTCCTGGAGCTTGCCCATCTCCTCCATCAGCGCGTCGGAGTAGTCCGTGGCCATCAGCTCGGCGATCTCGTTGAACCGGTCGAGCTTGCCCTTGATCCCGGCGACGCCGTCCTGGACGTTCTCCAGCACGGTCTTGCTCTCGTCCAGCGGGGGCTCCTGGAGCAGGATGCCGACGCTGTAACCGGGCGAGAGGAACGCGTCACCGTTCGACGGCTGCTCCAGACCGGCCATGATCTTCAGCACAGTGGACTTACCGGCACCGTTCGGGCCGACCACACCGATCTTCGCACCGGGCAGGAAGCTCAGGGTGACGTCGTCAAGGATCACCTTGTCGCCGTGCGCCTTGCGCGTCTTGCGCATGGTGTAGATGTACTCAGCCAAGAGAAACCGTCCGGCGATATGTGAGTGGGCAGATGGATTCCATCTTGCCTGACCGCCACCCCGGGAACGAAACCCGTATCGTCAGGCAGCGCTGACCTGCCTGTTCGCTGTCCATATAGTCAGCCATCCCATCGGCAGGCCTCAGTCACCGGCAGGCGGTGTCTGCTTCCGGCGCACCAGGACGATCACGGCACCGCCCACGAGCACCAGGGCGATCGCCACACCCGCTATGACCGGGGTGAGGCCTGACGAGCCGGTGGCGGCCAGATTCTCCCCATCGGCGTCCGCGCCCATCAGAGCGGGGCTGGGCCCCGAGGACGGCTGGTCGGGCACAGGTCCCGCCTGGCCGGTGGTCTTGCAGTCCAGCACACCCTTGAAGGTCTTCGAGAAACCACCGGGCCCGGTGATCGTGAAGTCGTAGGCCCGGTCCTCCGGCAGCGGGACGGTGACGGTGCGGGTCTCACCGGCCGCGATGGAGTACCTGAGGCCCATCAGCTCGAAGGTGAACGGCTGATCGCCCGTGTTGCCGGCCGTGATGTCGACCCCGCCCTTGGCGCAGTTCTTCCTCGCCGACAGCGCCGGTATGGGCCCGCTCTTGCCCCAGGCGGCCGTCACGGTCGCGGAGACCGTGGACCGGCTGGACCCGGCGAGAATCTGTGTCTGGCTCCTGGTCGCCCCGGCGAAGGCCCGGCCGACCGGGACCGAGGTGGTCGCCTGGAGGGAGAGCGAGGCCGTGCCGTCAGCGGCGCCGGAGGGTATGTCGAGGTAGAGCTGGCTGCCGTCGACCGCGGAGGTGACGGGCGCGCCGTCCTTGGCGACCACCTTGATGCCGGTGGCGGCGGCGTCGGCGGGCGGGGTCACCGTGACGCGGTCGGCGTCGGTACGGACCGTGATCGGTCCCAGCCGCCCACCCGCCTTCCCGGAGACGGCGTTCGGTTGCAGGCTGAGCGAGGCACGCGGTTCGCCGAGGTCCTTCGCCTTCTTCTCCAGCCAGTCGGCAAGCTTTTCGGCCGCCGGGTCGACCGCCTCGACATCGACGCCGTCCGAGTAGCGCCAGATCGCGACCTGGGTGCCCGCGGCGGCCGTCCGCTCGGTGAGCGCACCGGCGCCCGCCCGGTCGGCGAGCGCCGTGAGGTCGTCGACCTGCGGGTAGGAGTGCAGCAGGATCCAGCGGATCCTGCCCGCGTTCGTGTTGGCACCGAGCGAGGTCTGGTTCCAGGGCGTCTCCAGATACCTGGCTTGCTCCTGGGTGGGGTTGTGGATGTCGACGCAGTACGTCTTGAGGCTGCCGCCGCCGTCCACGGTCATCTCGAAGAGCCCGGCGGGCAGTTCCTGGTCCTGCCCCCCTTCGTGCAGCACCGCGCGATCGAAGGTGGCGAGTCCCCCGAGAGTGGCGGAGGCACCACCCGTGTGCTGCGGGGCGTCGTCGGCCTCAGCCGGTGCCGCGGCGCCTATCGAACCCGCCGCGAGCAGCCCCGACAGCAGAACCGTCGCAGCGAGCCGGACGGCTCCCCGCCCGCGTACGGAAAGCGCAGAGAGCGCCGCAGACGCAGAGGACGCAGAGAACGCAGCAAACACAGAATTCCCCTCCGGGCGAGGCCGTTCGCGTGGGATGCGTGGGGGGAAGTGCCTCGCCAAAAGACTCAAGTGCCCCGTGAGCACTGGAAATCCTAGGGCGCGGCGCGACTTGGTGCCCCGTCATACCTTCAGATAACCGTTCCGAATCGGAATCGTTATCACCGCCTTCACATCCCTCAGGCGACTCCCGTCAAATCTCCTCAACCGGAAGGTCAGAAGGGGGCGCCGACGGTCTCCTCACCGATGGTGACGATCGTCCTGTCCTCGGTGACGGCGCCTCCCTCAGCGCCCTGTCCACCCGGCCCCGTAACGGCCGGGTCACCCGTGTCGCGTCTGGCCACACGGCGGAAGGCGGAGGTGCCCCGCGACAGGTCGTGTCCGGCCGCCACGGCGTCGATGTCGACGGACGTCCGCCGCTGTCCCTCCCGCTCCTCCTCCCGGATCCGCAACCGGCCCTGCACCACCAGTGGTTCGCCGACGGTCACGGAAGCCGCGAGATTCTGCCCGAGGCCCCGCCAGGCCCACACGTTGTAGAAGCTGGTGGCACCGTCGGCCCAGAACTCGCGCTGGCGGTCCCAGCGGCGCGAGGTCACCGCGAAGCGGAACCGCGCGTATCCCCCGCTCGCCGACTCCCGGTACTCAACCGCCGTCGCCACATTCCCCACCAACGTGACCATCGTCTCGTTCATGTCCGATCCCCTCGGTGTGCTGCTGAAGACTCGCTGACCGGTCCCATGCTGGATCGGCGCGCCGAATCCCGCCGGGGCCTGTGGAAGCCGTCGGGATTGTGGAAAACCCCGCCACCCTTTCGGGTGACGGGGCATCGGCAGAACGTCAATGTCCGTGTCCGCGTGTTCAGCGTCTCGACACCGTCACGTACTGGTCCCGCACTTCCCGGTAGCGCAGCAGCTCGGCCGCGACCGGATCCAGCACCCGGGCCCTCCCGCACGCCGCGGCGGCCTCCTTGAGGCGCCGTTCCGCGTCCTGCCCGTATCTGTGCGCGGGCCCCTTCGCGGCGCTCGCACACGCCCACTCCACCAGCGGCCCGCCGATGATCCCCGTCAGCATCAGCAGCACCGGGGGGATCAGCAACGGATCCGTCACACCGACGATCTGGCCCACCAGCCACAGCCCGCCGCACACCTGGACGATCGTCATCATCGCCTGGGCCAGTACCGCGGCAGGCCACCAGGCCGGCCGGGGTGGCCGCCCGTTCGGGGTCCCCAGCGTCACGGCCAGTTCGTCGAGCGCCTCCGGCAGCCCCTCGGCCCCCCGGACCGCCGCCTCCCGCACGGCCTGCGCCCAGGGCGCGGGCAGTCCGTGCGCCGCCTCGTCCGCGACGACACGTACGGCCTGTTCGACGCGCTGACGGGCCGTGAGCTCCTCCTCCACCGGCTCCAGGGGCTGTGGAAGCCCGCTGCCGGGGGTGCGGACGCGCTCGAACCAGCGCCACAGCCGCAACCACGGCGTGCCGCAGGCCCGGCCCGCGCTCCTGCGCCACTGGCGTTCGGCCTCCTCGCCCACCGCCGTGGCCCCTACCGCGACCGCCAGCCGGGCGGAGAAGTCGTCCCGGGCCCGTTCGCTCAGTCCCGCGTGACCGTCGGCGACGTACACACGACGCAGTTCCTTCGCGGCGGCGTCGACGTCGGCGGAGATCCGGCTGGCCGCAGCGGTGCGACCCTGCACGAAGCGCCCGAGCAGCTCCCGCAGATCGGCGACGCCCTCACCGGTGACGGCCGACAGGGCGAGCACGGTGGCGCCGGGCTCTCCGTGTTCGCCGACCGCCATACCGTCCTCGTCGAGGAGCCGGCGCAGATCGTCCAGCACCTGGTCGGCCGCCTCGCCGGGCAGGCGGTCGATCTGGTTCAGCACCACGAAGCTGACCTCGGCGTGGCCGGCGAGCGGCCTCAGATAGCGCTCGTGCAGCGCGGCGTCGGCGTACTTCTCGGGGTCGACGACCCAGATGACCGCGTCAACGAGTTTCAGCACCCGGTCCACCTGGTCCCGGTGCGCGGTCAGCGCCGAATCGTGGTCGGGCAGATCCACGAGCACCAGGCCTTGGAGTGCCTCGTCGCCCGATCCGCCCGCGAGCGGCCTGCGCCGCAGCCGCCCGGGGATGGCGAGCCGGTCGAGCAGTCCGCCCGCCCCTTCGGACCAGGCCAGGGAGATCGGGGCGGATGTGGTGGGCCGGCGCAGTCCGGTCTCCGAAATGGGTACCCCGGCCAAGGCGTTGAACAGCGTCGACTTGCCGCTCCCGCTGGCGCCCGCGATGGCGACGACGGTGTGCTCCGACGACAGCCGCTGCCGCGCCGCAGCCTCGTCGAGCACTCGTCCGGCCTCTTCGAGCGCCTGGCCCTCGATTCGGGTACGGGACAGGCCCACGAGCTCACGGAGGGCGTCGAGCCGGGTGCGCAGCGGGGCTGCGTAGGGGCCGGGAACCGGGATGTGCGGCTCCCCCGCGGGGTCCTCCGGGCACGGCTCCGCGGCGCGGCGGGCGATCAGCCCGTCGTCCCAGCGCCCCTCGTCCGCGCCGGGCTGGCCGTCCGCGTGCCGTCCGTCCGCCTGCTCGCCGTCCTCGTGCGCCGGGTCCTTCCCCGTACCGGCCCCGGAGGCGACGGCGGGCCCCGCACCCTCCGTCCCCGCCTCCGTCCCCGTCTCCGAGTCCATCTGCGTTTCCGCCCTCGGAGCGGTCCCCGGGCGGTCCTCGGTCTCCCCAGTGACGGCGGTCATCGGCGGTCACCTTTCCTTCTGTAGTACGGACAGCGCGGCGATCAGCTCGGCTTGTGGTTCCGGGGACACTTCGAGGGCGTCCAGCGGGGCGAGCCGCCGGTCGCGTTCATCCCGCATGACGCCCTCGACACAGTCCTTCACCAGCTCACCGCCCTTGTCCCGCAGTCGCAGGGCGCTCTGGGCACCGAGGCGCTCGGCGAGCAGTTCGCCCGCCGCGCGGGCGCGCCGGCCACCGAGCAGCGCGGCGGCGAGCAGAGCCGCGACGGTCTCGGGATCGGGCGCGGCCGACTTCTCCATGTCCCGTACCGCCTCTTCGGTGAGCTCCTCCAGCACCCGCCGCCAGCGCCGTACGGCCATGCCGATCCGCTCCCCGCATTCCCGGTCGGCTCCCGCGAACCCGCCTCCCACCGCCCCCGCCGCGGGCTCGTGGCGCCATGCCTCCTGGAGCCGCTCGTCGGCGGCGGCCACCGCGCAGTGGAGCAGTGCGGTCAGGCTCTCGGCGATCGCGTCGAGCACCTCTGTCGCCGAGCTGTCGCGCGGGTAGCCGCGCCAGCGCGTACGGGCGTCTCCGGCGAGTACGGCGCCCCGGCCGAGCTGCTTGTGCACCCGGTCGGTCTCTCGGGCGTACGACTCGTCGAGGCTGCCGGAGAGGCGTACAGCGGCGGCGTACTGGGCCGCGACGGCGCCCGCGAGATCGGGCATGCGGGCGGAGAGCGAGTCGATGACCCCGGCGGCCGTACGTACCAGGGTCTCCCGGCGTGCCACGGGGTCCAGGGCCTGGTGCGCCAGCCAGTCCCTGAGCGCGACGACTGCGGACTCCGGGAGCAGCCCGCTGCCGAGGCCGGCGGACTCCGGGAGTTCGGGGATGGTGAAGCGCGGCACATGTCCGAGCCCGGCCTTGGTCAGGAGCGCCGCGTACTGCCGGGAGACCTCGTTGACCATCTGGTGCGGGACCCGGTCGAGCACCGTGATCAGCGCGGCGTCGTACTGCTTGGCCGTACGCAGCAGGTGCCACGGCACGGCGTCCGCGTAGCGGGAGGCGGTGGTGACCATGACCCAGATGTCGGCGGCGCAGATCAACTCGGCGGCCAGCATCCGGTTCTCGATGACGAGCGAGTCGATGTCGGGCGCGTCGAGCAGCGCGAGCCCGGGAGGCAGCGCTCCTGAGGTCTCCAGCCGCAGCGCACCGCCCTCCGCCTGCTCGCGCTCCCCGCCGGGGGTCTCGGCGTCCTGCTGCGGAAGCCATACGCGGGTGAGGTGCGGCAGCACCCTGACCCCCGCGAACCAGTGGAGGTCATCCGGGTGGCACACGAGGACGGGCGTCCGTGTCGTGGGCCGCAGCACCCCGGCCTCGCTCACGCGCCGCCCCACAAGCGAGTTGACCAAGGTGGACTTGCCCGCCCCGGTGGATCCGCCGATCACCGCCAGCAGGGGCGCGTCGGGGTGCTTGAGCCGGGGCACCAGATAGTCGTCGAGCTGCGCGAGCAGCTCGTCCCTGGTCCGCCGGGCGCGCGGCGCACCGGGGAGCGGTAGTGGAAGACGCACCGCAGCGACACGGTCGCGCAGGGCGGAGAGTGCGTCGATCAGCTGAGGCCGTACTTCCATGGTCACCACATGCGAAGAATGCCCAATTTTGGAGTCGTTTTGAAGCGTATGGCCACCCCTGCGCGCCGATCAGATGGGCGAAATGGCCGAGGCAAGTGGGGCGCAGGCATAACGAGTGCACAACACCCGGGGCGACAGGCGAAAAAACCGCTGCAAGAATCGCACCTGCCTGCGATTATCGGTTCGCTTCACCGAACCTCCACATCGTGCCACGCAGGTGAAGCAACCGGGTCAAGGCGAATGGAGCCCTATCCTTGTCCCGGCAAGGTCACGGCCGACCCACCAGGGGCTCCAGGCCACCGAGGCCACATCTGGCCCCCGTAGCTCAGTGGATAGAGCAGGCGCCTTCTAAGCGCTTGGCCGCAGGTTCGAGTCCTGCCGGGGGCGCACAGAAACTTCGCTGGTCAACGCCCACGTGGGCGAGCAGCGGGGTGCGCGAGTGGTTCGCGAGGGTCTCGAGCTCGTACGTGCCGGCGCCGGATCCCGTCGCCAGCGCTCCGCACCCGCGGTGCTGCGCACTCGGACCCACCCTCCTCGACCCGGCCCATCCGACCTGATCCGGCACCGATCCGGTTCAGGGTCGGCCAGAGCGCCCCGCGCCGGGCCGGTAGCGGCCTCGGCGGGGGCTGGGGTAGACGGTCGTCAGGGCATCCGCAGGTCGGAGCAACCGTGTTGCCGCGCCGACTGCTCGGCGAACGCCGTGAGTGCGTCCTTCTCGAAGTCACGGGCGGGCTTCCGCACGGGGTAGGCGTCGTCGTCCGTGTCGAAGATCCGCCAGAGGGTGAAGAGTGCCCGCTCGGACGATCCGGGGCACTGGGCGGAGGCCCAGGCATGGTTGCCGTTCTCGGAGAGCCCGGCGGTCCTGCGCAGATCGGCGGGACCGGACTCCTTGAGGCTCTTGGCATAGGGCCCGTACACGGCGGACATGCCGTACCCGGGCCTGCCGTCCGGCGTGGCCAGGAAGCAGTCGGCAAGGGGGGCCTGCCGCTGCGATGCGGACTCCATGGCGTTCGGCACGCCTGAGTGTGTGGCGGCCGAGGCCAGGGAGCGCACCGGGGCGCACGTTCCGTCGGCCCGGGACAGGGGGTGGCTTGTGGTGAGAGGGTCGGCCGGAGTCGTCGTGATCGGCCCGCCCGGCGTCGCCGTGCAGTCGAACCTGTCCGCGGCGTTCGCCGCCGCCTGCGCGGTGGCCCGGGCGAGCGCGGTCCGTTCACCGCGGTCGCCGGGGCCTTCCCCGCCTGACAGCACGCTGCTGACCAGAAGGCTCTCGTTGTGACGATTGCGGCACCGCAACGCGATCGACACGCGGGACTGGCCGGACGTCGAGGTGATCGTCCCGGGCCAGCCGCCGCCCAGCGGGGCAGCGCTCCCCGTGGCCCCCCGGAGGTCCGCGCGACCCGGGAAAAGGGAGGCGGCGTCGGCGTCGCCGCCCCAGCGCACATCGAACAGGACGGCGGCCGTACCAGCGGATGTCGTGATGCCGCAGCGGGTGAGGCTCTGAGCCGGATCGCCGAGGAGCGAGAGATCCCCCTTGCCGGATCTGGCCCGCCCCTTGCCACCGAGGACTCGCAGTGTGTCGTCGGGGGCGAGAACACCCTCACAGGCAGCACCGAGGGCCCGTCCGCCGCGCCAGTCGTCGTAAGCGCCGGAGAAGTAGAAGATCCCGGAACCTGCGAGGACGATGGCGAGGGCAACAGCGAGGAGGGCTCGGCGGGTCTTGAGCTTCGTGAGTTTCATATGCGTCGTTCTGCTCCGGTGGTACAGGCCGCGCGGCCCCTGCTACATGTCGGTGCGCAGGGCCAGCAGCGCTTGGTCTCGCCCTTGCTTGTGCTTCAACTGCCCGTCTCCGACGAGGACCTTCGCGAAGTCGCTCTCCTTGTCGTGCCCGTTGCTCTCGGCCCAGGAGGTGACCATTCCGTCCACGACCTTCTGGCCGGAGGTGAACGACTTGTAGTTCTCCTCCGTCGCCGCCGCATTGATCTCGGCGATCCTGTCCTTCGTCGCTTCATAGGAGGCGAAACCGAGGATGCGGTTACCGATGTCGCCCGTCACGCCGTACTTGTCCGGAACGAAGTTGAGGGCCGCACCCGGCGCTGACGTCACAGCGTTGTTGAAGTCGTTGGTCCACTGCGTGTCGTTGAACCTCTTGTCGAAGGCGACGTCTCCACGCACGCCGTCGTAGGCACCCATCGCGGCAGAAGCCTCCTGGATCCGCGCCTTGGTGGTGTCGTTGGTGGTGCTGTCCGGCATGCCGGCGAAGGTGTCCAGGGAGTACTGCTTCTCCGCCTGGTACACCTGCCCGAACGCCGCGGGGTCGTCGGCGACTCCGCGCATCAGCTTCACCAACTGGTCCCTCGGGACGGACATATGGGTCTGGCCGTCCTCATCCGTCCACGCCTTGTCCGAGGTGTTGTAGGTGGTGTTGTCCAGACCGAGGATCTGATGCAGGTCGGGTGTGTAGTCCGTCATCAGGTTGGCCATGGGCTGTGTGAGGTTCTCGGGCAGCTTCTCCGCCTGGCCTGAGGAATTCAGCACGTTGATCGTGTCGTGCATGATCCTGGCCTGCGCGATGCTGTGCCCGCCCAGCTCATGGTCGGATCCCGGAACATAGCCGGTGGCAGCCGACTCGAGCACGGCACCGAAACCGGTACGGACATCCTTGTCGAACGTGTCCGGCCCGATGCCCTCGACCTTGGCCTGGTCCTTGGTGGTATTGACGAGATCCCAGTCCCGCTCCTTCAGCAGGTACTCGAGATTGTCGTTCTTCGAGTCGGCGCCCGGGTCCAGATAGGACGTGGCGGTCTTCGGATCCTCCGCCATGATGCCCAGCACACCGTCGAGAGGGTCGTTGGCGAACCAGCCGTCCTGGCTTCCGCTGAATTCCCCGCTCAGATCCCAGACGTCCGGATCGCCGCCCTGCCCCTTGTCCTCGGCATGGCGTATGTCGTCGGCCATGTCCTTGAGGAACTGCCCGGAGTAGCCGTCGCCGTGCTGCATCAGCGTGACCAGACTCTGATAGCCGCGCGCCTGCTGTCCATGACCGACACCAACCGCGATCTTGTCACCGGTGGCGTCCAGGTCGAACTGCTGAACCCCGGCCTTCTTCAGATCGGCCCGGAAGTCCTTGTAGAACGTGGAGTCAGGGTCCTTGGTCGCGGTCGCAAGGGTCGTGGCGAGACCCTTCTGGAGACCCAGGTAGTCCTTCTTGTGGTCCTTGTCGTCGAAGTACGCCAGGTCGTTGAGCCTGTTGGTGAACTTGAGCGTGTTCTGTGCGCCGAGACCGTCGAGGAAGGTCTGGGTGAACTTGGTGTCGTCGGCGTTGTCGCGGAACGTACGCTGGAGTTCCGCCATGTCCGCTGCGGAGACCTTGTTGCCGTTGTTGATCTCCATGGCGATGGAGGCGGCGTGGTCGGCCTCGTACTCCTCGACGTCCGACTTGGCATCGCGGTTGAAGCCGTTCAAGGTGCCATCGGTGACATCCCCGTCGATGACCGCCGCCTCAAGGGCTATCTTGACGCCGTCGTCGGCGTCGTTGATGTCCTGGACCGCGGCCTTGATGGCCTGATTCCATTCACCCACGGCCGTGCGGACGGAATCCTGGTAGTCGCGGTCGTGGTGGTAGGCGTTGCGGGTGCCTTCGTCCATCTTCTCGAAGTCGAACTCGACGACCCCCTGCTCCGACACCTTCATGCCGGCCTTGATGGCATCGTCATGCACCGCCTTGAGCTTGCCGCGCAATTCGGTGAACTGCTGGTGGGCATCGCGCAGCAGGGAGGCGATCGCCTTGGCTTCCTTCTGGGCCGCCTGGTACTCGCTCAGAGTGACCTTGAAACGGCTGCTGGCGGCGGTCGCGGCCAGGCCCTGCCAGGTTTGGCCAAGGGATATGTTCGAGACGTCCCGCTTGTAGTCGGCTTCGAGCTTCTTGAACTCACCCGCCATCTCGTCGCATTTGTCAGCCGCGTTGGTCAGCGTGGACAAATCGGTGGTCATCGCTTCGTGGTATGTCGGCATGTGCTCCCCCGTAGAGCTTATGGCGTTGTGCGGCGGCAGATCAGAGGATGTCGAGCGTGGACGACTGGCGCACCTGCGACCTGATGCCGATGTCATTGCTCTGGAACAGGATCGAGGTGTTGCGCAGCGCGGCCTTGTCCGCGCCGAGGCGGTCCACCAGCGCCTTGACCTGCTTCTCCCAGGTGCCGTGTGCCTTCTTCAAAGCGCCTGAGGTGTCCCAGCCATGGCCGTCCTTGCCGCTGAACTCCTTGACCGCGCTGTCCGTCTTGTCCTCCGCGACCTTGCCGGCCTTCTTCGTGTCCGGCTCGAGATGCTGCTCGATCGCATTCGCGGCAGCCTTCTTCTCCGCCGGCGAGGAGGCCAGATCTCCTATGCCACCGCCGCCACCCGCGGCGGGGGCCGCCTGATTGAGCCGCATCCCCGTGGGCTGCGCGGCCTCGTCGGCCTTCAACTGCTCCCACTCGTTCCACGCCATGGCGTGAACTCCTCTCCCATGTCGGCGTCAGGGCCGTATCCGGCGGCGAGGCCGGGCGTCCGGAACTCGCCGGCCGGACCGGGTTCACCCTGAAGTCCCGAGGGCGATACGAGGGCGGACGACGACGCAGGAAGGGCTGTCGAAGGACTCGCCCGGGCCCTGGCACCTTCCCTCTCGCAAAGCCGAGGTCAGACGATCATCCTAGTAGTTGCCACTGTCGCGGCGCAGTCCTCTTCATCACCCACACAATGGGCATAAGTCGCTTACAGAGAGCGGGATTTACCCCCTTGGGGAACACCCATGACCAGCGAGGCGCCGCGGATGCGTGCACCGAGGAGACCGCTCGGGTCCGTGGTGGCGGTCGCGATGGCGACGACCGGCCGGGGGGCCCACCCGATGGAGGGGTGGACCGGGCCGGCCCCGAG